>NZ_CP035501.1:3920000-4220416 GCF_004135585.1 Sphingosinicella sp. BN140058 | reverse complement strand
GACGTCCGCATCCAGATCGTCGCCGCACCGACTGCAACCGCCAGGTTCTCGCAGACGCCGAGCCAGATCGTGCCGGGCTGCTCAGCAATATTGGCGAGAAAGGCGGCGACATAGGCAAGGAAGAGCAGGATCTGGATCATCGCGGCGGCCCGCATCGTCCGCCGAAACAGCAGGCCGGCGCCCGACAGCACCAGCAGCCCCGCCGAGAGGAAGGCGAGCGGCTGTCGCAGCGGCAGGCTTTCCGGGACCGGCTGCCAGAAGATCGCGAAATCCCGCTGCAGAAAGCATGCGACACCGTAGAAGATGGTCGCGATGCCGAGGATCCAATGGCCTAGCTCACGCTGCTCGGCAGCACGAATCCGCTGTTCAAACCGCATCGACACTCTCCTGGCATGACATGGGGGAGCGCTCGGCGCCCCGCGCTGAGCGGCCAGAAAGGCCGACGATCGGACGGCAAGTCGAATAAGGAAAAGCTGAAGATGTTCTGAAGCGCGCGTCCCGGGCGGCCGGGCCTTGCAACGCAGGCGCGGCTGCGGTCTCTTGCCGGGACCGGATCAGGGAGACGATTCTTGTCAGACGCGGGAACCGCCGAGGTCGACTGCAGGATCGGCGAGTGGACCTTCTCGCCGGCCTCGAACGCGCTGCGGCGGGGCGAGGAGCGGCGGCGGCTGGAACATCGGGCGGCACGCACGCTCGAACTGCTTTGCCGCCGCCGCGGCGATGTCGTCTCGCAGGACGAAATCCTGGCCGAAGTCTGGAACGGCCGTGCCATAAGCGCGAACAGCGTGCCGGTCGTGCTCAAGGACATTCGCAAGGCACTCGGCGACGACGCTCGCGAGCCGCGCTTCATCGAGACGGTGGCGAAGCGCGGCTATCGCCTGTTGCCGGAGGTCGCCACCGCGCAGCCACAAGCATCCGAAACCCCGACCCTGTCCCGCGCACGGCCGCAGCGACGCATTCTCCTCCCGGCGACTGTGCTCGCGGCGGTGCTGATCCTTGCGGCGATGGCGTTCTGGGCCATTTCGCGCTCCGGGCCGGCGGCGACCCCGCTGATCGTCAAGGCCGCCGAGGACGCGACGGGTACGCCACGCTATCGGCCGCTAGCGCGGGCCTGCGACGAGCTCGTCATGGCCAGCGCCCAGCGGATGCGCGGCGTCCAGGTGTTTCGCGGGGGCGAGAATCGCCCGGGTGCCGTCACCCTGCGAACCCGCCTCATCCTGTGGAACGGTGCACCGATGGTGATGATGTCGGCACAGGATGCAAACGGCGCGGTGCTCTGGACCGGCATGACCTCGGGGGTCGAAAGCCGGATCCCACCCGAAATCGGGCGGGCGATGCAGGGCCTGGAAGCGAAGCTCGGGACGCAGGCCGGCGGAGCTGCCGCTGGCGCGCGGGGTTGAACGAACGCACTGAGCGCATTCGCGTTGTCGACCCTTTTCTTTCCTGTTACGTTCCCGGTTCAGCAAGAGGAATGCCGATGCGATTCGGAGCTCTCTGCGTCATGGCCGCCCTGTATCTCGGCGCCGGATCCGCCAATTCTGCACCGCCGAAAAGGGACGCGAACAAGCCGCCGATGCTGGTGCGGCTGCCGGCGCCGCCGCCGAAAGTACCGGCGGCGTTCAACGAGAGGATCTTGGCGACGATCGGCGATTGGCAGGTCGGCGAGTTTCAGCGCTTCGCCAGCGCCTTCACTTCCGATCACAGCGGCTCGACCTTCGGCTTCCTCTGTGGCGAGAATTGTCTGTTTTATTTCGACCTGCAAGCACCTTGCGGCGCGGACCGCTCCTATTCGGCCACGATCGAGGGCCCGGCTGGTCGGCGTGCAATTGCGCTGCGCTGCGTGAACATCGCCGGTCTGCCGCTCCTCTCCGCCGACGCCCAGGCGGTCCCATTTAACGAAATGCTTGGAGAGGAAGGCGGGCTGCTCTCGATCAGCGTCACAGTTGGATCCGAGCCGCCAATTGTGGCCTTGTTCTCGCTTGCAGGCGGTGCCGAGGCCGTGCGCCAGGCGATCGATCGGGCCGGCACGTTGCGCCATCGGGGATAGCCGTCCGCATCGAGAGTCCCACCCCTTCATCAGGCTCTCTCCTTGGGTCCGAGCCGACGTCGCTCAGCCGAGCCCCGCGCCGCGCCGGATCGGCAAGGCAATTGCGGACCAGTCGATCTCGTCGCCTTCCTGGGCAATCGCGGCGAGAAGGTGATCGCGGACCACGCCGAGCAGCGGCATCGGCACCCGCGCCGCCTCCGCAGCGGCGCCGACCAGCCGCATGTCCTTAAGGCCGAGCGGCGCGGCGAAGCCCGCGGGCCGGAAGCGATCGGCGGCGAGAATGTCGCCATAGATCTGGTAGACCGGTGACCCGAACAGCGTGCCGGTAAGCACTTCGAGCAATGTCTCGCGGGCGACGCCGCCCTTTTCCGCGAGGGTCATGGCTTCGGCCATGGCCTCGATCGCGGCCATGATCATGAAGTTACCCGACAGCTTGACCAGATTGGCCGCCGACGGAGTTTCGCCGATGGTGAAGACGCGCTGGCCGACCGCTTCGAACGCCGGCGCGCAGGCAGCGAGCGCTTCGGAAGGGCCAGCGGCGGCGATGAACAATTTGGCCGCTTCCGCCGCTGCGGGGCGGCCGAATACCGGGGCCGAGACCAGGCTGCCGCCCGACTCGGCATGCGCCGCCGTCAATCGCTCGGCGAGCGCGATGCTGATCGTGCTCATCGACACGTGGCACTTCGCCTCAGCGAGCAACCCGCCAGCGCCGAACACGACATCCTCGACCGCTTTGTCGTCGGCGAGCATCGTCGCGACGATCTCGGCTCCCCCCGCGGCCTGCGCCGGCGTCGCCGCTTGCGTTGCGCCGAGCCCGACCAGGGGAGCCGCCTTGGCTCCCGAGCGATTCCAAACCGTTACTTCGTGCCCCGCCGCGATCAGGTTGCGCGCCATCGCGCTGCCCATCTGGCCAAGCCCGACAAAGCCGATCTTCATGCGCCCTTCCCTTCCATATACGCTTTGAACGCATCGGCGTAGCGCGGGTCCCAGCGCGACAAAGCGGAGCGGTTCTCGACGATGTCGCCGGCGGTCCAGGCGATCCTTTTCTCGTCCATCTCGCGGGTCACCTCGTTGTCGGGGCAGAGGATGTAGAAATCGCCGCGCGCCATTGCCGGCAGCAGGAAATCGACGACCTGCTCCGCGGTCCAGGCGCCTGCCGGCTTCTCGGCGATGCCGCGGGCCCGGGTGAAGCCGGTATAGGTGAAACCCGGGATCAGCAGATGCGCGGTGACGCGGCCGCCGGTGGCGCGCAGGTCGTGAGCGAGCGACTCCGTCATCGCCTTGAGGCCCGCCTTGCTGACATTGTAGGCGGTATCGCCGGGCGGAAGCGTAATCCCCTGCTTGGAGCCGGTGTTGACGACCGCGCACGGCCAATCGGCTTCGAGCAGATCGGGAAGGAAGGCCTGGATGCCGTAGAGCGGGCCGAGCAAATTGGTTGCGACCGTTCGCTCCCAGACCTCGTGGCCGGCCAGGATGCCGCCGCCGCCTTCCCGTCCGGCATTGTTCATCAGCAGCGAAACCGGTCCAAACCGATCGGCCTCGCTCTTGAGGTGCGCGACCGCGCCCGGATCGCTGACGTCCGTCGGCACGATCCGCGCTTCGATGCCCTGCCGCTGAAGATCGTCTCCGGCAGCGGCAAGCGCACTCTCGTCCAGATCGGCGAGGACGACGCGCATGCCGGCCGCGCCGAACCGCAAGGCTGCGGCGCGGCCGATCCCGCTCGCCGCTCCGGTGACCACCGCGATTCGGCCGGGTGCGATTGCCGGATGCAGACTCATCCCTGCCCTCGCGGCGTCGGCGCGTTCTCGGGGATCAATCCCTCGGCGCGCAATTCCTCCCACAGCGCCGCCGGGATGTCGGCCTGCCACAGCCGTGCATTCTCCCGGACACGATCGGAATGCTTGGCGCCCGGAATGATCGCCGCGACGACGGGATGGGCAGCGCAGAAATGCAAGGCAGCGGAGCGTAGATCGACGCCATGGCGGGCGCAGATCTGCGCCAATCGATCGCGCCGCGCCACCAGTTGCGGCGGGGCTTCCTGATATTCGAAATTCTTGCCTCCCGCCAGGAGGCCGCTGTTGTAGGGGCCGCCGACGACGACATGGACACCGCGTTCCGCGCACATCGGGAACAGCCGATCGAGCGCCGGCTGGTTCAGCAGGCTGTATCGCCCGGCGAGCAGGAACACGTCGGGATCCGATTGCTCGAGCGCCCGCTCGCACGGTTCGGTCAGATTGACGCCGAAGCCCCAGGCCTTGATCACGCCTTCCTCGCGCAGCCGGATCAGCGCCTTGGCGGCGCCGTTCATCGCGATCGCGAACAACTCTTCCCAGGCGTCGCCATGATGGTCGGCGGCGAGATCGTGGATGTAGGCGATGTCGATCTGGGCGAGGCCGAGCCGCTGTTGACTGTCCTCGATCGAGCGCATCGTCGCGTCGTAGGAATAATCATTTTCGCTGCGAAACGGCAGGGCCCGCACGAATGGGCCATTATCGCGCACCGAAGGATCGGCCTTGAGGATGCGGCCGACCTTGGTCGACAGGGTGAACTCGTCGCGCGGATAATTGCGGAGCACGTGGCCGAAGCGGTGCTCGGAGACGCCATTGCCGTAATGGGGCGCGGTGTCGAAGTGGCGCACGCCGGTCTCCCAAGCCGCGACCAGCGCCTCCTTCGCCTGCGCGTCGCTCACTTCCTCGAACATGTTGCCGAGCGGCGCGCCGCCGAAGCCGAGCGGACCCGGCGGGGTGAAATGCTGTGATGCCATGGGTCAGATCCTGATCGTGAAGACTCGCTGCGCCGAACGGCGCTGCGAGGCGGCTGTTCCCGAATGTCCGCGACGGCTGCGGGCAGGAAGGTGAACGCCCACGGCGCCGTCCCACGATCGGCTTACGCTTTCTCGGTCAACGCCTTTACGACGAACTCGCCGCCGCGGCGGAGTCCGTCCGGGTCGACGCTGTGGCCGAGGCCGGGCGAGACATGGTCGCTGACCGCGATGCCGAGCTTCAACAATTCCGCCTTGGCCGCGTGCAGCGCCGCGACCGGGATGATGGGATCGGCCGAGCCGTGGATCAGCAGCACAGGCGGCTTGGTGATCGCGGCATGGGCGAGTTCGGGCGCGCCGGTGAGCATTCCGGAATAGCCGACGATCCCCGCCACCGCGTGTTTGCGGCGAAGTCCGACGTGCAGCGCCATCATCGTGCCCTGGCTGAAGCCGACGATCGCAACGTCCGCCTCGCTCAGATCATATTGCTTCAGCTTGCAGTCGAGAAAGACGTCGATCGCGGGGGCCGCCGACGCGGCACCGGCGGCCAGCGCCTGCGGGGTGAAGGCGGCGAGCGGCCACCATTGGTAGCCGGCGCCGTGGCTGCGTTGCGGCGCATTGGGCGCGAGGAACAGCGCGTCGGGCAAGGCCTGGCGCCAGTGCGGCGCCAGCGCGATCAGATCGGCCCCGCTGGAGCCGTAGCCATGAAGCAGCAGGACGATTTGCTTTGGCTTGCCGCCGGACAGCGGCTGCAGGCTGGAGCCGTTTACGATCTTCGACATGCGGCGGGGACATTCTCGGACTGAGGGGCCGAGAAAACGCCGCGGACGCCGTCGCGTTGCATCGCAGCGCCAGCAGCGCGGTCAGGCAGCGCGCGCGTGGATCTCGGCGAAGCCCTGGAACTGGGCCGCGAGGTTGCGGTCACTGAGCCGTGAGACGAGGCTGTCGACCACGCTCTTGAGGTCGGCGGTGCCGGCGGCGGCGCCCAGTTCGAAGCCCATCGACCAGTCGCCGAACTGGCGCGCGTCGACGTCCTTGCGCGACAGCGTGACGATCGCGCGGTGGCGCGGGTCCACCTTGATGCGGGCCAAAGTCGCCTCGACCGCCGCGTCCGGACCTTCGAGCACCTGGAGGAATCGGCGTCCGCCGGCGACCAGCAGGCCGGTCACGCCAACGGCGGCATTGTTACGCCGCGAGGAGTCGAGCACCGCGCGCAACTCGGCCTGCGGGAGCTTGGGCTGGGCGGTGCTGATGTAGACGGTCTGGAGCATCGGATTCCTCTTCTCGCCAGAGGCTTAACGATCCACCTGCAAAGGAAGGGTAAATGGCGTGCTTGCCTCGGCCGCGGCGTTCGCGCATCCAGCAAACATGATGAGCCTCCTCGCCGCCGCGACCGCCGCCGCCGCAACGCCGGGCGTCGCCCGCGCGCCTTATGGAATTACCAAGGCGGGTGCCGCCGTCGAGCGGATCGTCCTCACCAATCCGAGCGGGATGCGCGTCGGCATTCTCACTTTGGGCGGGATCATCGACGAGATCACCGTACCGGCCCGCGACGGACGGCGCGCCAACGTCGTGCTCGCGTTGCCTGATCTCGCCGCCTACGAGGCCAAGCCCAATTTCGGCAGCCTCGTCGGCCGCTATGCCGGCCGGATCTCCCGGGGCGGCTTCTCGATCGACGGCACCCGCTACCCGCTCTCGGCGGATCCGGAAGTGGTGGTCTCGCATGGCGGCGTTCCCAATTTCGCGGCCAAGGTCTGGCGCGCCGAGCCATGCACGGAGGCAGGCTGCAGCGCGGTGACGCTCCATTACACCAGCCCCGATGGCGAGAATGGATTCCCCGGAACGCTCGAAATCGCCGTCACCTACACGCTGACCGCCGATGACACGCTGCGGCTGGATTATGCCGCGACGACCAGCCGCGCGACCGTTCTCAACCTCACACACCACGCTTATTTCAATCTCGCGGGCGGCACCTCGGGCAGTGCCGACAATCAGAATCTGCAGATCAACGCGTCCCGCATCGCCGAACTCGACGCTCGGCGGATCCCCACGGGTGCCCTGCTGCCTGTCGACGGCACCCCGTTCGACCTGCGCACGCCTGCCCGCATCGGCGACCGGATCGGCTCTACCCACCCCCTGATGCTGCTCGCCCGCGGGTTCGACCACGGCTTCGCGATCGACGGCAGCGGTCTTCGCCTCGCCGCCCGCGCGTTCGATCCCGCCAGCGGCCGTAGCCTGGAGGTCAGCACCACCGAACCGTCGCTTCAGGTCTATACCGCGAACAGCTTCGACGGCAGCCTGATCGGCGCCGGCGGCCGCACCATCCGCCAGGGCGACGGCTATGCGCTCGAGACCCAGCATTTTCCCGATAGCCCGAACCGGCCGGAATTCCCGTCGACCCTGCTCCGCCCGGGCGAGACCTTCCGCTCGACGACGAGCTTTCGCTTTGGCGTCGAGCGGAAGGCAGGAGACTAGGCCCGGGCGACGGTCACCAGGTGGTTGCCGTTCTCCTGTTCCTGGAACGTGATCCGCACGTCGAGAAAGCGGGCGATCACCTCCGCCGCGGTGCGGCTGTGCAGCGACGGCTTCACCGTGGTGAACTGCCCGCTGCCGGCGAGCGCCAGCGGCAGCAGGAGCTGATCGGCGAGAAAGGGGCCCGCCACCGCGCCTGAGGCGAGATAGCCGGCCATCCTCTTGGCGGCGGTGTCGCCGACGATGTGGGCGGCGACACCAAGCTTGCCGAAGCCGCTGACCAGTTCGGTGACCTCATCGAACACCGCTTCCAGCATCACGATATTGCCGGGGCCGCTGCGCTCGGGAAGCTGAGTGATCCTGCGCGCCTCCTCCGGCCAGCCGAGCACCGCCCCAACCGCGGCGAGCTCGCGCACCGCGATGTCCCCCGGCAGCGCCGCGACGAGGGCACGTGCCTCGACCGAAACGAGGTCGCCGCGATCGATCAGGTTCAACGGTGTCAGCGACGCCGTCGGCTGGATATCGACTTCGATGCGGCCGCCTCCCGCCGGGTAGAAACCATGGCGGATCAGCCGCGCCGAGACGGTCGGCCCCATCCGGTTGACGATCGGCAGGAACACGCGTTCGAGGAAATCGAACGGCGGCGCGTAGATATTGTGGGTGCCGCCTTCCAGCACGAGCCGCGACGGCCCCGCCGCCAGCATCAGCGGCGGCAGGATGGTTTGCAGCACCAGGCCGGTGCTGCCGGCGGTGCCGACGGAGATGTGATAATCGCCGCCGCGCACCGCGCCCGGCACGAAGGTCAACGCCGACGCGCCGACGGCAAGCTCTTCGCATTCGCTGCCGCCGATCGCGCAGGCCGCCTCGACCGCGGTCGCATGCTGCCGCATCAGGCCCGGCCGCGAACGGTTGGCGCGTATATTCTCGATCCGGAACGTCTGGCCGGTCACCAGCGCGAGCGAAAGCGCGATGCGCAGCACCTGCCCCCCGCCCTCGCCCTGCGCCCCGTCTATCTCAATCACTTCAATCTCCCATCTTCGCAAGCGATGCCGGCATCCACCAGAACATCCAGATCTCGGCCTGACGATCATCGGACGTTCGTATTCCGAAGTCGCCTCCACCGACTTCGACTTCGGCAAAGGCCTCCGACAATTCCGGCACCCGCCTCCGGCCTAAGGTCATGGTCAGCATTTCGTCTTGTATTGATAGCTGCAGTTGCCGCTCGTCCGGCACATAGCGGATGCGCAGCTTGCTGAAGGTTCCGGCGCTCTTTCGCCCATAATTGGGAACGTCGAGAATAGCGTCGGTCACTCGCTCGAGCTTGAGCGTGCGATGGCTTGGCGCCTCCCCGGCCATGGCCTCGAGCAACTGTCTGATCGACCGGCATCCAGGTGGATCCGCAGCGAAGTGCCATCCACGCCAACCCCGGCCGGGGTTGGCGTACCGCCACACGTATAGCCGTCCCTCCTGAACCCACCGACCAACCCGACTTTGCATGACGCGAGCTCTCTTAGGGGCATGCGCGTGAAGAGCGTCAGCCCTTCACGCACACCACCTGCTTCAAGGTGTGGACGATCTCGACGAGATCGGCCTGTGCCGCCATCACCGCTTCGATCGGCTTGTAGGCCGCCGGGGTCTCGTCGATGACGTCCGCATCCTTGCGGCATTCGACGCCTTCGGTCGCGACGATGTGATCGTCGAGGGTGAAGCGCTTCTTCGCCTCCGTCCGCGACATCAATCGTCCGGCGCCGTGGCTGCAGCTGTCGAACGCTTGCTTGTTGCCGCGGCCGCGGACGATGAAGCTCTTGGCGCCCATCGATCCGGGAATGATCCCCATCACGCCCTCGGCTGCCCGCACCGCCCCCTTGCGGGTGACCAGCACGTTCTCGCCGAAGTGGTTCTCCCGCCGCACATAATTGTGGTGGCAGTTGATCGCCTCGAGCTCGGCCTCGAACGGCTTGACGATGACGGTTCGGATCGCGCGGATCACGTTGGTCATCATCATCCGACGGTTCAATGCCGCATAATCCTGCGCCCAGCCCACCGCCTCGACATAATCGTCGAAATGGTCCGTCCCTTCCGGGAAATAAGCGAGATTCTCGTCCGGCAGATTGACGAACCAGCGCCGCATGTCCTGCTTCGCCAGCTCGATGAAGAAGCTGCCGATCGCGTTGCCGACGCCGCGCGACCCCGAATGGAGCATCACCCACACCTGGTCCGCCTCATCGAGACAGAGCTCGATGAAGTGGTTGCCGGTGCCGAGCGTGCCGAGATGGACGAGGTTGTTCGTCTTCTCGAGCTTCGGATATTTGTCGACGATGCGCTTGAAGCGCTCGGCCAACGTCGCCCAGGCGCCGAAGATCTCCGGCGGCGGGTCGCCCCAGCTGCCCTTGTCGCGCTTGCCGCGGCCGACATCGCGGCCATGCGGCACCGCCTGCTCGATTGCGCTGCGTATCCCTTCCAGACTGTCAGGGAGATCGGCCGCGTGGAGCGAGGTGCGGGCCGCCATCATGCCGCAGCCGATGTCGACGCCGACCGCGGCCGGAATCACCGCGCCCTTCGTCGGAATCACGGATCCCACGGTGGCGCCGATGCCGACATGCACGTCCGGCATGGCCGCGACGTGCTTGAACACGAACGGCATCTTCGCCGCCCGCGACAGCTGGTCGCGCGCCTTCGGATCGACTGCGACGCCCTTGGTCCACATCTTCACCGGCGCGCCGCCCTCGACCGCCATCACTTCAAAATTCTGCTCGGTCATTCGGCTCTCCCTTGTTCTGACTTATGATCGATGATGCGGCGACGAGGAGTAACGGGACGATTGCTGGCGCTCCTCCCAGAGCTTCGGGCTTGCACCCTGCCGGACTCGAACCGGCGCCTCCAGCGTGGATGTAGTCCCGTCGGCATTCGCCACATCAAATGAACCGGCGACGAGGGCCGATGAGAGACGCGGAGTTGAACCGCAGAGCCGAAGCCCACAACCAGATGTATTCCCATCAGCATTCGCCGGCGCCGCTTGAAACGGCGGGACGAGTATAAGACGAGGACCTTCGCATCATGCCAGGATGTAGTCCTCGCCCGCATTCCCGCCGCTCTTTGCGGCTCCCACGGTTCGCGGCGACGAGTATTTGGAAGGACGTTCCTGCTCTACCAACTGAGCTACGGATCCTCAGAAGATCCGGCGGGACTCGAACCCGCGACCTGGCGTTTATCAGACGATGTAGTCCTTCCGGCATTCGCCGCGATATGTGTCGTCACACCTCCATTGCGTTTATTTCACCCACCCAGTCACTCTCCGCCGCGCCGGAGGCGAAGCGGGCGAGCGTCTCGAACACCGCGTCCGAGAAGCCTCCGACATTCAGTATGTCCTTGCGAGCCTTCGCCTGAGTTGTGCCGTAGGGCTGGAGATCGATGCAGACGAGCTTCGCGCCCCTGCACCTGTTCTTCAGCCGCTCCCATTCCCGCATCGTCGCCGTCGCGCCGTGACGCGTGGCATCCACCCAGGATTCATTGTCCGATACGATCACCACCAGGTCGGCCTCCTCCCGGTCCCGATTGAGCAAAGCCAGCGGTGCCGAGACATTGGTGCCGCCTCCGCCGACCGCCGCCAGCGAGGCGGCGTTGACCGCGACCCGGGCAAAGGGATCGAGCGTTATCGGCACGACCTTCTGCTCGAACGGCAGCAGCAGAGCATCTCGGTTCCGGCGCAGCACGGCTGCCGCGACCAGGGCCCCGACGTCGATGCAGCGCACCTTCGAGGATGCGCCCTTGCGATAGCCGGTAACCGGCGCGCTCATCGATCCGGACACGTCCGGGCAGACGACCACCCGGCCCGGAAGCGCCGGCACCGACGCCAACGACGTCTCGAGCGCCTGCTCAAGCGCCGCCTGGACGACCAGCGGCATCCCGTCGCCGGCCGTGCCGAGCGCGACCATCAGCTGGTACGGGAGCACCCGTGCCCTGGCGATCTCCGCCGCATCCGAAAGACGCGCGGCCACCTGCTCCGCGCACCCCTCCACCGCGAACGCCCCTTGGCGCGCCAGCGTGTTGAGATTCATGCGCAGCGCCTGCCAGCCCATGCGCCCGGCCAGCTCGGCCCAATGCGCGGCGGTCAGATCGAAGGCGGTCAGCCATTCGAACGGCACGTCGGGCAATGGGCCCTCCGGGCAGCGCTTCCACGCCTCGAAGGCCGCGATCTCCGCCGGCAGCTGATCGACGTCGTACGGCTTGCCGATCAGCCAGGCGTAGAAGGCTCTGCGACCCTCGTCCGCCGGCTTCGGGTGGACCATGCGCACGATGTCGGCCAAAGACGGATCCTTGCCGGTCGCAGCATGCATCAAAGTCCGTATCGACGCCCGCTCCAGCCACTGCTGGACCAGCCGCTTCGGACGGGTGCCGAGCGAGCTCCGCCCGACCACGCCGGAGCGCATGATCTGCACGAAATTGCGCAGCATGCGGCCATTGTCGATCACCCGACCGAAGACGCTGACGGCGAGATCCGGGTCGGCCAAGGTCAGCCACGCCGTCAGCAGAGCCGGCATGTCCTTCATCGCACCGCGCCGACGGGCGTAGATGGCGGCCTTGGCAACGAACAGCGGGTCGACCGCCTTGGCGGCAGCGAGCACGTCGGCAAGCTGGTTCTCGGCCGCGCCGTAGAAACTGTCCTGGAGGGTGCCGGTCGCCGCCAGTTGGGCGAGCTTGTGCTCGGGCCCGTAAGTGTAAGCCGGCGCCTGCTCCCGATTGACACTTTCCGCCGCCGGCAGGAGCCGGGCTATGGCGGAAGCGAAAAGGCCCTTATTGGCCATGGCATCTTCCTCCGTGATGGTCAGGGTGGCTGGACTCGAACCAACGACCACCGGCTTCCAAGGCCGGAACTCTACCAACTGAGCTACACCCTGACGTTCGGGGCGACTGGCCCATTCCAGCCGCCCCACCTGCGTCGGCCTCATCATCCTGTCGGCCGACGCCAGAAGCTCTGCAACTGCCGTGCCAATCCGACGCCCACGTCACAGAGAATTCGCAAGACTCTGTTTTAGCTTAATTTTAACCGACACTCTTGAAGCATCGGTGTTTCGACGCCGACGCATTGTCTATCGACAAGGATAGCGGTTTATCTCATGGTATAAAGATGAGACCCACCGTTGTGATCGGATTCGTCGGCTCGACGCTCGACGCGTCGAAGATCGGCCCATCGCGCTGGAACAAGTGGCGGCCGACCGTCGGCCTGTGCATGCACGAGGATCTTCGCGTCGACCGTCTCGAGCTGATCCACGGCGACGCGCATGAGGGACTGGCGAGGTATGTCCGCGGCGACATCGGCTCCGTCTCCCCGGAAACAGACGTGCGGCTGCGCGCGCTGAACTTCGCCAACCCTTGGGATTTCGAGGAGGTGTATGGCAAGCTGCTCGATTTCGCACGGTCCTATCCGTTCGATCCGGAGGCGGAAGATTATCTGATCCACATCACCACCGGCACGCACGTTGCGCAGATCTGTCTCTTTCTGCTCACCGAAGCGCGCTATCTGCCGGGGCGGTTGCTGCAGACGAACCCGGGCCGGGGAAAGGATCCGGATTGCGTC
Organism: Sphingosinicella sp. BN140058; assembly: GCF_004135585.1. Taxonomy (NCBI): domain Bacteria; kingdom Pseudomonadati; phylum Pseudomonadota; class Alphaproteobacteria; order Sphingomonadales; family Sphingosinicellaceae; genus Sphingosinicella; species Sphingosinicella sp. BN140058. The sequence continues at coordinate 4,207,558 of NZ_CP035501.1, read as the reverse complement.
GGCCTGTGGAGCGTGATCGATCTCGATCTTTCCCGCTACGACAGCATCGCTACCCGTTTCGCCGCCCAGGCCGCAGAGGGCAGCTCGTTCCTCAAATCTGGTATCGAGACCCGCAATGCCGCGTTCAACCGGATGATCGACGAGATCGAGCAGGTCGCGGTCCGCTCGCGTGCGCCGATCCTGCTGATGGGCCCGACCGGCGCCGGCAAGTCGCAGCTCGCCGGCCGTTTGTTCGAACTCAAGCGGCTGAAGCATCAGGTGTCGGGCGCCTTCGTCGAGGTCAATTGCGCGACCCTGAAGGGGGACAGCGCGATGTCGGCCTTGTTCGGCCACAAGAAGGGCGCGTTCACCGGTGCCGCAGCCGACCGCCCCGGATTGCTCCGGGCTGCCGACAAGGGCGTCCTGTTCCTCGACGAGATCGGTGAGCTCGGCCTCGACGAGCAGGCGATGATCCTGCGTGCGATCGAGGAGAAGAAATTTCTACCCGTCGGCGCCGACAGGGAGGTCTCGTCCGACTTTCAGCTGATCGCCGGCACCAATCGCGATCTCGGCGCTACCGTTGCTGCAGGAGGCTTCCGCGACGATCTGTTCGCCCGACTCAATCTGTGGACGTTCGAGCTGCCGGCGCTGCGCGATCGGATCGAGGATATTGAGCCCAACCTCGCCTATGAGCTCGATCGCTTCGCCCAGCGCGAGGGCATGCAGGTGAGCTTCAACAAGGAGGCACGCCGTGCCTTTCTCGATTTCGCGACCGCGCCCGACGCGCTGTGGTCGGGCAATTTCCGCGATCTCGGCGCCAGCGTCACCCGCATGGCGACCTTCGCCCCGTCCGGACGCATCGACGTCGCCACGGTGGAGGCTGAAAAGGCGCGGCTGAAGCGATTCTGGACCGGCGGTTCGCAAGCGCCGGATCCGCTCGCCGAACTGCTCGATGATGCGGCTTTGGGCGAACTGGACCCGTTCGATCGGGTGCAGCTCGCGGAAGTGGTGCGCATCTGCCGCCGCAGCCGCTCCCTTTCAGAGGCTGGACGGACCCTGTTCAGCGCCTCGCGCACACGGCGCACCTCGGCCAACGATGCAGACCGGCTGCGAAAATATCTTCAGCGATTTGGCCTCGACTGGGCGCGTATCGGCGCGTGACTGCTGGCGCCACTCCTCGTCTGCTGTCGCAGCTGAGCGTTGCGCCCGTCCCATCCGCCTGTAAGCTCGCGCTCGGCCGGGAGATCTTGGTTGGCAGAACACGCACGCACGCCGAGACCGCGCCGCCGAGCGTTCTTCGTGATTGCGGCGGCGGCGATGACCGCTGTGGCGGCCCTGACGATCGCATGGATGCAGGACTCGGAAGTCCGGTCCGAGATCCTCCCCGCCAGGCACGAAGCATTCGAGACTGTCCCACGGGGCGCGCTCTATTTCCACGGTGATGATTTCGGCGGCCTCAGCCGGGGCGCGCTCGACACCCATGCCGTGCCCTGGCGCCTCGCCGCCGCCGCTTTCGTCCTCGCAGAGCGCGATCGCGATCCGGGCACCCTGGTGACCGTCGCAACGCTGCATCGCGTCCTCGCCCGCTTCGGGTTCCTGTTCCCTGCCCGGATCGGAAATTGGCCTCTGCAGCGGCCGCAACCGCCCGCGTCGACCGACTATCCCCTCGGAATGACCCACGGGCGGCTTGCCGTGCTTCCCGGACTTCGGGTGACCGTCGCCAATCTCGGTTGTGCGTCCTGCCACGCCGGTGTCCGATACGACAGCAGCGGACGTCCGCAACCGGCACAAGCGTGGCTTGGATCACCGAACACGTCTCTCGATCTCGAAGCCTATACGACCGCATTGTACGATGCCCTCGAGAAGACGGCAGACCGGCCCGAGGCGCTCCTCGACGTCGCAGGGACCCTGTTCCCCGAAATGGATGCGCGGGAACGCTTCGCACTGCGCAGGCTGGTCCTGCCGCGCGTGCAGGCGCGGCTCGACTCCTTGCGATCGTTGGGACGGCCGACACCCTTCCCCAACGGCAGCCCCGGGACCACCAACGGCGTCGCAGCGCTCAAGCGGGCCGTGGGTGTGGCCCTCGCCGATCACGGACGAGGGGAGATCGGCACCACTTCGGTGCCCGACCTCGGGCACCGCACCTGGCGCTCCAGCCTTCTCTACGACGGCAGCTATGCGGTGCCGGGCCGTCCTCGCAATCGGCCGATGACGCGACAGGACGTGACCCAGGACCATGTCGAGGCGCTCGCGGCGATCATGACCTTCTTCACCGTGCCGAGCATGGGCGTGGCGCCAGGCGACGGTCTGTCCAAGCTCGACCGCGCGGAGGCAGTCATGCGCTTCCTGGACGCATACCGAGCACCGCCTTTTCCGGGCAAGATCGACGCCGCAGCCGCCCGCCGTGGCAGCGTGATCTATGCTGCCCGCTGCGCCGCTTGCCACGGGCGCTACAGCGACGACGCAGACGCGCCCCGTCTGCTGGCCTTCCCGAACTGGATCGGCAGCGTCGGCACCGATCCGGCACGGGCGCGGCTGTTCGGCAAGCCCCTGGCGGACGCGGTCAATCGCGGGCCCTACCGCGCGCGCATTGCGGCGGCGGCGACCGGCGCCTATGCGGCACCGCCGCTGGACGGACTGTGGACGACCGCGCCGTACCTCCACAACGGCTCGGTGCCGACGATTGCGGCATTGCTCGATCCGACGCACCGCCCGGGCCGGTTCCTGGTCGGCGGCCACAAGCTCGATTTCGATCGCGTCGGCATCGCCCTCACGGCAGACGGTGCGTACCCCGCCGGTTACCGGCCCTGGTCACGGCCGGTCTGGATCGACGTGCAACAACCGGGACGGGGGAATGGCGGCCATGAGCACGGCCGCGAACTGAGCGCCGCGGAGCGGGCTGCCCTGATCGAATTCCTGAAACGTCTCTAGACGAGCAGAGCGTCCGGCGAGAGCCGCGCGCGCGGATGGCCGCTGTCCGGCGGCGCCCGCCCGATCCGGAAGGCGCTGACGATCCTGCGGTTCGGGGGCAGCGCGAGCAACTCCGCCAGGCGCGCTGACGCCTCAGGATGATCGGCCAGCGACGCCATCACCGCCGCCTGGAAGCCGGCCGCAACGACGCCGAGCCATTGCCGGTAGAAGCGGCGGCCGGTCTCGAAGGGATCCTCGTCGCTCGGCGCATGGACGATCAGCAGCGCCACTGCCGCTTCCACCTTCGCCCGCTCCGCCGTGAGCGGCGCGGCAAGGCCGATCCGGTCGAGCAACGGGAACAGTGCGCGCCCGAGCACCCGCTTCGCGCCGAAAGCTTCGAACGCCGTCATGTCCAGGGCATCGGCGTTGAGGCCATCGACGCTCCAGCGCGGATCACGGCGGGACAGTCGCATCCAGCCGAGCAGCTCCGCCCGGAAATCGGCCTTGCGGAGGAACGAAAGCCCCGCGCGATCGGCGAGGCGCGCGACCTCGGCGAGCGCCTCCGGCGCGCGGATCACGGCGAGGTCGTCGCTGCCCAGCACGGCGGCCGCGGCGCGGTCGGTGGCGGTGGCCGGCGCGAACCCGCCGCGATGGGAACGGCGCCGCTCGACAAAGGCCGCAAGCGGATCGCTTTGCCCCTCGCCTGCAATCCGAAAGCGGCGGACCGGGACTGCCGCGCCGGCCGCCAGCGGCATCGCCCCCGATCCGTCCGCCTGCATCCGGTAGCCGAGGCGGGACAATGCGATCGCCATGCCTTCGGCCGCCGCGCCAAGGCTCAGGGCCGCATCGTGGCCCCGCGGATCGCCGGCCGGAAGCCGGCGCGCCCGATCCTCGAACAGGATCACGCCATCGCCGTCGAAGCGCCAGCGCGCGGGCTGAACATTATGGACGCTCGGCGCGAGCGCCGCTTCCGCCACCAGGCCGATGCGCAGATCCGCAGGGATCACGCCGCCACCGCCTTTCGAAACAGGTGCAGCCGATGCAGCGGTCGTGCGCCGATCTTTTCCATCTGGCGGAGGCTCGCCTTGTTCTCGTCCGCGATCCAGGTGATGCCAAGCGAACGATATCCGCCCGTGCGGAGCGCTCCGATGACGCGGGCAAGCATCGCCGAGTTGAGCCCCTGGCTGTGGCAGTCCCGGACGACCGAATAGAAGATGATCACCGCCCGGCGTCGCCGGACACGAAAGCGCAGGAAGTGGAACAGGGTGGAAATGGTCCAGCGGGATCGCGTCGCCTTGAGGAAGCCGTTGAGATCGGGAATGCAGACGATCACCCCGACGGGGCGACCCCGATGGTGCAGCACGGCGGACAGGCGCGGATCGAGGATCGCCATCATCTCTCCCGCCTGGAAGCGGAATTCCTCTTCGGTCAGGGGCACGAACATGGGATTGCGGTCGAAGCCGTCGTTCAGCACCAGCCGGGCCTCTTCCATCCGCGCCGCGAAATGCCTGCGCTCGATCGGCGCAAACCGAAAGCCATCCTGTTCGAGCGCTCGAAAATCCACCTGTGGCGGCGTCACATGGTCGAGATCGAGCTCGAACGTGGTCATCGGGAAAAAGGGTTCGAAGCCGTTGGCGGTCAGCAAGCCCGGGATGTGCGGCGGATTGACCACCATGTCCGTGTAGGCCGCTGCGCCGAAGCCGCCGGTCATCACGCCCGCTTGCTGCATCGCCGTCAGGTTGAAGTTGCCGGCCAGTTCATCGCAGCCATGGTCGCGCGCGAAGTGCTCCGCTGCACCGAGCAGGGCGGCGGCGGCCTCCCCATCCTCCGCGCAATCGAAGAAACCGAATTGAGCCCGCCGCATTCCGTGACGCATGTTGGATGCGCCATGCACGAGCGCGACGATCCGCCCGACGACCCGGTCCCCGCGATGCGCGGTCCAGAAGCCGAAGGGGTTTCCCGATGTGAAGAGCGGGTTCTTCGCCCCGTCGAGCATCCGGGCGATATCCGATCGCATCGGCGAGACGTAGCCCGTACCTTGATCATAGGCTGCGAACGGCGCCGCGAAAAAGGCATCGATGTCGCCGCTGCGCAAGCTGATCATCGCCGTGTCCCTTGCGCCAGCCGTGAGAGCATGTCGAGCTCGACGTCGATCGATCCCGACCGGCCGATCTGGCCCGAGGCGACGGCGAGGAACTGGGGCGGATCGCGCGACAGCAGCACGAGATGGGTCGCTTCATTTTCGCTGAGCAGGTTGCTGGCCGCGCTCCCCGGGCCTGGATCGAGCACCGTCTCGGCCGTGATGACGCGATGGCCGGTCAGGGCCGTGATCGCATCGGCATCATAGAGTGCGAGCCCGCTTCCGGCGACGATCCTGCCCGAGGCCGTGACGGGATGGCAGCCGACCAAGGCGTCGATGTCCGAAGTTTCGGGAAGTCGCGCGACGGCGCCGATGATGGACGGCCGGAGGCGCGCAACCGCGCGCGCCTCACGGAGGCGCTGGAAGACCAGCATCGCCGCCACGCCCGCGACGGTCAGCGCAAACAGACGGATGAGATCGCCCGAGGCCAAGGACAGGTTCAGCAACGCTTCGCCGCCGACGACCAGCAGTCCGCACAGGAACATTGCGGCGACATCGGCGAGGAACAGGCGCGGCGCGCCGAACCCCGAGAGCAAGCGGGAGGTCGCAACGGCAAAGATGAGAACGCCGATGCTGCCCATCCGCACCGGCAGGCCGGGCAGGATGTCCCGGAAGTCGCTGAGGGCGAACGGAATGGCTAGCAGCAGCGCGAGCGCAAAAGTGTCGGCGAGCCCGGTCTCGGCCGGCGAGAGGCCGGCCTTGCGCGTCCGGGCGACGAACCAGACCAGTCCGATCAGCATGATCACCTGAAACAGGGCCAATGCGGTCAGCAACGGCTTGGGAATGAAGGCGCCCGTGACGATCGCGGCCACGCTGAACAGCATCGCCCCGCCCAAGGCGAGCCATTTGAGCGCGGCGGAGGCGTGCCGCCGGAGCAAATCCTCGATCAGGCGGAGCGCGAACAAGGGCAGCCAGCACGCCGCCATGGTCACCGGAATCGCCAGCCAGCCTGACCGGGACATCCAGTAGAAAGCGCGCAGCGCAAGCAGGATCGCAAGCACGAGGTAGAGCGCCCGCAGCCGCCGCCCGGCGGGAGCGAGCGAGGCGCCTCGGCGCATCGCGACCACCGCCATCAATATGGTTGCGAGCGCAGTGCCATTGACCAGGAGGTCCGCCGTCAGGGCGGCGTCTTGGATCAAGCCGCCATCATCCTTTTGAGAAAGCGCCGGACCAGAAGCATCTTCATCGCGGCGATCGGCGCCGGCAACGGCCGCTCCACCCGAAGCCGGTGCGGATTGAAGAAATAGCCTCGGCAATCGGGCCCGCCAGGCCTGCCGAGCAGCGCCCGCACCGCTTCCTCCGCCATCATCGTCCCGGCCATCGTCACCATGGTCGAGAAGGAGAAGCGGGATCGGCGTCCCGCTGCGACCTCGGCGGCGATCTCCAGATCGACATGGCGGTGGGACGACGAATGGACGAGCACATATTCGATCTCGCGGACGAGACATTGTTCGCGCATGGCTTTGTCGATCGCCGTCCACTCGACTCCGACCGTCGGATAGCCGAGCCGTTCTTCCGGCCGCGGATCGGACGGCCGGACCACCGTGACCGATGGCAGCGGCGATGCATAAGCGTCGATCACCAGCCGCTCATGCGCCTTGGCACGGCGGTAGAGGTGAACGCCCGCGGCGGCATCGTCCATGCCGTTGACGATCAGATCGTGCGTGCCCGCAATCGCATCGAGCGCTTCCGTCCAGTCCCCGCCCATCACGCGGATGTCGACGGCCGGATTGATCCGCCTTGCCGCGTCGGCGGCGGCCTCCGCCTTGAGGCTGCCCACCGTATTCAGCGTTGCGAACAGCTGGCGGTTGAGGTTCGATATTTCGAACCGATCGAGATCGGCGATGGTGAACCGACCGACGCCGGCGCGCACCAGCGCCATGAAGGCTGCACCGCCCATGCCACCGACACCGGGAATGAAGACGGCCGAGGCGTTCAGCCTCGCCTGCTCGGCCGGAGAGACGAAGCCGGCGTTGCGGGTCGTCATCTCGGCGTAGGAGAAAGGCTCGCTGCTCACAGGGAAGGCCTCAATGGACCGAGTGGGCGATCGGCCGCCAGCCATTGCGCCGCGGGCGCCAGCACCGCCTGCGTAACGAGGATCAGCATCTGCACGCCGAGCTGGGGCAGCGCGTGATGCGGTACCGCCTCGGCAAGGAAGCGCCGCGCGGTCGCCAGATTGATCTGGCCGATCTGCAGGAGGTCGTCGCCGCGGCGATAATCGAGCAGGTTCGCGCAGAAATCATTGTATCTTGGCTGCCTGTGCTTGGGAGCATCTTCGAAGCTCTTCTTCAGATCGTCGGAGCCGCCGGTATAGGCGTTGGTGATGACGAAGCGCTCGTCGTCGAAGCCGGCATCCGCTCCGACGCCGAACACGGCGCGATGGTCGCGCATGATCTGGCGGGCGATATGGCGGTGCGCGAATGAGGGGCTGCCGCCATGGGCCGCCGGCCAGACGCCGTCGAACGTCTCGGCGACCATCCCCGCAACCGCCGGCACTTGCGTCACGCTGCTGACCCACAAGGGCCGCAGCTGGCGCCGGACGAACAGCAGGAAACAGGTGAGGCCGTACAGGATCCAGGACAGTCCTGCGCTGCGGTGGTTCGGATCGACCATGACCAGGCCGAGATGGAGCACCTCGAGCCGTTCTCCGCCCAAACTGACCGGGATCAGCGGAAGTGCGTTGAACGCAATCGGGCGGCCGCTCGCCCGATCACGCACCAGCGTGATCACCGTCCTCGCCGGCGCATCGGGATCGCCGAACAGGCCATAATCGAGCGCGCCGTCCATCGATGCCGCAGCGACCGCCCTGCATTCGGCAATCAGCGCATCGAGCGCCAAACGATCCATCCACAGGCCCGGACATTCGACGATGCGAACCTCGAGCGACGAAGACGGCCGAAACCTAAGATCAAGCCGCGCCGACGAAAGCACTTGCCACAGCATCGCGTCCCCTCCGGACGGCAACCTAGCGGATTTTTCCTGCGGAATAATAGCCTACACGAGTCGCCGCCCTTCGCTCTCACCGGCATTGCGAGCCGAGGCAAAGTCCGCCGGTGTTGCGTGCTTGCATCGCCCCTTGCCCCGCGCGCTTCACGCTATTGAAGCGATGCGCACGATCGGGCACCCATCGCTCCATCCTGCTGCGCGTAGCCCTACGCGCACGCCCCACTTGCTCCCGGAGTCTCCATGCACAAAGGCATTGCCGCGGCCGCTCTTCTCCTCCTCTCCTCGACTGCGCTGGCGCAGGCCAAAAGCGAGGCGAAGACAGATCCGAAGAAGTGGGACGTCGCAGCGCCGCCGGTGAAGACGAGATCGATCCCGATCGACGTGTCCGAGGGCACGTGGATGAACCTGGACGTCAGCCCCGACGGCCGCACCATCGCCTTCGATCTGCTCGGCGACATCTACACCATTCCGATCGCAGGCGGCCGCGCCACACGCATCGCCTCCGGCATGCCCTATGAAGTGCAGCCGCGCTTCTCGCCGGACGGCACGCAGATCGCCTTCACCTCCGATCGCGGCGGCGGCGACAATATCTGGCTGATGAACCTCGACGGCTCCAGCAAGCGCCAGCTCACCAAGGAGACCTTCACCCTCCTCAACAATCCGAGCTGGAGCGCGGACGGCAAATACATCGCTGCGCGCAAGCATTTCACCACCGGCCGCTCGCTCGGTACCGGCGAAATCTGGCTCTACCATGTCGGTGGCGGTGGCGGCGTCGCGCTGGTCGAGCGCCCCAATCCGCAGCATCAGAAGGAATTGGGCGAGCCGACCTTCACGCCCAGCGGCGACGCGATCTACTTCAGCCGCGACACCACGTCCGGTCCGATCTTCCAATATGCGCAGAATTCGAACGAGCAGTTGTTCGACATCGAGAAATACGATCTGAAGACGGGCGAGCGCAGCACCGTCGCCTCGGGCTCGGGCGGATCGGTCCGTCCGACGCCTTCGCCCGACGGCCGCTATCTGGCCTTCGTCAGGCGAGAGCGCGCCAAATCGAAGCTGTACCTGAAGGATCTGCGCTCCGGCGAGGAACGCAAGATCTACGACGCGCTCGATCAGGACATGCAGGAGACCTGGGCGGTGACCGGCGTCTATCCGAACATGGACTGGACCCCCGACAGCCGCTCGATCCTCTTCTGGGCCGGCGGCAAGATCCGCCGGATCAACGCCGACGGCAGCGGCGCCGCCGAAATCCCGTTCCAGGTCACCGACACGCGCGAGATCGTCGATCCGCCGCGGCCGATGGTGGACGTCTACAGCGACCAGTTCACGACCAAGATGCCGCGCTTCGCCAGTCTCTCGCCGGACGGTCGCCAGGTGGTATTCGAGAGCCTAGGCCGGCTGTATCTGAAGGATTCCGCGGGTACTGGCGCGCCGCGCAAGCTCACCGCCGACGACGGCGACTTCCAGCTCTTCCCGAGCTGGTCGCGGGACGGCCGCTCGATCGTCTACGTCAGCTGGAACGACCAGAGGCTCGGCGAGATTCGCACGATTGCCGCCGACGGTTCGGGGATGAAGACGGTCACCAACGTCCCCGGCCATTATCGCCGGCCGCGCTTCTCGCCCGACGGCCAGACGATCGTCTTCGAGCGCGGCGGCGGCGGCTATCTGACCTCGGATTCCTGGTCCGAAAATCCCGGCGTGTTCCGGGTGGCGACGGCTGGCGGCGAAGCGGTGCGGCTGACGAGCAGCGGCTCGAACCCGCATTTCGGCGCGACCAATGACCGCATCTTCATGGAAACATCGGGCGACAACAAGACCAGGCTGGTCAGCGTCGACTGGAACGGCAAGGATCCGCGCACCCACGCCCAGGGCGAGATGGTTGCCGGTTACGAGGTCTCGCCGAGCGGCGACACCCTCGCCTTCCGCGAGAATTACGGGGCGTTCGTGATGCCCTTCTTCGCCGGCGCGAAGACGGTCGACGTTGGTGCCAAGGCCGGTCAGCTTCCGATCGTCAAGGCGAGCGGCGACGGCGGCCAATATGTCCATTGGGCGCGGAACGGCACGACCCTCGCCTGGAGCCTCGGGCCGACATTGTACAGCGTCGACACCGCCTCGGTGCTCCGGCTGTCGCCGGGCGCGACCTACACCCCGCCCAAGACCGGCATCTCGCTGGCGATGCCGGTGCGCGCCGACAAGCCGCAGGGCATGGTCGCGCTGACCGGTGCCAAGGTCGTCACCATGTCGGACGACAATGGCGGCGTGATCGAGGATGCGGTGGTGCTGATCGAAGACAATCGCATCAAGGCGGTGGGCCGACGCGGCACGGTGACGATCCCGGCCGGCGCCAGGACGGTAGACGTTGCCGGCAAGACGATCGTGCCGGGATTCATCGACGCGCATGCCCATGGCGCGCAGGGCGAGGACGATCTGGTGCCGCAGCAGAATTGGGACGCGCAGGCCCATCTCGCCTTCGGAGTCACCACCGTCCACGATCCGTCGTCGACGTCGAGCGAGATCTTCCCGGCCGGGGAGATGCAGCGCGCCGGAATCCTGGTCGCGCCGCGGACCTTCTCGACCGGCGAGATCGTCTACGGCGCGCGTTCCCCGGGCCGCTACGCGCTGATCGACAATTTCGACGATGCGCTCGCCCATGTTCGCCGTTTGAAGGCGCAGGGCGCGCACAGCATCAAGAACTACAACCAGCCGCGCCGCGATCAGCGCCAGCAGGTCGTCGCCGCCGCCGCACGCGAGAATATCGCGGTCGTCGCCGAGGGCGCCTCGCTCTACAGCCAGGACGTCACCCTGATCCAGGACGGCAACACCACGCTCGAGCACAATCTGCCCCAGGCCGAGCTGTACGAGGACATCCTGAGCTTCTTCGGCCAGAGCAAGGTTGGCTACACGCCGACCCTCGGCGTGACCTATGGCGGGCCGGGCGGGGAGCCGTACTGGAGCCAGGAGAGCGAGGTGTGGAAACATCCTCTGCTCACCCGCTACGTCCCCGCGCACATCCTCAATCCCGAGATGGTGCGCGTGATCAAGGCACCGGCCGAGGATTATGCGGACCAGGTCAGCGCCCGCACCGCCGAGAAGATCTCGCAGCGCGGCGTGCCGGTGTCGATCGGCGGTCACGGCCAGCAGCAGGGCCTCGCCGCGCACTGGGAGATGTGGTCGTTCGTCCGCGGCGGCATGACTCCCATCGAGGCGCTCCGGGCGGCGACGCGCACGCCGGCACGCGCCCTCGGCTTCCGCGACATCGGCTCGCTCGAGCCGGGCAAGCTTGCCGATCTCGTCATCCTCGACGCCGATCCGACTCAGAATATCCGCAACACCGAGAAGATCTCCAAGGTGATGCTGAACGGGCGGCTCTACGACGCGATGACCCTCAACGAGGAAGTCACCGGAACCCGGCGGCGCGCGCCTTATTATTGGGAGCGCAAGGCGGGCGACACGCTTCCCGCCGCCACGGCGGCCGCGCCGGCCGCCGCGGAATGAGGCGAAGCGGGCTCCCCGGACCGACGAGAGTCGGGGAGTCCGCTTGCTCCGGAGCACGCTTGCGGGCATTTAGGCGCGGGATTCAGGAGATCTGCCTTGCTTAAGATGTTGATTTCGAGCGCCGCCCTGCTTTCGGCCGGCGCCGCCGTCGCCCAGAACGACATGGTCCCGGTGCTCGGCGCCGCCGACGGTGGGACGGCCGTCATGAAGACGGTCGCCATCACTGCGCTCGGTGCCTATGCCAATGACGGCGACGAGCGGCTGATCGAGGTCCAGGCGGATGCCGACACGGACAGCGACGGCGCCAAGGACAAGGGCCTGCTCCGGGTCAGCTGCAACGGCGGCGACATCGTCAGCGGCGGCTTCCAGGCCGGCGCAACCGCCGCCGCGATCAGCCCGAAGCCGAAGATGGTGAAGGCCGCCGCCGCCTCGCCGCTCGCCGCCGGCAAGACCTTCAAGGTCAAATGGAACCTGCGCGATGTCACCGCCGCCAGCCAGACCGGCGCCGCCGTGCCGCTCACCCTCGCCTCCGGCCAGCCCGACATCTGCGCGTGATTGGGTAGGATCCTCCCGCCGACGGGAGGATCGACAGAAAGAAATACAGAGCAAAGCCGTTCGGGCTGAGCCGGTCGAAGCCCCTTTGTTGCCTTCCAGCACAAGACGAAGGGAGGGCTTCGACAAGCTCAGCCCGAACGGATCTCAAGGTTCAGGGATGCGGGTGCCGGTGCCGGAACCGCCGCCCGATGCCACGCAGCAAACCCGGTCGGGGCGCCGGATCGTCATCCTCGCCCGCACTCTCGGGATCGAGAAGCTCCTTCTGAACGAGCGCCTTTTCCAGGTCGTTCGGCTCCTTGGGCTCGAACGGCACCAGGGTCCGGCCTTTGCCGCGCAGCGCCTCGATCGTTCCGATCAGCCCTCTTTGCGCGAAATTCTCCTTCACCACCTCGCCCGGAACGCCGAGGTGCTCGGCGAGCAGACGGCAGCGCAGGAAGCCGATCTCGTCCTCGACGCCGTCATTGCCGGCCTTGACATCGAGCAGGAGATCGCATTCGCTGTCGAGACCCATCGAACGGTTGTTGATGTTGGCAGAGCCGACCCGCAGCATTTCGTCGTCGACGATGGTGATCTTGGCGTGGACGTAGATGTCCTCGCCGTCCGATGTCACCGGCGTGTAGATGCGGAAGCGCTTGTGGACATCGACCTCGGCCAGCCTGCGCATCAGTTCGGCGCGCGCGGGGCTCATCACCTCCTCCTCGACCAGCCCCTCGACGACGTTGGGGGTGACGATGACGAATTCCGGCCCGTCCGGCTCCTTCAGCCGCTCGGCGATCGCCGCAGCGATCGTGCGCGACGCGAAGAACTGGTTCTCGGCATAGACGAAGCGCCGCGCCCGCTTGATCATGTCGAGATAGAGCTCTTCGATCTCGCGCAGCGGCTCGACGTCCTTGATGCTGCCGCGGGTGCGGGCAACCGCAATGTCGACGCCCGCGAAGTGCGGCTCCAGCTCGGCGGGCCAGGGATCGCTCTCGACATCCGGCACGGGCAGCTTGCCGCCGCCGGCAATCTCCCACCGCTCCCGCGCGAGGTCGCCGAGCGCCTTGGCGGCCGCGCCGTCGACCGCCATCGTCGCATCGTGCCAGGGCCCGTACAGACGCCCGGTGGTCGGGCGCTTGCGGCGCGGATCGTCGGTGCGATGCTCGCTCGTGTCCCAGCGTGTCGCGGTCATGTCGATGCCGCCGCAGAAAGCAAGGCGATCGTCGATCACCACGATCTTCTGGTGATGACTGGCGGCGAACGGATGCGCCGCGTCGAGCTTGAAGGTGATCTGCTTGCTCGCCGCCCATTGCGCCAGCCGGAAGATGGTGGTCCCGCGGCCGAGCAGCTTCACCGCGCCGAGATTCCAGCGCAAGATGTTGATCTTCACTTCGGGACGGTGCTTTGCGAGCCATGACAAGAACGGCCCGAGCTCGCCGGGGGCGCCGTCCCGTTCTTCCTCGTCGAGGAAGATCCGGGTGTCGAAATCCCAGCCGATCAGCATGATCTGGGATTTGGCGCGAAGCATCGCCTGGCGTGCGAGCTTGAAATAGTCGCAGGCGTCGACGACCAGAGCGGCCCGATCGGCCCGCTCGATCCGCCAGCAATTTCGCCCCGGCTCAAGCACGTGCGGGGATCGGCAGGTTACGCGGAGTGTGGAACATGGCGCGTGAACGCGGCAGCGGCGGTTCGGTTTCGCTGCCGAAACGGCCAAATTTGGAACCGTGGCAAGCGCGGGATTGTTGAGGGCCCGCAACAGCCTGGTGGAAGGACGAGATGGACGAACCGGCAGGGAAAAACGTCGGCCACTCCGGCCCGCCCGCTTTCTTCGCCTGGCTCGTCCACGCTTTTACCGCGAGCGGCGCGATCCTTGCCATGCTGGCCCTGTTCGCGGTCGAACGCGGCGAGTGGCGCCTGGCTCTGTTCTGGTTATTCGTGGCAGTGGTGGTCGACGGCATCGACGGCAGCTTCGCGCGCTGGGCGATGGTCAAGGAGAAGGCGGCGCGAGTGGATGGCGACACGCTCGATCTCGTCGTCGATTATCTGACCTACGTGTTCGTGCCCACCCTGTTCCTGTGGCGCGCAGGGCTGATGCCGGAGGTGCTGGCGCCCTGGTTGGCGGCGGCGATCCAGCTTTCGTCGCTCTATTTGTTCGCGCGCAAGGACATGAAGAGCGACGACAATTATTTCCGCGGTTTTCCCGCCCTGTGGAACGTCGTCGCTTTCTATCTCTTCGCACTCGACGCCGGGCCGGTCGCCGGCACCTTCGTAATCCTGTTTTTGGTGGCGGCGACCTTTGCGCCGATCCTCTTCATCCACCCTTTTCGGGTGCGCGATTACGGCCGCTGGCCGCCGCTCCTTGCCGCCGTCTGGGCGGTTGCGAGTACGGCTTTGCTGTGGTTCGACACAGCCGGTCCGTCGCGCAGCCTCTGCCTTATCCTGTCTGTCGCAAGTGCGGTCATCCTGGTCGGGCTTGGCCTGCTGCGGACGATCCGCGGCAAGCGCCCTTGATCAGCCGCGCAGCGGCGGCAGCATGGCCCCGCTCGGGCTGACCACGTTGAGCACGCGGGTCGCGCGATTGTAGGCGGCGACTGCGGCCGAGATCACCGAATTCTGGCCGGGATCGACCGCAAGCAAGGCATAGCGCGCCATGTGGAGATCACGGACGATCGACACCGCCTCGGGCGGCGGCGGCTCCTGCTTTGCGGTGATCTCTGCGATCCGCTGCGCCGCTTCGATCTGGGCAAGCCGGGCTTGACGCGAGGGACCGTAATCCGTGCTCCGCGTGATCGACACTGCTTCCATTGACGCCACCCCCCTGAACGACCTTACACCCGTCATTCGTCCGAGGAATTTCTACCGCAACCGTAACGTCTTGGCAAGGATTGGCCGAGCCTTTGCCTCTGCGCTGTCCTGCCTCGCATCCTTCAGCCGCGACGCAGCTCGCTAGGGGTGATGCCGAAGCGGCCCTTGAAGCGCCGGTAGAAGGTCGAGGGTTCCGGAAAACCGAGTTCGGCGGCGATGTCGCCGATCGGACGCAGCGCCTCGGCGGGATCGGCGATCCGGCTGCGAATCGCGACCAGCCGGCGCTCCGCGACATAATCGGAGAAACTGGTGCCTTCGTCCGCGAACAGGCTGCGAACGTAGCGGGGGCCGATTCCGAGCGCCTGCCCGGCGGTGCGCGCCGACAAGGTCGAGAGGTGAAGGTTGCGGGCGATGTAGCGCTTCACCGAAAGCAGACGGGCCGCGCGGGCACCGCCGTCCTGCGCGCCTCGTGCCGAATCACCGCCGGCACCGAGCGCGAGTGCGACCAGATCGACCAAATGCCCGGACACGATCTTCGCCATGTCGGGTGCGATCGGAAGGTGGGTGACCGACCACAGATAATCGAGCAGCAGGCGTGCCTCCGGGCGGGTGCGATCGATCCGATCGAGCGGCACGTCGTCCAAGTCCGGCACGCGATCGACCAGAAGATCGCGCGCGATCTGGATGCAGGCGGTCCACGATCCGTCGGTCGTCGTCGACGAAAAGCGCCGGTCGAGCGCCATGATGCAGGCGGCGCCGGGTGCCGTCTGCAGGTCCGGCGCACCCGGTCGTTCGAGCCGGTGCCCGCCGGCGATCCAGGAGATGCAGAGATCGTCCCTGCCGTCCGCCATCAGATCGGCGCGCCTCGTCCAGGTCACCGGGGTAAGTGACCCCACCGATGCACTGAGGCTCGGCAGGATGAGGGTCGCGGCCTCGAACTCGAGGCCGGCGTCGGTGCGGGATTCGAGATCGAGACCCATGCCGATCCGCCCGTAAAATTCCCGGATCTCCTCCTGGCGGGTACGGCGATCGAGCGCACGCGTCGACACGCGTGCCACCGTGACCGCCCCCTCCGGCATGTGCGAGCCTTCGACATCCATCCGAGTCGGCACCTCCAATTCGAGTGTCGCAGGTTCGGACGATTAGGCAATTGTGCGGTAACAGCCGGCGCGGCGACCGGAGGAGCTCCGGCGAACAGATTGCACCGGATCGGATGGAAAGCGCTCAGCGCAAGCGGCGCTGAAGGTGGACGAGCGAGGCGTCGTCGGCGAGGGGCCGGCAGGTGAAGCCGAGACGCCGCTCGAGTTCAATCAAAGCCCAATTGTCGGCCGAGGAGATCGATTCGAGAATGCGGATGCGGCGCGCCTCGGCATAATCGGCGACGTGCATCAGCAACCGCGCGCCGATGCCGCGGCGCTTCACGTCCGAGCGAATCGCAATCGCCACTTCCGCCCGCTCCCGCGCTTCGTCGGCAACGAGCATTGCGCTCCCGACGAGCATGTCGGCCTCGCCCCAGAAAGCGAGGAAGTTTTCGGTTCGATCGTGATCGACCGCGGTCATTTCGATCAGGCGCGCCTCCCCGACTTCGCGCACGGCGGTGAGGAACCGGTAACGCAGATCCTCCAGCGACAGCCGGCGATAAAATTCGGCGAGGGCGGTCACATCACCGGGCTCAACCGGGCGGACGAAGAAGCGGATGCCCGATTTCGCGACGAGCGAGCCCGACCAGTCACCGGATCGAAGGATGGTCTCTGCCATCGAGCGGCAACGAACCGGGTCAGCGGACGCTCCGCGCCGCAGCGGTTCAGACCGCGGCCGCCAGAGTCTCGACCCAGCCTCCGATCGGCGTCTGACCAAGATCGCCGTTGTTGAAGATGACGATCGTTCGATCGCCGTCGAGGCGGTGCGCAATGTGAGCGCGATAGGCGTCGACCTTGCCCGTCTCCCAGCCCCAGTCCGCGTTGCCGATCCGATGGATCCGGCCGCCGAGGGCGTATTCCTGGTCGGCACGGCGGATCCGGACCAGTTCCCGACGCGACGCGTCGCGGAGCAGCTTCGTCGCGAAGATGCCGTGGGCGGCGCGGACCGCATCGGCCGCGGTTCCGGCGACATTGCCGCTTGCGCCTGCGAATGCCGGAACCGGCGACATCTTGCGAACCGGCGGATCAAGGGTCTGATAGGCCGCTGCCATTCCGGTCACCTTGTCCTTGCCGCCATTGGCGAAGACCGTGCGCGACATGCCCAGCGGCTTGAACACCAGCCGTTCGACCACCGCCTCGAACGCCTCACCCGTGATCCGCTCTACGATTGCCCGCACGATCACCCAGTTGAGCGCGGCATAATCCCAGCCATCTCCGGGCGCGAAGGCAAGGTCTCCGCCTCCGAACCGGCTGACGATCGCCGCCGCGGAGGCGGTAGAGGTGCGAAGTTCCGGCTCCGACTTCAGTTGGCGGCTGAGCAGATCGGGAATACCGCTGGTGTTGGAGAGAAGATGGTCCAGCGTCACCCGGCTGCCGGTATCGGGCCGGAAATCCGGCAAGTAGGTCGCGATCGGCGCGTCGAGGCGGAGTGCGCCCTGCTCGGCGAGGCGGAGGACGGCAACGCTGGTCAGCCATTTGGATGCGGAGCCGAATGCGAATTTCGTCTCGGCGTCGACGGGAATGCGCGCCTCGACATCGGCCCAGCCGTAAGTGCGCAGAAAGTCGATGCGGCCTTTCACGGCATGGGCGATGATGCCGCTGAAATCGGACGGCAGGTCCAGCCGCTGGACCGCTGCCGCGATTGCCGGATTCGTCCGCTGCCTGGCCGCCGCGTTCGCGCGTCCGCTGATCGCGAGCGCCGTCGCGCCCGCGATGAAATGCCGTCTGTCGATCATGAATCCCCCTGTCGCACCTCTCTAGCCGCCCTCAGCCAAGCAGCGCAAGCGCCCGTATTTTCTCGCTAAAATCTACAGGCCGTAGAATCCGGTTCCGCTCAGCCTGGCAGCAATCGACGACCGTTGCTCCGGCCGCTGATAGTCGCCGATCATCTCCGCCTGCGCCTCCAGCCGGCATTTGCCGAACGGGCGCGGATCGTCCGCGTAGCGGTACATGGCCGAGGCATCGAAACGGCAGGCCTTCAGCTCGCGCCCGTAGCGCAGCAGGAAGAGCGGAACGCCGAGCACCCACCATTGCCAGACATGGGTCATTTCATGGAGAAACAGCCGGCGCGCCTCGTGATCCTTCGCGTCCCAAGCGAAATCGCTTCGATAATGGATCCGAAAGTAGATCGTCCGGCGCAGGGCGATGGCGGTGGCGCGGTTGCGAAACGCCATGCCGGCAACGGGGTTGCGGCCGGCGCCGTCGCAGAGCCGCACCGCCCGGTAGGGAAGCGGATCCGGAAACACCCTTCGGCAGAGGTCGATCTCGCCCGGTGTAAGCGGCCGCCCGGCGCCCCTCATCGCTCCAGCGCGAGCAGCGCGAAGGTGGCGAGCCAATGCTCTCCCATATAGTCCCCGGCGACGTGCGGGAGGCTGGCATCGAGGTGCTCATCGGCGGTGCGTCGGACGAGTTCGGCAAGCGCCGGATCGAGCGCATCGGCGATTCCCCGCCAGCACCAGGCGCGGCTGAGATTGAGGCCGTCGAGATGGGCGATCTTGCCGTCGCTTCGATCCGAGACGATGGCGGGCGTGAACAGGCTGCGCGGTATGCCCACCGCGGCCTCCGGCAGGAAGGCGTCGAACCAGTCCGCGAACCCCGCGTCACCGAGAACGGTGCGCATCAGCAGCGCCTCGCTGAGGCCTCCTGAGAGGAATTCGTCGCCGCCCGGTTCCCAGCCATGATAGCAGCGATCCTCCCCGAACCAGTCGCGGGCGCGGCGGCGAACGAGGTCTGCCAGCCCCCGATCATTCGCTTCCGCCCATTCGAGCGCGAGGGTGAGCGCGAACGCGGTGTTGAAATGGGTGCCGACGCGCAGCGGATAAGTGAGCTTGGGCAGGAACAGGTGGAACCGGTCCGCAAAGGCGGCGGCGAGCGGCGCCAGATCCGCACCCCAGGGCTGGTCCTCGTGTCGCTGGGCCTCTCGGTGCAGTGCCAGCAACCACGCCCAGCCATAAGGCCGCTCGAAGCCACCCGAATAGGCGCGGTCCAGATACGCGAGCTCGCCGGCGATGTTGGCAGGAGTCAGAAGCTCGTCGGCCAGCCTTTCGATCCGCCGCGCTTCGGCCATGTCCGGGAACAGCCGGCGCAGGCGCAGCATCAACCACCAGCCGTGGACGCAGCTGTGCCAATCGAAGCTGCCGTGGAAGATCGGATGAAGCTGGCCTGGCGACAGCACGTCCTCCGGCCCGTCCATCACATGATCGAGCTTGTGCGGATATTCGCGGGTGACGTGACCGAGGGCGATGCCGGCGAAGCGCGCTGCGATCTCGGGCGTAAGGCTTTGGGTCATCGGAACGCCAGGAAATAGATGAGAAGGATGTTGATCAGGAGCAGCGGCAGCGCCGTCCCGACCTGCGCCTTGATGACGCCGTTGCGGTCCTTGAGTTCCAGCAACGCCGCCGGGACGATGTTGAAATTGGCCGCCATGGGCGTCAGCAGGGTTCCACAAAAGCCGGCCAGCATGCCGATCGCGCCGATCACCGCCGGATCGCCGCCATAGGTCCGGATCAGCAACGGCACGCCGATCGCGGTCGCCATCACCGGAAAGGCGGCGAAGGCATTGCCCATGATCATCGTGAACACCGCCATGCCCAGCGCGAAGACGACGACGGTCAGAAAAATGCTGCCCTCCGGAATCAGCGCCCGCGTCGCGTCGCCGATGACGGTGCCGACGCCGGCGGCGGCGAACAGCACGCCGAGCGCCGCCAGCATTTGCGGCAGCACCGCCGCCCAGCCCATCGCATCGATCAGCCGTCGCCCCTCCTGCAGCGGCGCCGATGCCGGCGGCCGCAGCCAGGCGAAGATGACGGCGAGCGCGAGCAGGACGCCGAGCGCGAGCAGGATGTAGGTCTCGCGCTTGGCCTCGAACCAGCCTGATTGGCCGAGCGGCGTGTAGGTGTAGAGCAAGGTGCCGATCAGCGCTGTCACCGGGATGATCAGGGCCGGCAGGAACAGCCGGTTGCCGAGGCGCTGCGACCACCTCTCGCGCTCCGCCTCGCTCAAGGTCGGCGGGGAGGATCGGCCCAGCGATCCGAAGCCGGCAAGGCCTGCGAGCCCGAGCACGAGGAGGCCGTTGCCGAAGTCGCCGAGCCGGTCGCCGGCGAGCAGGCTCAGCGCCATTAGGCCCCAGAAGGCGGCATTGCCGAAGCGCTTGCGATTGGATCCGTCGAGTGCGCTCAAGATCGCGAAACCGGCAAACATCAGGCCGGCAAGGACGTAGAGCCAGTGGAGGGTGATCATGTCTTTTCCTCCTCCCCAAGCGAAGGCTCGTCGCTTCGTGACAGGGAGGATCTCGAAAGTCGTCGATCGAGCAACAGCAGGCGCGCGCCATGGATCAGGAAGGCCGCGACGGCGGTCGGAATCGCCCA
Source organism: Sphingosinicella sp. BN140058 (assembly GCF_004135585.1). Lineage (NCBI taxonomy): Bacteria > Pseudomonadati > Pseudomonadota > Alphaproteobacteria > Sphingomonadales > Sphingosinicellaceae > Sphingosinicella > Sphingosinicella sp. BN140058. The sequence goes on along the minus strand of NZ_CP035501.1, from coordinate 4,187,243 downwards.
CAAAGCGAGATGCAGCGGTGCGAGATCGTAGCCGTTGGCGGCGAGCGTCTGCTGGATCAGGACGATCGAGCCGATCGCGAAGAAGATGTCCTCGCCGAAGAACACGCCGACATTGTCGGTGGCCGCGGCGTAGGATTTGACCTTGTCCTGCTCCTCCTCGCTTAGGGCACCATGCTGCTTTTCGGCCGCGGCCAGCGCCATCGGCGCGACCAGCGGCCGCACCGTCTGCGGGTGCCCGGCGGTCGAATGGAGGCCGATCGCCGCGGTGAACTGACGGTAGAGCAGGTAGAGGACGAGCAATCGGCCCGCGGTTGCGCTTGCCAGCCCGCGGATGACGCTCGCCGCGCGCTGCTGCAGCCCGAACCGCTCGAGCAGGCCGATCACCGGCAGGACGATCCAGACGATGGCGATGATCCGGTTGTCGTTGAACGCCTTGCCGAAGGTCGCGATCACCTGGACCGGGTCCATGCCGGCGAGCAGACCGGTGGCGATCGCCGCGACGGTGACGACCAGCATCGGATTGAGCTTCAGCATGAAGCCGACGACGACGATCAGGATGCCGAGCAAGGGCAGCCAGGTCATGCCTTCGTGCTCCCTTCATCGGCCCCGGGGCCGAAACCGCCGCCGCCGGGCGTTTCGATCACGAACAGGTCGCCGGCCTCCATGTCGACGGCGGCGGTCGCGCCGAGCGCTTCGCTCCGTCCGCCGGCGCGAACCACGCGATTGACGCCCGGCGCGGCATCGCCGCCGCCCTCGATGCCGCGCGGCGCGACCGTCCGCCGGTTGGAGAGGATGTTCGCGCGCATCGGCTCGAGAAAGCGGATGTGCCGCTCGACGCCGTCGCCGCCGCGCTGCCGGCCGTACCCGCCCGAACCATGGCGAATGGCGAATCGCTCGAGCAGCACAGGATAGCGCGTCTCCAGGATTTCGGGGTCGGTCAGGCGGCTGTTGGTCATGTGGGTCTGCACCGCGCTGGCGCCGTCGAAATCCGGCCCCGCACCGGCGCCGCCGGCGATCGTCTCATAATATTGGCGATGCTGGTCGCCGAAGGTGAAATTGTTCATCGTGCCCTGGCTCGGCGCAAGCGCCCGGCAGGCGGCGAACAGGCAGTCGGTGATCACCTGGCTGGTCTCGACGTTGCCGGCGACCACCGCCGCCGGATAGTGGGGATTGAGCATCGAGCCTTCGGGCACGATCAAGGTGATCGGCCTCAGGCAGCCGTCGTTCATCGGGATCGCATCGTCGACCATCGTCCGGAACACGTACAGGGTCGCGGCACGGCAGATCGAATACGGCGCGTTGAAATTGTTAGGCTGCTGGCCGCTGGTGCCGGTGAAATCGACGATGGCCGAGCGCGCCTTGCGATCGACGATCACCTTCACATGGATCTCGGCGCCATTGTCCATGCGATAGACGAACGCGCCGTCGCGAAGGCCGCCGATCAGCCGCCGCACTGCCGCTTCGGCATTGGCCTGGACGTGGCCCATATAGGCATCGATCACCACCCGCCCATAGTCCGCGGCGACGCGGCGGAGTTCCGCGGCGCCGCGGGTGCAGGCCGCGACCTGCGCCTTCAGATCGGCGATATTCTGATCGGGATTGCGGGCGGGCAAGGCGCCGGCGCCGAGCAGCGCCCGCATGTCGGCCTCCAGGAAGGTGCCGGCATCGACGAGCAGCACATTGTCGATCAGCACGCCTTCGTCGTGGACGTCGCGGCTGTCGGGCGGCATCGATCCCGGTGCGATGCCGCCGACATCGGCATGATGGCCGCGCGCCGCCACATACCAGGCGGGTGCCGGGTCGTCGTCGACGAACACCGGCATGATTACGGTGATGTCGGGAAGATGGGTGCCGCCGCGATAGGGTGCGTTCAGCACGTAGACGTCACCCGGCTTCATGCCCCGCCCGTCGCGCCCCTGCCCGCGCGCCTCGATCACGGTGCGGATGCTGTCGCCCATCGAGCCGAGATGAACCGGTATGTGCGGCGCGTTGGCGATCAGGCAGCCGTCACGGTCGAACACCGCGCAGGAGAAATCGAGCCGCTCCTTGATATTGACCGATGACGCGGTGTTCTGGAGCGCGACCCCCATCTCCTCGGCGATCGCCATGAAGAGGTTGTTGAACACTTCCAGCATCACCGGATCGGCGTCCGTGCCGAGCGCCCGGGCCGCGTCGCGGGGCGTGGTGCGGGTGAGAATCAGATTGCCGAGACCGTCGACCTTGGCGCTCCACCCCGGCTCGACCACCGTCGTCGCGGACGGATCGATGATCAGTGCGGGTCCGGAAATGCTGGCGCCACAAGCAAGTGTCCCCCGGTCGACCACCAGATCCTCCCCGGTACGGGGAGGGGGACCGCCGCCGCAGGCGGCGGTGGAGGGGCTGGCACCGGCTCCGAGGCTGCCCCTCCACCAGCCTTCGGCTGGTCCCCCTCCCGGTACCGGGGAGGATTTTCCCACCGCCTCTACGATCGCGGTCTCGACGACCACCTTGGTGCCAGGCGACACGAACCCGAACCGAGCCTTGTGCGCCGCCTCAAAGTCCGAACGCATCGCCTCCGCCGTACCGACCGCCACTTCCAGTACGCTGTCGCTGCCGTCGTAGCGCAAGGCCGCGCGGCGGTGCGTCTCGATCGCCTCTACCGCCACCCCCTGCGCGGCCAGCGCCGCTTCCGCCTCCTCGGCAAGCGAGTCCAGCATCGCTTCCAGCGCCGCCGTCGCGTCCAGGCCTTGCCCGAAGGTGCGCTGGCGAAGTTCCACCATGTCGGCGAGCCCCATGCCGTAGGCGCTGAGCACGCCGGCAAGCGGATGGATCATCACCGTGCCGATGCCGAGCGCGTCCGCGACCAGGCACGCATGCTGCCCGCCGGCGCCGCCGAAGCAGACCAGGGTGTAGCGGGTGACGTCGTGGCCGCGGGCGATGGAGATGCGCTTGATCGCATTGGCCATGTTGTCGACGGCGATGCGGATGAAACCCTCCGCAACCGCCCGCGCATCGAGGCCGGCACGGCGGCCGATCTCCTCGCACAGCGCAAGGCTCACCGCGGCGTCGATCGGCTGGTCGCCGGCGGCACCGAACACCTTGGGAAAATGCTCGGGCCGGATGTTGCCGAGCACGACGTTGCAATCGGTGATGGTCAGCGGTCCGCCGCGACGATAGCAGGCCGGGCCCGGGACCGCGCCGGCGCTGTCCGGTCCGACGCGGAAGCGATCGCCATCGTAATGGCAGATCGAGCCGCCGCCGGCCGCCACCGTGTGGATCTCCAGCATCGGCGCGCGCACCCGCACGCCGGCGACGACCGTTTCGTTGGTGCGCTCGTAACCGCCGGCATAATGGGAAACGTCGGTCGAGGTGCCGCCCATGTCGAAGCCGATGATCCGCGTGAAGCCGGCTTCTTCCGCAGTCTTGACCATGCCGACGATGCCGCCGGCCGGTCCGGAGAGAATCGCGTCCTTGCCCTGAAAGGCGGCAGCGTCGGTGAGCCCGCCGCTCGACTGCATGAACAGCAAGCGAGTCTCGGCCCCGATCTCCGACACGACCCGGTCGACATAGCGGCGCAGCACCGGCGAGAGATAGGCGTCGACGACGCTGGTATCGCCGCGCCCGACGAGCTTGATCAGAGGCCCGACCCTGTGGCTCGCGGAAATCTGGGAGAAGCCGATCTCGCCGGCGATCTCGGCCAGAGCGGCTTCATGGGCGGTGAAACGCCAGCCGTGCATCAGCACGATCGCCACCGCGCGATAGCCGTCGTCATAGGCTGCCTGAAGGTCGCGCCGTGCCGCCTCGCGGTCGAGCGGCCGCAGCACGGTGCCGTCGGCGCTAACGCGTTCGTCGATCTCGGCGACGCGCCCGTAGAGCGTGTCCGGCAGGATGATCCGCCGGGCAAAGATGTCCGGCCGTGCCTGGTAGCCGATGCGCAGCGCATCGCCGAGGCCGGCGGTGATCGCCAGCACCACTTTCTCGCCCTTGCGCTCGAGCAAGGCATTGGTGGCAACGGTGGTGCCCATCTTCACCGCGGCGACCGGCGCCGCGCCCTCCTCCGCCAGCAGCGCGCGGATCCCCGCGACCGCGGCGTCGGCGTAGCGCTCCGGATTCTCGGAAAGCAGTTTACGGGTCAGCAGCCGCCCGTCGGGCGCTTGCGCGACGATATCGGTGAAGGTGCCGCCACGGTCGATCGAGAAGGTCCAATTTGCCGTCATGCGCAGCGGCTTATCCGGAGTGGCGGCGCCGCGAAAGCGCTTCGAACCGGGGCGCGCCGATCAGTCGAGCCGCCACATGATGCTCTGGGAGAGCGGAGTCCACAGCCCGGTCCGAATCCCAGCGGCGCGCAGCGCTTCACCAGTCCAGCTGTTGCAGGTGTAGAAGGCATTGTAGTGGCCGATCGCCTCGTAGAACATGTCCGAATCGGTATAGCCGCGGCCGAGCACCGGGATCGTGCGGCCATCGGCACCACGCTGGAAGCTCCTCGCGATGTGGGCGGCGAGCTTGCGATATTCGGCATGGCTGATCCGCAGGGGGCGCTGCCAATCCTCGACACTGGGATTGTGGATGTGATCGGCGTGCATCAGGCTTCGGCCCCGCCCGAACATCGCCAGAAAGGCGTTCTTCATGGTCAGATCACCCCAGGTCGGCGTCTCCAGATAGAAGGTGCGGTTGCCGTAGCCGAGCGCGACATGGCTGGCGCCACCCCAGCGCGGATCCCGCAGATGCTTTCCCGGCACATAAGGCCGCCAGTCCATGTCCGCGGTGACCTTGGGCACGACGATCCAGGTGTGCACGCCATTGGTGCGCAGGTAGATTGTGACCGCGTCCGCCTCGGGCGGCTGCCGGCTGCGATTGGCCGGGATCGCGCCGAGGATCAGCGCCGCGAAGAGATAGAGAATTGGCAGCGCGAGGACCGCGGCTGCACTCCAACCGCCGATGCGGACCGCACTCTTCATGGCATGCAGACTAACAGTATCGATCCGGTTGAGAATAGGCTTTCGCGCTCGTCCCGCCGCGCAGCGCCGAGGACGGAGCGCCTGATCGCGGCCACGCTTCGGCGCGATGCCGCTTGGCCGCCACCGCGGTCGTCCGCATTGTCGAGCGGACACCAAAGGAGGACAAGATGGCTACACGTTCGGCATCCGCGCGCTACGAAGGCTTCGGCCGTGAGGGCAAGGGACATGTCTCGCTGCAATCCGGCGTGCTTTCGGACCAGCCTTATGATTTCGGAACCCGCTTCGGCGACACGCCCGGTACCAACCCCGAGGAACTGGTCGCCGCCGCCCACGCCGCCTGCTTCACCATGGCCTTGTCGTTCGCACTCGCCAAGGAAGGCTATTCCGACGGCACGCTGCAGACCAGCGCAAAGGTGACCCTCGACAAGGACGGCGACGGCTTCGCCATCACCCGATCGGACCTGAGCCTTGAGGCCAACGTCCCCGGCATCGATCCCTCCAAATTCGAGGAAATCGCCGCCGGGGCGAAGGCCGGCTGCCCGGTCTCGAAACTGCTCAAGGCCGAGATTACCCTGGAGCACAAGCTGACGACCTGAGCCAGGCCCACATCATTTCCGCTCTGCAAGTTCCCCTCCCTGATCAGGGAGAGGTTAGGGGTGGGTGCGTTTTCAGCCCCTCGCCGGGGCTGAAAACGCCTTCGCATGCACTACCCCAGCGCCGTTTCCAGCGCTTCGCTCAGCTCCAGCCAGCGCGCCTCGGCGGCTTCGAGCCTCGTCTCCAGCTCGGCGCGCTTCTTCATCAGCTCGGTCATCGTCAGCTTGCTCAGCGACGCATCGGCCCCGCTCGGATCGAACATCGCCTGGTCGATCTTGCCGCGCTGCGCGGTGAGCTTGGCGATGTCCGCTTCGGCCGTCTTAGCGTCGTTGCGCAGCTTCTGGCTCTGGGCGCGGGCGGCGGCGGCGGCACGGCGCTCGTCTTTGCGGCTCGACTTCGACTCGCCCTTCGAAGGCCCGTTGTCCTTCTGGAGCACCATCGTCGTGTAATCGTCGAGGCTGCCGTCAAATTCGGTGGCGGTGCCGCCCTCGACCAGCACGAGACGGTCTGCGGTGAGCTGGAGCATGTGGCGATCGTGGCTGACCACGACAACGGCGCCGGTATAATCGTTCAGCGCCTGGACCAGCGCCTCGCGAGCGTCGACATCGAGGTGGTTGGTCGGCTCGTCGAGGATCAGGAGATGGGGCGCGTCGCGGGTGATCAGCGCCAGCGCAAGGCGCGCGCGCTCGCCGCCCGACAGCTTGCGCACCTCGGTCATCGCCTTGTCCCCGGAAAAGCCGAAGCGGCCGAGCTGGGCGCGCACCGCCGACGGCGTCGCGCCCGGCATGAGCCGCGCCATGTGCTGGACCGGCGTGTCGGCGCCGTCGAGTTCCTCGACCTGGTATTGGGTGAAGTAGCCGACCTTCATCTTGCCGCTGGCGTTCATGGCACCGCCCATCGGCGGCAGCTGCGCGGCGAGCAGACGGGCGAGCGTGGTCTTGCCGTTGCCGTTGCGGCCGAGCAGGGCGATCCGGTCGTCGGGATCGAGCCGCAGGTTGAGCCGCGACAGGATCGGCGTCTCGCCATAGCCGACCGCGGCCATGTCGAGCGTGATCAAGGGCGGCCGAAGCCCTTCCGGATTGGGGAAGCCGAACGACAGAGTGGGATCGTCGACCAGCTCGGCGATCGGCGCCATCCGCGCAATCGCCTTCAGCCGGCTCTGCGCCTGCTTGGCCTTGCTCGCCTTGGCCCGCCAGCGATCGGCGAAGGCCTGCAATTTCTCGCGCTGGGCGATCTGCTTGTCGCGCGCCGCCGCCTGCTGCGCCTGGCGCTCGGCCCGCTGGCGCTCGAACGCGTCATAGCCGCCGGGGTAGAGCGTGACCTTGCCACGATCGAGGTGGAGAATGTGGTCGACGACGTTGTTGAGGAAGTCGCGCTCGTGGCTGACGATGACGATCGTCGCCCGATAGGATTGCAGGAAGTCCTCGAGCCACATCACCGCTTCGAGATCGAGATGGTTCGAGGGCTCGTCGAGCAGCAGCAGATCGGGTGCCGAAAACAGCAGGGCGGCAAGCGCCACGCGCATCCGCCAGCCGCCCGAGAAGCTGTCGAGCGGCCGATGCTGCATGTCCTCGTCGAAGCCGAGGCCGACCAGGATCCGCGCCGCCCGCGACGGCGCGGCATGCGCGTCGATCGCGTTCAAACGCTCGTGGATATCGCCAAGCCGGTGCATGTCCTCGCAGCCTTCGGCCTCGACAAGCAAGGCGGCGCGCTCGACATCGGCGGCAAGCACCGTCTCGAACGGAGTCTCCGATCCGGCCGGCGCCTCCTGGGCGATATAGCCGAGCTTGGCGCCCTTGGGCATGTCGGCGCTGCCCTCGTCGGGATCGAGCAGACCGGCGATGACGCGCACGAGGGTCGACTTGCCGGCGCCGTTGCGGCCGATCAGCCCGACGCGACTTTTCGGCGGCAAGGCCGCGGTGGCGCCGTCGAGGATCGTTCGCCCGCCGAGGCGCACGGTGATACCGTTCAGATTGAGCATGGCGCCGCCTAGCACGGCTTGGCGGCCGGGATAAGCCCGTACTGCACCGCACAAGAAGGACATCGTGCAGAGCTCAAATGATTTCGTCATCCCTGCGAAAGCCGGGATCTCAGGCCGGAAAGGGCGCCGACGGGAGCGATCGCCGCTGCGCCCACTCTCCGTGAGATCCTCGCTTTCGCGAGGATGACGAAATGGGCAAAGGACTGGCCGGCAAACCTCAAAGGACGAGAGCAGGAACGAGCGATGGTGAAGCTTTTGGGTATCTCCGGCAGCCTGCGCCAGGGCTCGTACAATAGCGCGCTGCTTCGCCGAGCCGCGGCGCTGATGCCGGACGGCGCGACGCTCCAGATCGGCACCATCGCCGGCATCCCGCTCTACGACGGCGATGTCGAAGCCGCCGAGGGCCTGCCGGCGGCGGTCACTCTTCTCAAGCAGCAGATCGCCGCCTGCGACGGGCTGCTGCTCGCCTCGCCAGAATATAACAATTCGATCCCCGGCGTGTTCAAGAATGCGATCGACTGGGCCTCGCGGCCGTCGTCCGACATTGCCCGCATCTTCGGCGGCAAGCCGGTCGCGATCATGGGTGCCTCGCTCGGCGGCTTCGGCACCATCCTCAGCCAGAATGCCTGGCTGCCGGTGCTCCGAACGCTCGGCTGCGACACCTGGAACGGCGGCCGCATGCTCGTCTCGGGCGCGGGCAAGGCGTTCGCCGACGGCGAACTTGTCGACCGCCTCGTCGAGGAGCGGCTGCAGGCATATCTCGACGCCTTCGTGCGCTACGTCGGCACCCGCTAGATTGCGGCCGAGGCTTCCTCTTCCGCCAGCCGCTTCACCTCACGCCAGCGGCGGAGTTCCTCCTCGGCGTCGGCGACGGCGCGGTGGCGGACCGGCCGCGCCTCGCCGTCGCTGCGTACCCGCGCCAGGATCGCGCTGACCCGGAGCATCCGCTCGGCCGGCGGCAGCAGCCCGGTGAGGATCGCCGCCGCGCTTTCATGTTGGGCGAGTTCGGTATCCTTCAAGCGGATCGCGTGGCGCGGCAGCCCGGCTGCGCGCAGCAGCGCGCTCAGCCACTTGCCGTCCCACGAGGGCGCGCTGGCGAACACGCGGTGGCCGGCCAGCGCCTCGATCAGCCGCCGTGCGACCACGTCGTGCGCCGTTCCCTCGTCCGCCAGCTTGTCCCGGCTGATCCCGTGGATCGCTTCCGATCGCTCGTCCCAGTCGGTCCATTGCGGCGCCGGCCGGATCAGGTGATTCTCGGACCGGCCGTCCTCGAACACCCAGCCGACCTCGATCGGATAGCCGGTCTTGCCGAGCGAGGAGGCCTCGAAATCGATGAATACGTGCATGGGGCCTCAACGCCGGAAAGGTCGCAAGGTCCATGGCAGGGTGTCGCCGGTCCGGAGCGGACATTGCATTGACCCGCGTGCCGCCCCAGATCAGGTCCATGGCCTGGGATCTGCGCGGATCGCTGCTGAAGAAGGAGGAACGCGAGTCCGCCCGATTGGCCGACTTCGAATTCAAGCTTCGCGCCCGCACCTTCCGGCTCCTGGCGGATCGTCTCGGGGCGCCGCCCGCCGAGATCGTGCCGCTGATCGCCCAGGGGGCTGATAGCGAAGTGCTCGGGGAACTCGCCCGCCGCTTCCCGGACGCGGCGCCCCGCTTGCACGACTTCTACGCATGGGCACGCGCCGAAGCGCGAACCCAGCTGATCGCGGAGGACGGGGATCCCTCCCCGCATCGCCTGGCATGATCGGCCCGTGAGCCGCCGGCCCTATTAGCGGTCCAGCCACCCGGCCAAGCCGTCCAGCGTCTGCAGGCCGTAGCCGACCGCGCCAAAGTCGATCACGGCCCGCCGCCGTTCGGGGCTGGGGTGAAGCTGACGCATGGTCAGCACCGTCTTGCCGTCCGCCTGCTCGTCGAAGGTCACCGTCATGCGAAAGCGATCGGGATCTTCCGGATCGGGCGTTCCGTAATCGACGACGATGCGCTCGTCGGGAACGATCTCCAGATAGCGCATCAGGTTCGGAAAACGCTGCTCGCTACCCTCGAACGCACCGACCATATCGAACCGCCAGTGGCCGCCGGCACGGATATCAGCTTCATGCGTCTCGATGGCGAGGCCGGCTGGGCCGTACCATTGCGCCAGCGCTTCGGGGTCCATCCAGGCGGCGAAAACCTTCCGCCTCGGATGGTCGAGCAACCTCACCAGTACGATCTCGCGATCGAGCGCCCAGGTTTCGAGCGGGTCGGCCATGTCGTTCACTCCTCTTCCATGGTGTCGAGATAGGCTTCGAGCCGGTCGAGCCGTTCAGCCCAGCGCCGGCGCTCGGCTTCCATCCAGTCCGCCGCCTCGTCGAAGCGTGGCCGCACGAGCCGGCACCAGCGGCTGCGGCCTCGTTTCTCGCTGGTCACGAGCCCGGATTCCTCGAGCACCTTCAGATGCTGGGCGAAGGACGGGAGGGCCATGTCGAAGGGCGCCGCCAGGACGCTGACCGGCGCCTCGCCCTCGGCCAACCGCGATACCACCGCCCGGCGGGTCGGATCGCTGAGTGCCTGGAACGTCAAATCGAGCGGGGCTGAATGGTGAGGCATACGCCTTAGTAAAGCAGACGATGCGCAAGCGTCAAGGATGCTGAGGCAGATACCTTAGTATCTACGTCGGCGCCCTTGCTGCCATCGCGCAGGAAGCGCAGCCCGTCTCACCGCGTACGGCGGTCTTGCACCTGAACCCACGGATGCGCGTCACCGAGCAGGATGTTGCGCTCCTCGGCGCGGAACAGGCGGTGCTGCTTCATCACGAGATCCTCGGAGCGCCAGTCGCGGTCGCGCAGCTTCTCGCCGAGATCGCGGTCGATGATCACGTAACGGGCGAACACGCCGCGCGGCAGCGCGTCGAGCACGCGGAGTCGGTCCTCTGCACGAAGGTTCGTCGCATCGAGGACGGTGAACACGCCGGCATCGAGGCGGGCGCGGAGCAGACCGTGCGCGAGCTTCCAAACCCGACGCAGCGCCTCGGGCGCGTGGCCGAGATTGCCGTAAAGCTGCAGGCGCAAGGCGTCGGTCGAAACGATGTCGTGCGGCTGGTAAGTCTTGGCGGCATAAGTCGACTTGCCGGCGCCGCAGGGACCGACCAGCAGGTGCAGCAGGGTCTCGCCGGCATAGGCGCTGGCCCCGGGTTCGTCGGGCGCGCATTGCAGGGTGGTGATGCCGTGATCGCGCCACATCCGCACCACCTGCGGACGATCGTCGATCACCAGCACCGGCGCATAGCCATCGTCGAGGATGCGCTGGAGCATGTCGGCTTTGACGAGGTGATCGGCGCGAATGTCGCCCTCGGCACGCATATAAAGCGCATCGTAGGGAATTTTGTGCAGCGCCAGCCAGTCGAGCGTGGTCCGGCGCCAATCCGCGCGATCCGGACGGGCGGTGACGATCAGCACGGCATCGATGTCGCGCCCGCTCTCGGCATTGTGGTGGAGCATGCGCGCCAACCGCGCGATCGGTTCGACCGGCGCATCGTCCGCCATGTCGCGAAAGAAGGCGTTCCAATCCTTCTCGCCGTCCAGATGGTGAAGACGATGGGCAACGTCGGCCAGGGTGCCGTCGATGTCGAAGATCACGGCGCGCACGACAGGCCCTCGATCAGTTCGTTGGCGATTACCGGGCCACGCATCCAATGTTCGTCGGTAGCGACATGGCCGGCGCGAACATATTTGGCGACAGCTCGAAGGAACCGTCCGCTGTCGCCATCGCCGTTCGGATAGGGGATCCGGTCGGCGCGCCGGATCACGTATCCTTCCTGACGGGTGGGATCGATCCGCGCGGCAAGCTGCGCCGGCAGTTCCTCGCTAAACGGCCCGTCGTACAGGATCGGCACCGGTACGACTCCCAGCATTGCGAACATCTCCAGCGTGTCGTCCCAGCCGAGCAGGACATTGCGTTCATCCCAGATCCCGAAGCCGAGGAAATAGGACGGCAAGGCATTGCCGCCAGCGCGTGTGTAGGCAAGCGAGTGCCGGGCGAAGAGATATTCGCCCGAAATGCGCCAGCCCGGCGGGATCTCGTGCGCCTTGCGGGCATGATGCGCCTTCATCCAGTCGCGCGATGGATGGCCGCGGCCGTCCGGCGAGCGCGGCCAGGTCCGCTCGCGAGTCATCGTCGTCCCCTCCCCGTCCATCTTCTCGGTGACGACCACGCGCCGGCCGGTGAAGACGTCGAGGCTCGGCAGCCGCTTGTCGTCGCTGTGCAGCCCCGGCGAGAGGCCGAGATGATAGGTGCGCGGATATTTGAGCGCCGGGGCGACCGCCGCGGTCATGATCTTTTCTCTGGTCCTGGCCCGGCGAGACGGACGGTTCGAGCCCATCCATAGCTGCTCGGCTGCGCCCGGTCGATACGCGCGCCGTCTGCGCATTGCTCTTCCCGTGCAGCCTTGCCTGCTATGCTGTAGGCGCCCCGCACGAATCCTGGAGTGCCTACTGATGATCCCGCGCGAATTGATCGACGTTGCCGAGGTGCCGGGCGGCGAGCCGCTGCGGCTGTTTCGCCGGGGCGCGGACTTCATGATCGTGCTCGATCGCAACGAGCTGATGAACAGCCGGATGAGCGGCTCCGAGGAAGCGCTCGCGGTGATGACGTGCCAGCGCCTTGCCGCTGCGGGCAATGTCGCGCCGCATCTGCTGATCGGCGGCTATGGGATGGGCTTCACCCTGCGCGCGGCACTCGCCGCGCTCGGCCCGAAGGCGCAGCTCACCGTTGCCGAGCTCGTCCCCAAGATCATCGACTGGGCCAGAGGGCCGATGGCCGAGCTCGCCGCAGGCTGTCTCGACGATCCCCGTGTGCGAGTGGTGATCGACGATGTCGGGGCAGTGATCCGCGCCGGATCGTATGACGCGATCCTGCTCGACGTCGACAACGGCCCCGACGGCCTCACCCGCGCCGCCAATGATGGGCTCTATTCGGCCGGCGGCCTGGCCGCGGCAAAGGCGGCGCTGAAACGCAGCGGCATTCTCGCCATCTGGTCGGCGGCGCCCGATCCCAAATTCGCTCGCCGGCTTCGCGAGGCCGGGTTCGCGGTGGACGAGGTCGCGGTGAAGGCCCGGTCCAACGGCAAGGGGCCGCGCCACGTCATCTGGTTCGCCACCAAACGCTGACATCAAGCGTGCTACGCAGGAATGCGGACTAGCTTCGATCGACAAAACCCATTAATCGAGCAAAATAGATCGATTTAGGCGATGAGCGATGACCACCTATTTGCCGACCTTGAAGCAGCTTCAATATCTTGTGGCGCTCAAGGATCAGGGCCATTTCGGACGTGCCGCCGACGCCTGCTTCGTCACGCAATCGACTCTGTCCGCGGGCGTCCGCGAGCTCGAAATTCTGATCGGAGTCACGCTCGTCGAACGGACCAGGCGGGTGGTGCGTTTCACGCCGCTCGGCGATCGGATCGCCGAGAAGGCCCGGCGGGTGCTGCGCGAGGCTGAGGAGCTCGCCGATCTGGCGCGGGCTGCGGGCCAGCCGCTCACCGGCGAGCTCCGTATGGGCGTCATCCCGACCATCGCGCCGTTCGTGTTGCCGCGCCTGCTGCCCAAGCTCCGTGTCGACTGGCCCGAGCTGCGCCTGTTCCTGCGCGAGGAGACGAGCCAGGCCGCCTGTGACAGCCTCCACCGCGGCCAGCTCGATTGCGTGCTGCTCGCTCTGCCTTACGGCTGCGGCGACATCGAATCGGAAGCGCTGTTCGACGACCGGCTGTTCGTCGCGTTTCCGCCTGGCGACTTCCCCAAAGGCGGCGCTGCAAGCGTGCCGCCGGGTGCGATCGACGAGACCCGGCTGCTGCTGCTCGAAGACGGTCATTGCCTGCGCGAGCACGCGCTCGCCGCCTGCAACCGCCCCGAACTGCGCGCCGAGGCAACGATGCTCGGCACCTCTCTCCACACCCTGGTTCAGATGGTCGGCAACGGCCTCGGCGTCACCATGGTGCCCGAAATGGCGGTCGAATCCGGCATTCTCGAAGGCACCGGCGTCGTCGCGTTTCCGCTCGACGCGGAACACGCCTTCCGCCGCATCGCGCTCATCTGGCGCAAGGGCAGCCCGCGCGAGAAGGACTTCCGCCTGCTCGCCGACGCGCTGAAGGCAACGCACTAAGCGCACTTTTTCCGCTCTGTTCGGGAGGAGACTAGGAAAGGGCTTCGACAGGCTCAGCCCGAACGGAGGCTGGGGCGTATCGCTCCCATCTCACTTCCTTGCAGGCCGTTCGGGCTGAGCCTGTCGAAGCCCTCTCCTTCCCCTATTACTCCTCCACTCGCCGGAAGCGCAGCACGCGGTCGTGACGGCGCAGCAGCAGCGCGCCGTCGTCTTGCTCGAGCGACGTGTCGTCGAACGCGACCCGACCGAGATCGTTGGGCTCGAAGCGGAACGTCAGGCGGCTGCCCTTGACCGAATCAAGCGCCACCGGCGCACCGACCAGGTCGAACATCGCCAGCACCAGCCTGACGATTCGCGGCGGATCCTGCGTCGCGAACCGAACCCGCACGCCCGCGCCCGACATTTGCGCCCGCTCGACCCGGCCGCCGCCATACTCGATCTCGGCATCGAACAGCTCCGGCGGCAGCGCCGGCTCAGGATCGAACACGAGTACGAGCTCGCCGGGCGCGGCATCGGACCGGTCGGTCGGCACGATGGCGGGCGCCTTTACCGGATCGCTGGTCAGCAGCACCCGGACGCCGTCCTCGCGCCACCGACCGGCCGCCTGCTCGTCAAGCGCACCGTAGCTCAGGCCGTAGCGGAAGCGGCCGTCCGGGGTCAGTTCCAGGCCGGCGGCGATCTCGGTCTGACCGCCATCGTATATGCCGGCCAGGTCGTCCGCCGCCTGCGGCGCGACGATCGGCGCGGCAGCAATCCAGAGCATGCTGATCATCGGCATGGTTCCAGCTCCCCTTTCCTCCTGTAGCAGATCGATGCCGCCCAGTCAGGTGTGCGGGGCCTCGTTCGCCTGCGTGTGGCCGGCACTGTTGGTGCTCACCAGGCGACGATATTCGCGCGGGCTCATCCCGAACCGGGCTCGGAAGCTGCGGCTGAGATGACCGGGATCGCTGAAACCGAACCGGTGGGCGATGGTGCCGACCGGCTCCGCACGGGCGAGATCGGCAAGCGCCGCACGGGCGCGCTCGAGCCGCTGACGAAGGATGTAGCTGTGGATGCCGGCTTCCGACTGGAAGGCGCGGAACAGCCGCGCCCGCGACACGCCCAATTTGTCGCACAGCAGCGCGACCGTCAGGTTGGCCGAACCGAGCCGTCGTTCGATCTCCTCCTCGGCGCGGCGGCGAAGCGCGGCTTCCGGACCGATCGCCACGGGTAGGCCGGGTCGCACCTCCGCCGCCGCGATCGCGATCAGTTCGAGGAAGATGCGACCGAGCCGCTCGGCAGCCTCGCTGTCGAGCCGGGGCAATGCCCGGTGCGTTTGCTCCGCTTGCGAGAACAGCATCGCGGCTCCCTCCGCTTGGACCACCAGTCCGTGAAGATCGTGGACCGGCCCGATCCAGTCCTCGGCGATCGGCCGGGGGATGACGATCGCGTAGGTGCGGCTCGCAGTCGAAACGTGCAGCGAGGGACGGCCGAGATCGTGGAAATGGAGGGTCCCCGCGGGCTCACGGAACGCCCTGCCGTCGAGATCGCCCTGGGCCAGGCCTTCGATCATCATGCTGACGATGATCGGATCGAAGTCGGACGATCGGATGTCCTCGGTCCGCCGCTCCCAGTGCATGCCAGTAATCTCGGTATAGACGAAGATCAGCGGTCCGAGCTGTACCGATTCCCACCGCGTATCGAACGGCTCGGTGCGCTCGGTACGGTAAATCGGCTCGCTCCGCGGCCAATCGCGGCGGAGCCATTCCTCGTAGCGCCGTTGCTCCGGAAGATGGTCCGTCGAGTAGCGCAGGATCGGTATCGGCTGCCGCGGCGCGGCGGCTGTTGCGCCGCCCGGCGTGGAGAGGTCAGCCGTGGCTGAAATGCGCGCCAATCGATCCTCCCTGGTGGATGGAGCATCGACCCTAAACGGGGATCGGCCCGCAGGCATAGGTGGATCGTTAGGCGCCACCGCGCCCTTGCCGATATTCAGCCGCCGTGTCGCCAAGGTCACGGCATTTCGGCGGCAGCTGATGCTTGTCAGAACTCAGGCGCGGCCGGCCCTGTCGGGCGAGAGCGTCTTGAGATCGAAGTCGGCGGCGAAGCGAAGGCCGATCTTGCCGTTGCGAGACCAGCGCACTTCGGCGCTGCGAATCCCGGCTTCACCAAGATCCAGCTCGACTTCCCGGCCGGCGCGCAGCGTCCGATCGCACTCGATGGCGGCGCCGCCAGGCGAGATGTCGCGGACGCGAACGGGCACGAGGAGGTCGTGCGCGAGCAGAGATCCCCGCCGCGCGACCGGTTGGCGCGGCGCGCGCTCGTTCACCCGCCGCGGCGCGGGGCGAGGCTCTTCCTGCACCAGCGGCGCGAAGCGCAGGATCGGCGCATCGCCGTCACTCGCATCCCAGCAGATCGTTTCTTCGACGAATTCGACTCCGAAGCGGCCGTCGCGCACCCAACGTACGATCGCGCCCGTCTTGTGCTTCTCGGCAAACAGGATGTCGATCGTCTCGCCGATGCGCACTGAAATGTCGCTTTCCAGCATCGCACCGCGCGACGAGACGTTGATGACCCCGACGGAGAGCGTCTTGCGTCGAAACAGGATCGCCACGTCCTGAAGAATTCCGCGCAGCCGATCCTCGACCCGATGGTTGCTGGTGCGCGTGTGCTCGCGCTTGATCGCGACTTTCGCGAGGCCGGTGGACCCTACACTTTCCGCGCTCTTCGTCGCCGTATGCGGCAGCGCGCGCTTTCCGGGAAGGATCGTGGAACGGGTATCGGGCATTGCGTTCCCCAGAATTGCGGGTTTCGCTACGCATGCCACGGGAAGGATGAAGAAATTGCTGAGGAAGCATACGCAATGACGGCAAACCAGCTGAGCCTGTTCGGCGGGCCGCCGGGGCCCGTCATGCCCGAAGGCCTCGTCTATCGAGAGGCGCTGATCGGCGAGGCCGAGGAACGCTCGCTCGCCGAGCGCATGGCAACGCTGCCGTTCCGCGCCTTCGAGTTCCAGAATTATCTCGGCAACCGCCGCACCGTTTCGTTCGGCTGGCATTACGGCTTCGACGGCAGCGGCCTCAGCGAGACCGCGCCGATGCCCGACTGGCTGATCCCGGTGCGCGATCGCGCGGCTGCCTTCGCGGGGCTTGAGGGAACCGCCCTCGTCCACGCCCTGATCATCGAATATGCGCCGGGTGCCGGCATCGGCTGGCACAGGGACAGGCCGGTGTTCGGCGACGTCCTCGGCATCTCGCTCTGCGCACCGGCGCGGCTGCGATTCCGGCGCAAGGCGGGCGAGCGCTGGGAACGCGCCAACCTCGTCGCTGCGCCGCGCTCGGCCTACCTGTTGCGCGGCCCGGCGCGCAACGAGTGGGAGCACAGCATTCCGGTTCTGGAGGCGCTGCGCTATTCGATCACGTTCAGGACGCTGCGCGCCGGTACAACACGACGCTGAGACAGCTCAGGAGTAGAAAACGTGCAGGCCGATCTGGGCACTGCGACGGAGGCGCTTACCCCAGCCCGGATTGACGTAGCTGGCGTGGTACCAGAGCACGTCGGGCGCGAGGGTGCCAGCGAGCTTCTCCTGGGCGACCCGCGACACCGCAACCGCCTTGCGCCAGGCATCCGAGCTCATGTCCGGGGTCGGGAACTTGCCCCGATTGATGAACGAAAATTGCCGCGGCTGGGTCACGACGCCGCACAAGGAGGCGGGATAGCGACCGGACGCCGCGCGATTGATCACCACCTGGGCGACCGCGAGCTGACCTTCGAGGGATTCGCCCCGCGCTTCGAAATAGACGGCCTTGGCGAGGCAATCCTGCTCGGGCGTTTCCGTCTGCTCACCGGAATAAGCGACGACGAGCTGGTCGAGAGTCGGCGCCGCCGCCTGCCCGCCGAAGCCGAGCAACGCGGTCGCCTTGGTCCACAAATTGCCGAAGAAACTCTTTTTCTCAGTTACCGCCGCTGCCGGCATCTGCACCGGCACCTGTATGCGATCGAGCACGACCTCGTTGGCTCCGTTACCGGCGAGAGCCGGTGCGCCCGCGTCCCGGTGCACCCTTGCAGCCGGATCGAGCAGTGGGCTTTGCAGAGACGAGGTGAGTGCGGAGGTCCCGCTTGCCTGGTCCAGCGTGGGGCTGACGATCGAATAACGAACATTCTCGGCTTGGGCCGGAGCAGTAAAGCTGAGCGCCACGGCAAATGCAGTGGAGGTCGCGGCAACGGCCACGGCCCGAGTCGGTCGATTCATGTGCTTCCAAAACTATGCGGCCAGCTGATCCCCTGGTGCGAAATCTGCACCCCCGATCGCCCCCGTCTCGCGAAATCACCCTTACTCCTGGATGATCCGCTCGTCTTTGTTGATCAGGACATGGCCGAGGGCGCTCGGGGGTTCAACAGGGCTTGTCCGGACTCCACGACGAGTCGTGCGGCCCGAAGGACGCGCCGAAAAAAATCTCTCATGGCGTGGAACTTTCGGCGCCTTGATGGCTTTCAAAGCGCCGTCTTAATGGAGTTCTCCGCCTTGGTGGAGCGATTCGGCGTCACTGGAGACTCCGTACCGGCGATGGAACGAACGCCGGCGCTGGCCACCCAGCCGGATCGGCAAGGGCCATCATAAGCGCGCTTGCGCGATACCGGCTCCGACACGCCGCAAGCGGCGCTGAGGGTGCCGCTCTCGTGAAGGACGATGCCGAGCCACTTCTGATCGAGCGAGCGCGAGCAGACGAAGAAGCGGGCGCCCGCCGGGACGGTGCCGATCTCCGCCGCATAATCGAAGGGCGCCGCACGCATCGTGAGAGCGGCCTCGTTCTCCAGCCGGCGCGTGATGCCGACCGAAGAGCAAGCATCGAAATTGGCACCCAGTTCACCGATCCGCACCGGAAGCGGCGCCGCGACTTCGGGCGCAGTCCCGGTCGGCTCGGCGGCCTGCAGGGTGTTGGCCGGCGGCTCGTCGCGCACCGGCTGCCCGCAGCCGGCGAGGATGAAAACAAGAATTAGCGCGCGCCGCATCGCCCCCTTGTGGCGCGCGCCGCCGGAAAAATCTACTTTGCCCTGACAGGGAGGATGATGCGATGGCCCACTGGCTGATGAAATCGGAACCGGCAAGCTACAGCTGGGACGATCTGGTCCGCGACGGCGGCACCGAGTGGAACGGCGTGCGCAATGCCGCCGCACGCCTTCATCTGAGGGCGATGACGGTGGGGGATCTCGCTCTCTTCTACCATAGCGGCGGCGACAAGGCGGTCGTCGGCATCATGCGCATCGTTCGCGAAGGCCGGCCCGACGGAGACGACGGCGCCTGGGTGTCGGTCGCCGTCGAGCCGGTCCGCGCGCTCGCGGTGCCGGTGCCGCTCAGCGCCATCAAGGCCGAGAAGCGGCTCGCCGGCCTCGAGATGCTCCGCCAGTCCCGCCTGTCGGTCTCTCCGGTGCGCGACGACGAATATCTGACCATCATAAACATGGGCGCGGAAGCGTGAGTGCCGCCGCGCGTGCAGATCAGGAGAAGACGCGCGTCATCTGATCAGCAGTATCGCCGTAACGGGGATTGTGACCGTAGCGGTTCTCGCCCTGATCGCCGGGCAGCAACATCAGTACCAGCTGAATGACACCGCCGATGTAGGGGATGAGGCCGATCAACAGCCACCAGCCGCTCTTGTCGTGATCGTGCAACCTGCGCACGCCGATCGCCAGCGAGGTGATGAACCAGGGGATGAAGGCCAGCAGCAGCAAGCCCCCCAGGACGTAGGCCACCCACTCGGTGCCGACGAGGGCACCGATCGCGAAGCCCACACCGAGAACGATCGGCATCTGCAACTGGAAGAGCCAATATTCGGTACGCGTCGAGCGTCCCTTGAAATCGAGCGCGCGCCGCCACGGCCCCACGACATAATCGGACATGTTGGATCCCCCTTGATGATCCGGCGCGGCATAGCGCAGCCCACCCATTTTCCGCCAGTCCAAACGGCAACAGGCGCGAGACTGCGGTGGAGCAGTCTCGCGCCTGTTCGAACACCTCCGCGACGGAAAGTGCGGGATCCGGTTACGCGGCTTCGGACTTGCGCGACTGGCGCTTGCGCTCGTGCGGGTCGAGGTGGCGCTTGCGCAGGCGGATCGACTTCGGCGTGACCTCGACCAGCTCGTCGTCCTGGATGTAGGCGATCGCCTGCTCCAGCGTCATCCGCCGCGGCGGAGTCAGGCGGATGCCCTCGTCCTTGCCGGAGGCGCGGAAGTTGGTCAGCTGCTTGGACTTCAGCGGGTTGACCTCGAGATCCTGGGGCTTGGCATGCTCGCCGATGATCATGCCCTCATAGAGCTTCTCGCCGGGAGCGCTGACCAGAATGCCGCCCGCTTCGAAATGCTCCGCCAGTCCCGCCTCTCGGTATCGCCGATACACGACGAGGAGTATCTGACGATTATCCACATGGGTGCTGAAGCCGGATTCGGGAGTCGCCGCTCAGGAGAAAACCTGGACCATCTCGTCCGCCGTCGGGCGATCGCCCTCGCGTGGATCGTAGCCATAGCTGTTCTCGCCTCGCGTCCCGGGCGTCAGCATCATGATCAGATAAAAAATCCAGCCGACCAGCGGCACCAACGTGATCAGGTACAGCCATCCCGTCTTGTCGTGATCGTGCAGCCTCCGCACCGCCGCGGCAAGCGACGCCACGAAGACGAAGAGCAGGTAGAGCATGCTTACCATGCCCAGCAGACCGGCGAGCACCGGCGAGTCGAAGAGTGCACTCACCGCGCCTACCAGGAACGACCATAGAAAGAACACCACGATCAGCTGGACCACGAACAGCCAATATTCCGTGCGCGTCGCACGTCCTCTGAAATCGATCGCGCGGCGCCACGGGCGCAGCAAGATGTTCGGCATGAAAAAGCCCCCCTCCTGAAGGAGAGAGGCTAATCCACTTTCCGTTAAAATCCAGTGGCGGCGATCAGGCCGCCTCGGACTTGCGCGACTGGCGCTTGCGCTCGTGCGGGTCGAGGTGGCGCTTGCGCAGGCGGATCGACTTCGGCGTGACCTCGACCAGCTCGTCGTCCTGGATGTAGGCGATCGCCTGCTCCAGCGTCATCCGCCGCGGCGGAGTCAGGCGGATGCCCTCGTCCTTGCCGGAGGCGCGGAAGTTGGTCAGCTGCTTGGATTTCAGCGGGTTGACCTCGAGATCCTGCGGTTTCGCATTCTCGCCGATGATCATGCCCTCGTAGAGCTTCTCGCCGGGCGCGATGAACAGGATGCCGCGCTCCTCGAGCATGTTGAGCGCATAGGGAACCGCCTCGCCCTGCTCCATCGAGATCAGCACGCCGTTCTGGCGGCCGGTGATCGGGCCCTTGTACGGACCGTATTTCTCGAACAGCCGGTTCATGATGCCGGTACCGCGGGTGTCGGACAGGAACTCGCCGTGATAGCCGATCAGGCCACGCGACGGGGCCGAGAAAGTCAGCCGGGTCTTGCCGCCGCCCGAGGGACGCATGTCGGTCATCTCGGCCTTGCGCAGCGCCATCTTCTCGACGACCGTGCCCGAATGCTCGTCGTCGACATCGACGACGACCGTCTCGTACGGCTCTTCGCGGCCGCTGGGGCCGTCGCGGAACAGCACGCGCGGACGGCTGATCGACAGCTCGAAGCCTTCGCGGCGCATCGTCTCGATGAGGACCCCCAACTGAAGCTCGCCGCGGCCGGCGACTTCGAAGGCGTCATTGTCATGCGCGGTGGTGACCCGGATCGCGACGTTGGTTTCGGCTTCGCGCTCGAGCCGATCGCGAATGACGCGGCTCTGCACCTTGTCGCCATCCTTGCCGGCATAAGGGCTGTCATTGACCGCGAAGCTCATCGCCAGGGTCGGCGGATCGATCGGCCGCGAGGCGACCGGCGTGGTCACCCCCGGCGCTGCGATGGTGTTTGACACGGTCGCCTTGGTGAGGCCCGCAATCGCGACGATGTCGCCGGCCTCCGCATGCTCGACCGGAACCCGCTCGAGGCCGCGGAAGGCGAACACCTTGGTGGCGCGGCCCGCCTCGACCGGCTTGCCGTCGATGTCGATCGCGCTGATCGGCATGTTGACGTCAAGCTTGCCGCTTTCGATGCGGCCGGTGAGGATGCGGCCGAGGAACGGATCGCGATCGAGCAACGTGGCGAGCATCCGGAAGTCGCCATTCTTGTCGAGGCCCGGATCGGGAACGTGATCGACGATCTTCTGGAACAGCGGCTTGAGATCGCCCGAGCGGACGTCGTCGGTGAGGCCGGCATAGCCGGCGCGGCCGGACGCGTAGAGGACCGGAAAATCGAGCTGCTCGTCATTGGCGTCGAGGCTCAGGAACAATTCAAAACATTCGTCGAGCACTTCCGCCGGGCGCGCATCGGGGCGATCGATCTTGTTGACCACGACGATCGGCTTGAGGCCGAGGCCGAGCGCCTTCCCGGTGACGAACTTGGTCTGCGGCATCGGCCCTTCGGCGGCATCGACGAGCAGGATGACGCCGTCGACCATCGACAGGATCCGCTCCACCTCGGCGCCGAAATCGGCGTGGCCGGGCGTATCGACAATGTTGATCCGGGCAGCTTCGCCATCGGCCGCGGTCCACTCGACCGAGGTGCACTTGGCGAGAATGGTGATCCCCCGCTCCTTCTCGAGATCGTTCGAGTCCATCGCGCGCTCTTCGACACGCTGATTGTCACGGAAGGTGCCGGACTGGCGGAACAGCTGGTCGACCAGCGTGGTCTTGCCGTGATCGACGTGCGCAATGATCGCCACGTTGCGGAGGCTCATTAGAATAGGTCCTGTCAGGATAGGGATTTCGCGCGCCTATACACACGACAATGCGGCGTGACTAGGGCATGATCGCCAGCGGTGGAAGCCCGGCGGGCTTCCACCGCTGGCGTGAATCATGCCCTATCAATTGGTTCAGACCAACATTCACGTTTCAGGCTTGATCGGCCTGAAACGATCTTGGTCTAGGGCAACACCGGGAGAGATGGGGAGCTGTTGCCGGATCGCAAGGGCAATAGGCTATTCGCGGGGCGGCGGATTGGCGAGCCGCCACGCGAGCAGGCACCAGCCGGCGATCATCAGCAGCCCCCCAATCGGAGTCACCGCACCCAGCCAACGTGCTCCCGTCAGCGCCATGGCGTAGAGCGAACCGGCAAAGATCAGGGTACCGGCCGCAATCAGGCCCGCCGGTAGCCCGGTGCGCACCGACCGGAAGGCGGCGATCGCAAGCAAGGCGATCGCATGCCACATCTGGTATTGCACGCCGGTCTGCCACCAGCTCAGCGCCTCGACATCGAGCACGGACCGAAGCCCATGCGCGCCGAACGCGCCGAGCGCGACGCCGAGCCCGGCAAGCAAGGCGCCGAGGAGCGCGATCGTCCTGAATCGATTCCCGTCGGTCACCACTCGGACATAGGCCAGCCGCGCTGCCTTGGCCAAGCCCCGGGGGTCGCCTTGCTCTGGGCGCTTGGCTATGGAGCCGCGATGAATGGAGCCCAGTTCATGATCTCTGGCCTGCTGGGCCGCAGCCCTGCTCCGGCGGCACGAAAGCGGCTGAGCCTGCTCGGTGCGATCGCTCTCTTGCTATTCGGCGCAGGCATCGCCTTGGCCCAGCAGCGTCCCATCGCCGAACTCAACGCCGATCTGCAGAAGATCGAGAACGACATTCACGCGATCGACCGCGCGCTCGACGGAAGAATCGACGAGAAGCAGCGTCAGCTCGTCCGCGGCCAGGCGGTCGGCGCGCGCGATGCGGCCGGTGAAGCAACCGCCGGGCTTCAGGAGCAGCTTGCCCTCGTCGAAGCGAAGATCACGGAGCTTGGGCCGGTGCCGCCGGGAACGGCGGAGGCCGCGGACATTCGCGCCCAGCGCGCGAGCCTCGGCCAACAACGCGCGACTCTCGATTCGGCGGTCAAACGCGGCAAGCTTCTGGGGCTGGAAGCGCAGCAGCTGATCGACGAGGTCGACCAGAGCCAGGCAGAGCAGTTCAACCGCAACATCTCCGCGCGGGCCGCCTCGCCGCTCTCGCCCGGCTTCTGGAAAGCGTTGGTCGCCGCCTTTCCGCGCGATTTCCGGCGTGTGGCCGGGTTCGTGGCCGCGAATCCCGAACCGAGGTCGACCGCCCTGCCTTGGCAGGCCCTGCTGGCGACGGTCGCCGCTTTGCTGATCCTGTTGCCGGGACGGATGTCCGCCCACAGATTGAGTCGAAGGCTGCTCGTCGAAGGCGCGCCCGGCCACCGGGTCCGCCGGTCGGTCGCCGCGCTTGCGCGCGTGCTGATCGGGACCCTCGCACCGTTGCTCGCCACGCTGTGCTTCATCCAGGGGCTGCGCTGGGCGAACCTCACCCCGGCTCGCTGGAACGAACTGCTCGACGCGCTCACCATCGCCGCGACCTTCGCTGGGTTCACCGCATCGACTCTCGGCGCGGTGTTGATGCGCAATCAGGCCTCGTGGCGGCTGGCCCCGATCAGCGACGCAGTCGCCGGACGGTTGCGGCCCTTCTCGTGGCTGCTCGCCGGTCTCGCCTTCTTCAGCATCCTGCTCGAGGCGTTCAACGAGGCGGTCGGTGCCAGCCACGCGGCCAATGCCGCGCTCCAGGCGGCCGAGACCTTGCTGCACCTGCTGGTGATCGGCGGCGCTCTGCTCGCCATTGGAAGGTTGCGGGCAGCCCGTGCCGACGACGAGGAGAATGCGCCGGGCCGCGCGGGTCTCGGCGCCATTACGCTGTTGCTGTGGCTGCTGCTCGCGCTGGCGCTGATCGGCCTGTTCGCCGGCTTCATCGGCTTCGGCTTGTTCATCGTCCAGATCATCGCCTGGACGATCGTGCTCGGCTCCGCCGTCTACCTGCTGATGACCGCGATCGACGACATCGCCACCACCCTTTTCGTGCGCGGCAGCCCGGTTGGGCTTGCGCTCACCCGAGGCCTGGGCATCCGCCCCAGTGCGATCGACCAGTTCGGCGTGCTGCTGTCGGGAACGCTGCGGCTGGCGCTCGCCCTCGTCGCCCTCGGCCTGCTGCTGACCCCGTTCGGCGCCGGCACCGGCGTCGAGACCCTGTTCGGCCGGCTAGGCCTCCTCGCCCAGGGTTTCGAGCTCGGCGGCGTCGCCATTTCTCCAGGCGCGATCCTGCGCGGACTGATCGTGCTGTTCATCGGCCTCGGCCTCGTGCGCGCGTTCATGCATTGGCTTGACGCCCGCTATCTGCCCGCGACCGATCTCGACGGCAGCGGCCGCAATTCGGTGAGTCTTGTCGCGCGTTATGTCGGCATCGCTTTGGCCGCGATCTGGGCACTCGCCTCGTTGGGCATCGGCGTCGAGCGTATCGCCCTTCTGCTCTCGGCGCTGTCGGTAGGCATCGGCTTCGGCCTGCAAGCAATCACCTCGAATTTCGTTTCCGGACTGATCCTGTTGGCAGAGCGGCCGATCAAGATTGGCGACTGGATCCGGGTCGGCACCGACGAGGGCGACGTCAAACGAATCAGCGTGAGGTCGACCGAAATCGCGCTCGCCGATCACTCGACGCTGATCGTGCCCAATTCCGAACTGATCACCAAGTCGGTGATCAACAAGACACTGGCGAGCCCGCTCGGGCGGATCCAGATCCAGTTCTCCGTGCCCATCGACAGCGATGCCGATCGGGTGCGGCAGCTCGTTGCCGAGGCGTTCGAGGCCGAGCCGACGGTGCTCGCCGATCCCGCGCCGGCGATCTTCATCGACGCGGTGGCGGACGGCCGAATTGCGTTCAACTGCTTCGCCCATGTCGGCAGCCCACGCGACGCCTATCCCGCGCGCAGCGCGATCCTGTTCGCTCTGCTCGCCCGCTTTCGCGCCGAAGGGATCGAGGTCGGCACCATTCCGCAGCGCGTGGAATTCGTCGATTCACGCCACCCCGAACGCGGCACCCTCCGCGACGAGGACAAGGATCCGCCGCCGGTCGGCGCCTCCGGCTGAGCCGGATCGGGCGCCGTTCAGCGCCTTGCCCAGAGCGTATCGGAAAGGCCGCGCCGCGCCAGCAGCTTCGCCACCCCCGCATCGGCCGAGCGACGGACGGCGCTTTGGCAATCGGTCACGGCCCAGAAGGTGGGGTGGTCCATCGGCGGCGGCGCGCCGCACATCCGGCCCGCGGCGGCGCGAACCCGGGCGTCGAAGGCGGCAAGGCCGGCGGGTGTCGCCAGATCGAGGTCGCCGATCCGAATGGCGGCCGAGGGCGTCTCGGCCGCCAGCGCCGGAGACGCCAGCCCGATCGCGAGCAGGGAGACAAGCTTGAACATTTTGTGATCCTGACGTCGGCACGCGACCAAATGCCGCGCGTCTTGCGGACCATCGCAGTCTCGTATGCTTCAGCGCACGCCCCTTGCGACATCTGACGCGATCGGCGCTGCAAACGGCGCACGCGTCCGACGAACGGGCGGCCTGGATCGACGGACGCACGCCGCTTTAATCGGGATCCTCTTCGTCCGGGCTGCGCATCGGCCCGAACAGAACGTCGATTGCGTAGCCGGTGAGCGGCACCGTCTCGCCATGCCGGAGGTAGAGATCCTGCGGCATGTTCTCCAACTCGACAGCATGCGCGACCGCGCTCTTGTAGAGCGGCAGCTTCAACATCAGCCTCAACCGCGCGCCCGGCTGCTTCAGGCGATCGACGATGAACTGGAACCGGTCCTGGCTGATCAGAAGCCGGCCGCACAGCCGTTCGCCGGAGCCCTGCTCGGAGCCTGCGTCCTCGGCTGGCGGACGGTGGCTGACGGCACCGCTGCTGGTGCCGTCCTGAGTCGCCTGGATGTCGAGCTCGAGATCGGCCGCGATCGCATGCTCGCCCTCGGCGCGAAGCGCGTGGAGGCGTCGCCGGGAATTTCGAAGCCGGCACCGGAGCACGCTGGTCGGCGGGCGGTTCGGCACCGGATAATAAGCCTTGCTGGATTGGCCGATCGGTGCCCCGGTGCCTTCGACGATCAGCCAGTCGTCGACCTGGAAGGTTATTGCGGTCTCACGCGGCGTCATTCGTCCAGCAAGGTCGACCACGTCTGCGCTGCGCAGGAACACGCCCTCGCCGGTCTCGATGAAGGTCTTCTTGACCATCTTGCCGCCTCGTTATTGCTGCTCGAAGCACCTTGGAGCATCGCACGATGCTCCTCTCCCGAGACGAAGCTATGCGCCGAAGCCGTCGTCAGGAAAACGAACAATGTCGCTCAGCGAGTGCGGAAAAACCGATCAGAAGAGCCGAGATCGCGTAAGCAGAGGCACGAGCCGAGAGGCGGTCGAAATCGGGGAGCAGGGATGGACTGGTTCGAGCGCCTGACGGGATTCGCTGAAATGCCCTATTCCGAGACGCAACGTCGGCTCGAGGCGGCAGACGGATACCTACGCTCACAGATCAATGGCCGCACCTATGGGGCAGGCTTCTTGAGCATGCCGAGCCTCGGCGAACTGCGCGCCGCTTCCGCGGCGCGTCGGAGCAAGGGCCGCCTGCGGCTCAGCACCTGCTCTGGCGACGTGCGGCGGATGCACGCCGATCCAAACAATGCCGGGGCGCTGTTCCAGGTCGCATCCCAGTTCAATCTTCTCGAGATGACCGGCCCCGAAATAAGTCCGGAGGACGGCGTCACCCGGTATCGATGGGATCACACTCAGGGACCGGCCTGCGCTATGGCGGCCGGCGCTGCGACGATCTACCGCAACTACCTCGTCCCGGTTGGCGGTCAGACCGGGCAGACGCGGAACCGACAGCTGAATGCCCTCGATCAATTCGAGCGCAGGCTTGCTGAAGACATCGACACTGCGGGCGCTCCACCTTGGTCTATGGAGAACGGCTATGCGCTGCCGAGCGACAGCGACTTGCAGCGTATTTCGGAATGGTTGACCCATGCCGATCCCAACGCGCTCGACGAGCTCCGCGCGTGCTTGAAGATCGGACTGCACGAGGATGTCGAAGTCACCGACGTTCAGCCCGGCCCCCGAGTCTCGCAGGCCTTCTGTTCGGCAATGCCAGTCAGTTATTCGGGCTTGCAGCCGGCGCTCTGGCGGCCGCTTGCCACTCTCGTCCTGGAAGCGGCCTATGAGGCGACACTGCACGCCGCGGCCCGCATGGCTGCCGAGGGCGGGTCCAACCGCGTGCTGCTCACGCGCCTCGGCGGTGGCGCGTTCGGGAACGCGGCATCATGGATCGACCACGCGATCGTGCGGGCTGTCGGGCTATTTGCCCAGCACGACCTCGACGTGGTGTTCGTCAGCTTTTCGGAGCCCGATCCCTTCGAGCTGCGACTCATCGAGGACTATGCGGGCCGTTCGGGAGCGTGATCCCGTTTCTCGCGCGACGCACTCACAGAGCCCGATACATGACCAGCGCGTCGACGAAACCATGGGCCGGGTGTCGGAATGCCTCCGGCAGGCGGCCGACGATGTCGAAGCCGAGCGACTGCCACAGCCGCACTGCGCGATCGTTGGTGCTGACGACGAAGTTGAACTGCATCGCTCGGAAGCCCCTAGCACGCGCCCGTTCCAGCGAATGCTCGGCCATTCGCCGGGCGACGCCCCGGCCGGTCGCCGCAGCCGCGGTCATGTAGCCGCAATTGCAGACGTGGCCGCCGCCGCCTGCCTGATTTGATCGAAGGTAATAGGTGCCGAGGCTGACGCCGCTCTCCTCGGCGACGAACGTCTCCTTGTCCGCAGCACACCAGTAAGCGAGCGCGTCGGCCTCGGTCATCGCCGGATCGAGCGCATAGGTCTCGCCCGCGCGGATCGTCGGCATGATGATCGCTGCGATGGCTTCGGCATCGCGCGGCTCGGCCATCCTGATGTCCATGGCTCCGGATTAGGCTGCCCCGCCGAGCGGCACAACGGCGCGCCGCAGCTTCTAGCGGTAGAGTCTGGCTGCTGCATCCGGGCTGAGGCCGAGCCGCCACAAGGCGAGAATCGAGAGGTTGCGAGCCGATCGGCGCAGCCAGCCGTCGCGGCGCCATCGAACGGCGGAAGTGATCGCATCGGCGGCGAGCGGGATCGGCCGCGGCAGCCGCTGGAGAAGATCGACATCCTCCAGCAGCGGCAGCGGACGATAGCCGCCCGCAGCGTCGTAGAGAGTGCGCGAGACCAGCAGCCCCTGATCGCCATAGGGAAGACCGAGCAGCCGCACGCGCAGCGCTACGCCGCGCTCGATCACGCGCGCCTGCCAGGCTGGATCATCGAGGCGGAACCGCAGGCATGCGGGCCGATCGGGACGGGTGGCGACGTGATCCTCCACAGCAATGCGCCAGCCGCTCGCGACGACCGTGTCCGCATGCAGAAACAAGAGCCAGTCGCCGGTCGCGGCGCCGGCGCCGGCACGAAGCTGAACACCCCTGCCCCGCGGAGCAGCGACGATCTCCGCGCCGGCCCCCGCCGCGATCGCCCGAGTTTCGTCCCTGGAGCCGCCATCCACGACGATCAACTGGTCGACCGCGCCGAGCGCGGCGAGGCAGGCCGGCAAGGTCTGCGCCGCATCGAGCGTCGGCACGACCACGCTCAGCCGGAACAGCTCGCGCCCCCGAGTACGCAGAATTTGGCGCAATGCGGATGGTTGAGCATGACCCTCCGCGACGCTTCGGCCAGCGTCTCGCCGAGCGCGAATTGCGGATCGTAGGGGAGCAGGGTGCAGGCCACGACATGCGGCCGGTCGGCCCCGCGCGGCTTCACCACCATCCGGCTCGATGCGCACATCAGCGCATCGGGCGAGAGATGGAGAATGCCCCAGCAGGCCTCGGTGATTTCCGGCACGTCGGCGGCTGCGTCCATCGGCGGGAACAGGACCAGCCCGGCATCGATCCGCAGGCCAAGGCCGTCGAACAGGCGCTGATAGCCGGCGCGCGCCTCGCTTTCGGGCTCGCCCGGCAGGCTCCGCCCGGCCACGGCAAGGCGGAAGCCGCCGTCCGAGAGCCAGCGCAGGCCGTCCAGCGCCTTGGCCCACGTGCCGGCGCCCCGCTCCGCCTCGTGTACGCTCCGGCTATGGTGATCGAGGCTGACCCGCATCGTCAGCGCCCGGCCGGCAAGCGGCTGCAGCGCAGCCTCGAAGCGCCGCATCGGCCGCATCGCGTTGGTCAGAACCAGCACTTCGAAACCGCGCGCAAGCGCCGCCTCGATCATCGGCACGATGTCGGGATTCATGAACGGCTCGCCACCGGTGAAGCCGATCTCCCGCGTGCCGAGCGCCGCCGCCTCGTCCAGATAGGCTTCGGCTTCTGCGAGGCTCAGGTAGACGAGCGCGTCGTTGCGCGGGCTGCTTTCGATATAGCAGCTGGTGCAGGCGAGGTTACACAGGGTGCCGGTATTCAGCCACAAAGTGTCGAGCCGGCGCAGCATCACCGAAGCGCGGCGATCGCCCTTGGCGGTGACGAGCGGGTCCCGGAACTTGGCCGGATCGAGCGGGCGCACGGCCGGATCGGCGAAGGGTGACGGCGCGGGCACGATCCTGGTGGCGATGTCCCCCTCCTTTGGGTGGGATGGTATGAGGCCACCTGCCCTGTTAAGCCTCCGGTGCACGGGCGGGAAGGTCAAGAATGAAGCGGTACGGCAGATTGATCGTCTTGCTGCTGGTCGTCGCACTCGCGGTCGCCTTTTTCCTGTCGCCGCTGCGCGACTGGCTGACCCTGGCCAGGCTCAAGGACAGCCGCGAGGCCATCCAGGCTTTGATCGCAGCGCAGCCGCTCGCCGCCGCCGCCGCCTTCTTCCTGCTCTACGTCGCGGTTACCGCCCTGTCTCTGCCGGGCGCCGCCATCCTGACGCTGGCGGCCGGCGCCCTGTTCGGTCTGTGGGAAGGTCTGTTCCTTGCCTCCTTCGCCTCGGCGCTCGGCGCTTCCCTGTCCTTCCTCGGCGCCCGCTATCTGCTGCGGGACTGGGTGACCCGGCGGTTCGGCGCCAGGCTGCGCGCGATCGACGAGGGCATCGATCAGGACGGGATCTTCTATCTGCTGACGCTGCGCCTCAACCCGGCGATCCCCTTCTTCCTGATCAACCTGGGCATGGGCCTCACCGGCATGCGACTGCTGACCTATTGGCTGGTCAGCCAGATCGGAATGCTTCCCGGCACGTTCGTCTACGTCAATGCCGGTACCCAGATCGGCCGGATCGAGAGCAGCGGCGACATCCTCTCGGGCGGACTTCTCGGCGCCTTCGTGCTGCTCAGCCTGTTTCCGCTGCTCGCCAAAGGCATCGTCGGCTGGCTGCGCAAGCGCCGCGTCTACAAGGGCTGGACGAAGCCGAAGCGCTTCGATCGCAACCTGATCGTGATCGGCGCGGGCGCGGGCGGGCTGGTCACCAGCCTGATCGGCGCGACCGTGCGTGCCAAAGTGACCCTGATCGAGGCCGGCGAGATGGGGGGCGACTGCCTCAATACCGGCTGCGTTCCGTCCAAGGCGCTGATCGCCAGTGCCAAGGTCGCCCACGCCGCCCGCGACGGCGGCCGCTTCGGTGTGCACGCCTCGGACGTGCGGATCGATTTCCGCGCCGTCATCGAGCGGGTCCATGAAGCGATCCGGATCATCGCGCCGGCGGACAGCGTCGAACGCTATAGCGGCCTGGGCGTCGACGTCCGCCAGGGTCACGCCCGCATCATCGATCCCTGGACGGTCGAGATCGACGGCGGCGAACGGCTTACGGCCCGCGCGATCGTGATCGCCGCGGGCGGGACGCCGTTCGTTCCCGATCTGCCGGGCCTCGCCGCTTCGGGCTATCTCACCAGCGACACGATGTGGGAGCGGCTGCGCGGGCGCGACGACGTTCCGCGGCGCATCCTCATCCTCGGCGGCGGTCCGATCGGCACCGAGCTCGCCCAGGCCTTCGCCCGGCTGGGCGCTCAGGTCGTCCAGATCGAGCATGGCCCGCGCTTGCTATCCAAGGAGGATCCCGAAGTTTCCACCTTGGTGGAGGACCGGCTCCGCGCCGACGGGGTCGACATCCGCACCGGCTGCAAGGCCGTCCGCGTCGAAGACAAGGTGCTGGTTGCCGAATGCGGCGGCGCGGAAGTGCGGCTGGAGTTCGACGAACTGATCGTCGCGGTCGGCCGCCGCGCCCGCCTGACCGGCTACGGACTCGAAGAACTCGGCGTCGATATCGACGCCCGCCCCCTGGTCAATCCGTGGCTCGAAACACGCTTCCCCAACATCTATGCGGTCGGCGACGTCACCAACACCATGCAGTTCACCCACCTCGCCGCGCACCACGCCTGGTATGCTGCGGTCAACGCACTGTTCGGCAGCGTCCGCCGCTTCAAGCTCGACGTTTCCGTGCTGCCCTGGGTCACCTATACCGATCCGGAAGTCGCTCACGTCGGCCACAACGAGCAGTCCGCCGCCGAGGCCGGTGTGGCCTACGAGACCCACCGCTACGATCTGTCCCACCTCGACCGCGCCGTATCCGACGGTGCGCGCGATGGCTTCGTCAAGTTGCTGGTGCAACCCGGCAAGGATCGTATCCTCGGCGCGACCATCGTCGGCGCCAATGCCGGGGAGACCTTGGCCGAGATCGTGCTGGCGATGCGCCACGGCCTCGGACTCAACAAGATCCTCGCTACCATCCATGCATATCCGACGATGGCCGAAGCCAACAAATATGCCGCCGGCGAGTGGAAGAAGGCGCACAAGCCGGAATGGGCGCTGGCGCTCGCCGAACGCTGGCACCGCCGGCGCCGCGGGTGAACGCCCGGATACTTCTCTTCGCCAAGGCGCCGGTCGCCGGACGGGTGAAGACGCGGCTCATACCAACCCTCGGCGCGGACGGTGCTGCCCGGCTGGCGCGGCGCATGCTCTCCCGCACCCTCTCCGCCGCGCGAGCCAGCGGGATTGCGGTCGAACTCTGCGGCGATCCGGATCCGGCGTGCTGGGGGCCGCTCTCGTTCGGCATCTCCCTCTCGGTGCAAGGGGACGGCGATCTCGGCCAACGCCTGGCTCATGCCGCAAGCCGCACGATCGAACGCGGCCAGGCCGCCCTGCTGATCGGTGCCGACTGCCCTGGGCTCGATGCCGCGCATCTGCGCGCCGCGGCCGCCGCGCTCGAGGCAGTCGATGCGGTGATCCATCCCGCCGAAGACGGCGGCTACGTGCTGCTCGGGCTGCGCCGCTTCCACTCCTCCCTGTTCGAGGACATTGCGTGGAGCAGCGACCAGGTCGCGCGCCAGACGATCGCGCGGGTCGAAGCGCTCGGCTGGAGCCTCGAGGTGCGGGACACGCTCCGCGACATAGACGAGCCGGACGATCTGGGTGCGCTCCCGCCGGAGCTGCGCCCGGTGACGGCGATTGCGGGCGCCGACACCGCCCGCTAACCCGCCGTCGATGACCCTTGCTTTGCCGCCTTATGCCGAACTGCTCGGCCTCAGCACCCGCCGCGACGACGATGGCGGCCTGCTCTGGGTGATGCCGTTCCGGGATCAGGTCATCGGGCGACCGGGTTTCCTGCACGGCGGCGCGATCGCCGGCCTGCTCGAATTTGCCGCTCTCGGTACTCTCTACGAGGCGTTGGCCGGGCAGACCGGCGTCCGGCCCAAGCCGATCAACGTCAGCGTCGATTTCATGCGCGGCGGCACCGATACCGAGACCTACGCCGCCGCGGTGATCACCCGGCTCGGCAAGCGAGTCGCCAATGTCGAGGCGCATGCCTGGCAGCAGGACCGTGGCCGGCCGATCGCGGCGGCCCGGATGAACCTGCTGCTGAGCCGCGCGGAGCCCAACACCCGCCAGGATTGAGCAGGCACCGTTCGGCCGCATTGCCTTTTGCAATTGGTCTGGTCGACTTCGCTATTGCCTTCTGCGATTGTACAAAGGCTTATCAGCCGTCGTGGGAGGCAAGTCTGAGCAAATTCGCCGACATTCAAAAGTTCATCGATGCGTCCCGGGCGGTGCGCGGACCGCGAGCGCTTGAATCCCTGCTGGGCGACGTCGCGCGCCAGATGGGCTTCGACCATTTTGCCCTCATGCATCATGTCGATCTCGCGCCCTATCGCACCGGCCTCGACCATATGGAGCGGGGCGAGATGGTCGCGATCAGCGATTATCCGTCCGCTTGGATCGAGGAATATGTTCGCCGCAACATCGTCGCGGACGATCCGGTTCTGCTTGCAAGCCGCCACAGCATCGTCGGATTCGCGTGGGATCGGATGCCCGATCTGATCACCCTGACCATGGAACATCGCGCCTTGATGGAGGACACCCACCGTGCCGGCATCGGCGACGGCTATACCGTTCCGGCCCACATTCCCGGTGAAGCCGCGGGCTCTTGCACGTTCGCGACACGGACCGGGCGCGCCTTGCCCGTCCACAATCTCGCCATGGCGCAGCTCGTCGGCGCTTATGCCTTCCAGGCGGCGCGGACGATGGTGATCAACGCGCGTCGGCATCCGGCGGCGCAGCCCCCCAGGCCCCGCCTCACCGATCGCCAGCTGCAATGCACGGTGATGGTCGGACGCGGGATGACCGAGCGGGAGATCGCCCGGCGGCTCGGCATCTCGGACGAGACCGTCAAGCGTCACCTCAAGGAGGCCCGCCAGGTCTACGAGGTGTCGAAGAGCATCGAGCTCGTGACCAGGGCTCTGCACGACGGCCAGATCAGCCTCTTCGACCTGGTCCGCGATTGACCGGTTTTTTCGGCGATGACCCTTTGGGGGGAGAGACGACCAACTTGAAATCACGGACTTTACCCGGGGGAAAGGGGAGCAGGACCGACTTGCGCCTCGTTCATGCCGGCCCCGACACTCACCTTCCCGAACCAGGCGTCGGCGACCCGACGACCGCAAAGCTTCGGCCCGACGTTGCCCGTGTTACCGCGCATGATCTGGTCGGGGTTCGCGGTCGCGGCGGTCTCCTTCACGCAACCTCCACCATCGACACGGACTGGAACGCCGAAAAGGTGCCTGAAAACGACTCCCGAGGACGGGATCTGCCGGACCAATCGAACGGGAAAGAAAATGCCCTGGACGGATGACGAGCCGCTGATTGCCCTGTCCAAGGCGGCCTACGACGAACTGATAGCGGATGGCCCGGCGGGCCTGCGGCGCGCCGCCGACGCGCTCGATCCCGATGCTCGGGCCCCTGCTCTGCGGCCGGAATCCGGACGGCGCGACCTCGCCCGCGTCGCCTTGCTGCTCTATCGTTTCAGGCGCTTTCGCGAGCGCGCCTTTCCGGCCGATCTGTTTGCCGATCCGGCCTGGGACATCCTGCTCAACCTCTACATCGCTGAAACGCTCGAACAGCCGGTCTCGGTGACCAGCGCGTCGATTGCCGCGGCGGCACCACCGTCAACCGGTCTTCGCCACGTCCGCCGGCTCGAGGAAGTGGGAATCATCGCCCGCGCGCTCGACCCCGACGACCGACGCCGCGCCCATCTGCGGCTGACCGAAGCCGGGACGGAGCATGTCGAGCGGGCCTTGTGCGGGATCTATCCGCTGATCGGCGCGGCCGGCTGATCCGGCCTGGCGGGTTCCGGCTTCGAGCCTCGGGATGCGTCTCCCGGCTCCGGCTTCTGGCTTCGGGGCCCAAGTTTCCGTTCGGGCTGAGCCTGTCGAAGCCCTGTCCTTCCTGGCCTCGAAAGGAAGGAAGGTCCTTCGACAAGCTCAGGACGAACGGTCTTCCATCATTGTCGAAGCCCTCCCTTCTTCCTGCCCACGCGAAACACCGATCATCCTCCAAGTCGCTCAGGACGAACGGTGTTTCACTGAGAGCCTGATCATCCTAGATTGGCCATCGGGAGATTTGGAGGCGTCGATGCGCAAGCGGGAGGGGGCCAGGGAGGACGACGCGGCCGCCATCACCTCGTCCGTGGTCCGGCGCCACCGCTTGTCGACCCGCATCTGGCACTGGACGAACGCCGTCACCGTCTTCGTCATGCTGATGAGCGGGCTGATGATCTTCAACGCGCATCCGCGTCTCTATTGGGGCAGTTATGGCGCCAATCCCGATGCCGCCTGGCTGGAGATCGGCGCGACCGCCGCGACCGGCTATATCCGGATCGGGGCGCTCCAGGCCGAGACGACCGGTCTCCTCGGCCTGTGGACCGACGGCGACGGCATCGTGCGCCGCCGTGCCTTCCCCGGCTGGGCGACCATTCCTTCCGGCTACAGTCTTGCCGCCGCGCGACGCTGGCATCTCGCCTTTGCATGGCCGCTCGGAGTCGGCCTTCTCGTCTTCTGGCTGGCCGGCCTACGCAATCGCCACCTGCGGCGCGACATCGTGCCGAGCGCCGCCGAATTGTCGCCGCGGCACATCTGGCGCGATATTGCCGATCACGCGCGTCTCCGTTTCCCCACCGGTGCTGCAGCGTTGCGCTACAACGTACTGCAGAAGCTCTCCTACGGCGGCGTGATCTTCGTGCTGCTGCCGCTGCTGGTGCTGACCGGCTGGACGATGTCGCCGGGGCTCGACGCGGCCTGGCCATGGCTGCTCGATCTGTTCGGCGGGCGACAGTCGGCGCGTTCGATCCACTTCCTGTGCGCTGGCCTGATCGCTTTGTTCATCCTCGTCCACCTGATCATGGTGGTGCTTGCCGGCCCGCTGAACGGCGTGCGCGGGATGATCAGCGGCCGCTACCGTCTGCCGACGCCGCGCGGTGGGGAGGATATCCGATGATCACCCGCCGCCGCCTGCTCGCGGTCGGCGCCGGCGGCCTGCTCCTGCCCGGCTGCGACCGTCTCGACCAAAGCGCGCGCTTCCGCGATGTGCTGCGCTCCGCCGAAGGGATGACGATGCGCGCCCAGCGCCTGGTCACCGACCGCCACGCGCTCGCCCGCGAATTCACCGCGAGCGACATGTCGCCGGTCTTCCGATCGAACGGCACCAGCATGCCCGCCAGCGAGGCGTATCGGGCACATGCCGCCAGCGGCTTCACCGACTGGCGGATCACGGTCACCGGCCTGGTGCGACGCCCGCTTTCGCTGTCCGTCGCCGCGCTACGGGCGATGCCGATCCGCACCCAGATCACCCGGCACGATTGCGTCGAGGGCTGGAGCGCGATCGGCAAGTGGCACGGCACGATGCTCAAGACGGTGCTCGACGCGGCCGGGCTTCGCGATCTGGCCCGCTTCCTCGTCTTTCACTGTGCCGACACGATCGGCGATGCCCCTTATTATGAGAGCATCGACCTGATCGACGCATTCCATCCGCAGACGATCCTTGCCTGGGGGATGAACGGCCAATTGCTGCCGATTGCCAACGGCGCGCCGGTGCGGCTGCGCGTCGAGCGCCAACTCGGCTACAAGCATGCAAAATATGTCACCGGCATCGAGGCAGTGGCGTCGCTCGCCGCGATCCACGGCGGCAAGGGCGGCTTCTGGGAAGATCGCGGCGACTATGAATGGTATGCGGGGATCTGACCGCAAAGGCTCAGCGGGCCGGGGCGATCGACACGAGTTCGACGTCGAAGACGAGATCGCTGTCCGGCGGGATGTCGCGCTTCAGATTGGGATCGCCCGGCGCATAGCGTTTTCCTTCCGGACCGTAGCCGAGATAGGCAGGGATGCGGAAACGCCAGCGATCGCCCGGCCGCATCAGCCGCACAAGTGCGCTGAAGCCGGGAATGACGCTCTTGACGGGAAAGGTCGAAAGGCCGGCGCCATCCTCGGCCGAGGTGCTGAAGATGCGGCCGTCGGCAAGCCTGCCGACATATCGGATCCGCACATCGTCGGCGCGCGTCGGATGCGCGCCCTCGCCTGATCCGGAACCCAGCACCTGATATTGCAGCCCGGGCAACTGGATCGAAGCGGGATCGGCAGCGGCCAAGGGGAAGGTCCAAAGACAAAGCCCGGCGCAGGCGAGAATGCCAAACCGCATCATGCCTCCTTCGTGCCCAGGGCAGCCCTGTTGCCGGGCAGGCCGCGGGCTGATCCCGCGGCCCGCCGCACGGCGTCAGCGCAAGGCCGAGCTTATTGCTCGTTTTCGCCGGGGACCTTGACGTCCACCGTCGGAACCTCGACCGTCTTGTTCTCGGTGCCGACATTGACCTCCGGACCGGTGACGTTGAACTCGGGCAATTGGCCGCCGCTCGCGTTGACGTCGACGTCCGGAAGCTTGGTTTCCTTGGTCTGGTCCACGTCGCATGCGCCGAGTGCCAGGCAACCGACGGCGATGATCCCTACAGCGATGGTCTTCATGAATCCTCCTTCTGGCCCTCCGGAAAACAAGACGCCCCGGCGTGCCGAGGCGTCTTTGGCAGGGGAGTTGAACTGCCAGTGCCGCAATGCGTGACGCGACGAAGGTGCTAACCAACACAGATCAAGGTTGTTCCGAACCCGTCACGAGAACGGTGACAGGCCCCTCATCGCGGAAAGCTAGCCGCCGCGCTTCAGGGTCTCGCGCGCGATCACCAATTGCTGAATTTGGCTCGTGCCCTCGTAGATCCGGAACAGGCGCACGTCGCGGTAGAGCCGCTCGATCCCGTAATCCGCGATATAGCCGGCGCCGCCGAAGATCTGCACCGCGCGGTCCGCGACCCGGCCGACCGCTTCGCTGGCGAAATATTTGGCCGCCGCCGCCTCCAGCGTGATCGGCGTGCCCGTGTCCTTCAGCGCCGCGGTTTCCAGCACCAGCGCCCGCGCCGCCATCGCCTCCACCTTGGAGTCGGCGATCATCGCCTGGATCAGCTGGAAGTCGGCGATCGGCTTGCCGAACTGGCGCCGCTCGGTTGCGTAGGCGACGCAATCCGCCACCAGCCGCTCGGCAATACCGGTGCAGACCGCAGCGATATGCAACCGGCCCCGGTCGAGAACGCGCATCGCGATCCCGAACCCCTCCCCTTCCGCGCCGAGCCGATTGGCGGCGGGAACGGGCACGTCGTCGAAATGGACGTCGCAGACGTGGGCGCCCTGCTGACCCATCTTGGTCTCGGGGCGGCCGATGGTGATCCCCGGCAGATCTGTCGGCACCAGAAAGGCGGAGACGCCCTTGGCACCGGCGTCTCCGGTGCGCGCCATCACCGTGAACAGCGAGGCCTTGTCGGCATTGGTGATGTAGCGCTTGGTGCCGGAGAGGCGATAGGAGTCCCCGCCTGCCCCGACCCCCGATCCGGGGTCCCGAACGGCACGGGTAGACACCGAGGCACTGTCCGAGCCGGCGCCGGGTTCGGTCAGCGCGAAGCTGGTGATCACCTCGCCGCTTGCGATCCGCGGCAGCCATTCCGCCTTCTGCGCATCAGAGCCTGCCATCACCAACCCCTGGCTGCCGATGCCGACATTGGTGCCGAACACCGAGCGAAATGCCGGCGAGGTCCGCCCGAATTCAAGCGCGATCCGAACCTCTTCCCGCATGTCGAGGCCAAGCCCGCCATACCGGTCGGGAATGGAGAGGCCGAACAGCCCCATCTCCCGCATCTCCCGGACGATCTCGGGCGGCACCTCATCAGTCTCGGCGACGTGCGCCTCGAGCGGCCGCAGCCGCTCGGCGACATAGCGGCGGATGGTGGCAAGAAGGGCGTCGAATGTCTCGGTGTCGAGCGGCATGCTTCTCTCCTCTCCCCTTCATGCCCCCCATCAAAGTACTACTTTGATGGGATCCCACGGGAGAGGCCGGGAGAGGGGGAGTGTCCTCCCATCCGACCTGATCAGTGTGGACGAAGACTCCCCTCTCCCGACCCTCTCCCCTGAAGGGAAGAGGGATTCAATATCCCCTGAGCCGCGCGACCCGATCCGCGTGATAGTTGGTATCGCCGAACAACTCGCCGAGCACCCGATCCCGCTTCATGTAGAGGCCGATGTCATATTCGTCGGTCATGCCGATGCCGCCGTGCATCTGCACGCCCTCCTGCACGGCGAGGGTGGCGACGCTGCCGGCCTTCGCCTTGGCGACCGACACGAACAGCTCCGCCTCGTCGCTGCCCTCGTCCAGCAATTGCTGCGCCTTGAGCGCGGCGGCGCGCGCGATCTCGACCTCCGCATAGAGGTGGGCGGCGCGATGCTGGAGCGCCTGGAACTCGCCGATCAGCTTGCCGAACTGCTTGCGCTGTTTGAGATAGTCGACGGTCATCGTCATCGCGCCGGAGGCGACGCCAACCTGTTCGGAGGCGACTCCCACGCGCACTGCCGAGAGCATCCGGCCAAGCATCTCGGCGCCGCCGCCGACATCGCCGATCACCCCATCGGCATCGATCTCGACGCCCTCGAACCGGATCCGAGCGCCGACGCTGCTGTCCGCGAGGCGCACGCCCTCGATGTCGAGCCCGGCCGCGCCCTTTTCCACGGCGAACAGGGTCAGTCCCTCCTCCGCGCTGGCGGCGACGATGAACAGGTCTGCCGACGCGCCCTGAACCACGAATTGTTTGGCGCCGGTCAGCCGAAAGCCATTGCCGGCACGCTCCGCCTGCAGCGCGATCGCCTCGGGCCGATGCTTGGCGTTTTCGTCGATAGCGAGCGCCGCTACGGTCTCGCCGGCGAGGATACCCGGCAGCCAGCGCGCCCGGTGCGGCGTTCCGCGGAGTGCCTCGACGGCGCCGATCGCGGTGATCAGAAAGGGTGACGGGGTCAGGTTGCGACCGATCTCTTCCAACACGATGCCGGCCTCGACATGGCCGAGCCCAAGCCCGCCATCCGCCTCATCGACGAGGATTCCGGTGAAGCCCATCTCGCCGAACTGCCGCCACAAAGCGTGGCCGAAGCCATCCTTGCAGTTCATGTCGCGATATTTGCGCAACTGCTTCTGGATCGCCCCTTCCTCGGCCATGAAGGTCCGGGCGGTGTCCTGAAGCATGGTCTGGTCGTCGGTGAGGGTGAGTGGCATGCCAAGAAACCTTTTGAAAACCTCCCTCTCCCTTTGAGGGCCCCCGTCAAAGTACCACTTTGATGGGATCCCGGGAGAGAGGATACGGAGCCTTGGCGAAGCGAAGCTGAGCCTAGGCGAAGTTGGAGAGGGTGACACCGGCAGAA
The DNA here is from genome assembly GCF_004135585.1 of Sphingosinicella sp. BN140058. Classification (NCBI taxonomy): domain Bacteria; kingdom Pseudomonadati; phylum Pseudomonadota; class Alphaproteobacteria; order Sphingomonadales; family Sphingosinicellaceae; genus Sphingosinicella; species Sphingosinicella sp. BN140058. The sequence goes on along the minus strand of NZ_CP035501.1, from coordinate 4,146,755 downwards.
GATATTCGCTGAAGCTGTCACCTCTCCCAGCTCAGCCTAAGCTCGCCGAAAAGGCTCGCTAAGGCTGCGCAATCCTTCCCCGTCCAAGGGGGAGGGAACCGGTCTAACTTCCCGGCAATTCCAGTATCCGCTTCGCGATGATGCCGAGCTGGATTTCGCTTGTCCCGCCCTCGATCGAGTTGGCCTTGCTGCGCAGCCATTCGCGTGCGGCCTTGCCGCCGCGGCTGCGGTCGCTCTCCCATTCGAGCAGGTCGGCGCCGCCCGCCGCCATCACGATCTCGTTGCGGCGCTTGTTGAGCTCGGTGCCGGCATATTTCATCATTGAGGGCTGGGCCGGATGCGCCCGGCCCGCCTTCAATTCGTCCAGGAACCGCTCCGACATCGCGTTGAACGCGAGCGCGTCGACGTCGAAGCGGGCGATGTCCGCGCGCAGGAACGGATCGGCGATCCGCCCGTCCCCATCGCGTCCGGCGAGATCCGCAAGCGTGCGGCCGAGCGTGCCGTCCGATCCCGGCGCAACGCCCATGCCGCTGATCATCTCGCGCTCGTGGCCGAGGAGATATTTGGCGACATCCCAGCCCTTGTTGATCTCACCCACGACTTGGTCCTTGGGCACCCGGACATCGTCGAAGAAGGTCTCGCAAAAGGGCGACGCGCCGGAGATCAACCTGATCGGCCGGGTCGAGACGCCGGAAGTCGTCATGTCGAACAGCAGGAAGCTGATCCCCTGGTGCTTGGGCGCCTGCGGATCGGTCCGGACCAGGCAGAAGATCCAGTCGGCCTTGTCGGCATAGGAGGTCCAGACCTTCTGTCCGGTGACGCTCCAAGAATCGCCCCGGTCCTCCGCGCGAGTCTGCAGCGCGGCGAGATCCGATCCGGCATTCGGCTCGGAATAACCCTGGCACCAGCGTATCTCGCCGCGGGCGATTTCGGGCAGGAAGCGAGTCTTCTGCGCCTCGCTGCCATATTTGAGCAGCGCCGGCCCGAGCATCGAGATGCCGAAGCTGTAGAGCGGAGCGCGCGCGCCGATCCGCGCCATTTCCTGCTTCAGAATCTTCGCCTCGGCCGGCGACAGGCCGCCGCCGCCATAGTCGCGCGGCCACTCCGGCACCGTCCAGCCCCGCTCCGCCATCGTATCGAGCCAGCGCCGCTGCGCCTCGTTCTTGAAGCTGGCCTTGCGCCCGCCCCAGCACAGATCGGATTCGTCGCGGATCGGCTCACGCATCTCCGGCGGACACTTCGCCTCGAGCCACGCGCGAACGTCCTGGCGAAACGATTCGAAATCGCTCATCGGCGTCCTCTCCTTTACGTAAACGTAAATGACGGGTGCTGCAGTGTACGTCAACCGGGCCCGGTGGATCCATCACCTAGCTCAGATCCTCCTCCCGCAAGCGGGGAGGATTTTGCCTCATCGCAGCCCGGCGCGAGTCACACCGCCCCCACTCGACCCTCGAACTCCATCGCCTCGTCCGCGACCGGACGCAGCCGCAGCGCGGCGAAATCGAGCAGGTAATTCTGATGCACGCGCCAGGGCGCGCGCGGGCCCTGCTTGGGCATTATCGCCGAGGCACGTTGCACATAGCCCGAGGTGAAATCGAGCAGCGGCTCCCGCGCCATTGCCGGGTCCCGCAGGCGCGGCAGACAGGACGTGTAGCCGTGCCGATCCATATGGTTGAGCAGGCGGCACACCGTGCGGGCGGTGAGATCGCACTTCAGCGTCCAGGACGCGTTGGTGTAGCCGAAGGCCAGCGCGAGGTTGGGAACGTCGCTCAGCATCATGCCCTTGTAGACCAGCTTGTCGGCGGTGCGGATGGGCGTGCCGCCGACCGACAGAGCGATCCCGCCGGCAAGTTTGACGACCAGACCGGTGGCGGCGACGACGATGTCCGCAGGTAGCCGCTCGCCCGAGCGAAGTACCAGCCCGTCCGGCGCGAACGCCGCGATCTCGTCGGTGACCACCGACGCACGCTTGCTTCGGATCGCGGCGAACAGATCCCCGTCGGGAACGAGGCAGAGGCGCTGGTCCCAAGGCTTGTAGACGGGTCCGAAGTGACGGTCGACATCGTAGGCCGGACCGAGCGCCGTGCGCACGCCCTTCAGGACGTGCTTTCGGAAGGCCTCGGGCCAGCGGCGGGCGAGCGTGAAGAAGAGGATCGCCAGCAGCACGTTCTTCAGCCGCACGATCCGGTCCGCGAGGCGCTGCGGCAACCAGGCGCGGGCGGCCTTGGCGATCGGATCCGCCGCCGGGAGTGAGACGACATAGCTCGGCGAACGCTGCAGCATGGTCACATGGCCGGCGGACGCCGCCAGTGCCGGCACCAGCGTGACCGCCGTCGCGCCGCTGCCGATCACCACCACCCGCTTGCCCGCGACGTCCAGAGTCTCGGGCCAATGCTGGGGGTGAACGATCGTTCCGGCGAACGCCTGCTCGCCTGTCCAGTGGGGGCGGTAGCCGCCCTCATAATCGTAATAGCCGCTGCACAGATAGAGGAAGGAGCAGGTGAAGCGCCGGACGCCGTCTTCGGTCTCGGCCTCGAGGATCCAGCGCCCCGCCTCCGCCGACCAGTCGGCTCGGACTACCTTGTGACCGAACCGGATCCGACGATCGATGCCGTAGGCGCGGGCGGTGTCCTCGATATAGGCACGGATGTCCGCTCCGTCGGCAATCGCCTTGTCGCCGCTCCAGGGGCGGAACGGGAAGCCCAACGTGTACATGTCGCTGTCGGAGCGCACGCCGGGATAGCGGAACAGATCCCAGGTTCCGCCGATCGCACCTCGCGCCTCGAGGATGGCGTAGGACTTGCCGGAACAGATCGTCTGCAACCGGTAGGCGGCATCGATCCCGGACAGACCGGCGCCGACGATGAGGACGTCGTAATCGTCTTCGGACCGCGCGTCGGAGATCATCGGCAGCGCACCGATCGCGGCATGTCCACGGGGCACATCGTCAGGATCGGTTGCGCTTCAGCATTCTGGATCCCACGATCACGAGCCACACCCCGGCAGCGAGGACTGCGATCGCAAGACCGAACAGCAGGATGCCGTCACTTCCGCGAAGGATCTCACCGATCATCGACAGCAATATGAGGGTGCAGCCGCCGCCGACCAGCGTCAGGCAGATCCCCGCCACGATCAGAAAGACACCCGCAAGGACCCGACCGGGTGAGTCGCTCATGCGCCGATCCCGCCTTTCTCACGCAATTTGGCCGCACCGGGCGCGCCCGGCCGATAGAAACTGTTATAGGTGTCGAACGGGATCAGCCGGCCGTCCGGCGTGGCGAAGTGGATGCAGCTGCGCTTCACCGTGCCGAGATCGAAATTGTAGCGATCGAGGAACTGAATGATCGCCACCTTGAAGGTGTCGCGATAGGCAAGGCTCGCCGGCGCCTCGATCCCCGGCAGGCAGCAGAACAGGCTGGCAAGCCGGTCCTCGCCATTATTCTCCACCGTGGACAGCGACAGGAGCTCGAACACCCGCGCTTTCAGCGCCGGATCGCGCTCGAAGCTGATCGTGTTCGGCGCGGCGGCGACGATGTCCTCGCGGCCCATCAGCCGAGTGACCGGCACGACCGTACTGCCCGAGCGTATGCCGTAGCCGATGCAGATCTGATCCGGGTTGCAAGGCAGCGGCACCAGGTCCGACGCCTCGAACACGCCGCCCGCCGCGATCTTGCGCCGCAGCCCGGACAGCGTCGTCCGATGAAGCGCAGGATCGAAGCCGACGTTGCGCCCGGCGTCCTGGACCGGCTGGAAAACGACGCCGCGAACGCAGCGCCATTGCAGCGCATGATCGACGATCGCCGCGGCCTCATCGTCGTTGAGGCCGGCGCGGACGGCACAGACCAGGGTGGTGGACACGTCCGCCGCCTCGAGCCGCTCCAGCGCACGCTGGCGAATCCGGCGGAGATGCGCCCCGCGCAGGTCCATCAGAACGCCGTCGTCAAGCGAATCGAACTGGAGGTAGACTTCGAAGCCCGGTCCGATCTCCGCCAGCCGCTCGGCGAACCCCTCTTCCTGGGCGATGCGAACACCATTGGTGTTGACCATCAGGTGCCGGATAGGGCGGGAGCGCGCAGCCGCGACGATCTCCCAGAATTGCGGATGGATGGTCGGCTCGCCGCCGGACAGCTGGACGAGGTCCGGCTCGCCCTCGGCGCGCACCACGGCATCGAGCATCGCCTCCACCTCCGCGAGCGGCCGATGGCCGCCGCGCCCCACCGCGCTGTCGGCAAAGCAGACCGGGCAGGTCAGGTTGCAGGCGTCGTTGATCTCGACGATGGCAAGGCAGCTATGCTGCTCGTGATCGGGGCAGAGGCCACAATCCCACGGGCAGCCGCGCTCGGTGCGGGAGGCGTTGAACAGGGGGCGATCGCCGGGCTTCAGCCAGTGCCGGATCGACAGCCAATAGTCCGCATCGTCCTCGATCAGCGTCTTCGTCACGCCATGGTCGAGGCAGCGTTTCTGGAGGTAGACCCGCCCCTCCTCGCCGATGATCTTGGCGGGAACGAGCTCCCAGCAGGTCTCGCACAACGACGTCGTCTGTCCGTAGAAGATCCACGGCACGCTCTTTCGCGTAAGGTCAGCAGGTCCGGCGAGCGCGTGCATCGAACCACAGGGCATAAACGATCATCAGCCCGGCGAGAAGCTGGAACACGTTGAGCGGGCCGATCACCTCGGGATAGGGCTTCAGGAACTCCCAAACGAAACGCTGCGCGGCATAGACGAGGATGAACAGGTAAAAGGCGCGGTCCCGCGTCCACGCCGCTCGCCGCTGCAGCGCGGCGAGGTAGACGAGCAGGAAGACGAGCATCGAAGCACTCTCGTATATCTGCACCGGATGCCGTGCGATCCCGTCGCCCAGATCCACGCCCCAGGGTAGATCCGTCGGCGTCCCATGGGTTTCGTCGCCGAGACCTGCGAACAGGCAGCCCAGCCGGCCGACCGCGATGCCGAGCGCGATCGGGCCAACCCAGACTACACCGGTCGAGCCTCGGATCCCGCGCAGCATCTTGTAGATTTCGACCGCGACGATCGCGCCGGCAAGTCCACCGGCGATGCTGTGGGAGGGGTGCGGAACGGCGGCGAGGCCGGTGTTGAGCGAGCCGATTCCCCACGCTCCCGTCACCGCGCCGAAGGCGAGCACGATCCCGTAGGTCGCGTCGGTTCGGGCGGCGACGCCACGCGCGACCGGCTCCAGCCGCCACCGATAGAGAAAGGCTCCCAGCAGCGCCGCGGCGCCCCAGGCGATCAGGTCGAACAGGAGGTGGACCCAGGGGCTGGTCGGAACGGCCATGCGGCCTTCTTGCCGCGATCGCGCGCCCGCCACAATCGCGACGAGACTGGCGCGAATCTGCCGTTTCTGGCAGCAGGAACGCACGAAAAATGGAGAGGAAAGCGGCCGCATGGACTTTGACCTTACGGAACGGCAGGCTTTTTACCGCGACCGCGTCCGGGACTACGTCGAGGCCGCGATTCGGCCCCGCTGCAAGGACTACAAGGCCGAGCTCGCCGCCGGCGACCGCTGGCAGCCGATCCAGGTCATCGAGGAATTGAAGCCCCAGGCGCGAGCCGCCGGTCTGTGGAATCTGTTCATGCCGCCCGGCCATGCACTCGCCCATGTCGACGAGACGTTCGAGTTCGAAGGCACCCAGCTCACCAACCTCGAATATGCGCTTTGCGCGGAGGAGATGGGCCGAGTCTCCTGGGCGTCCGAAGTGTTCAACTGCTCCGCGCCCGACACCGGCAACATGGAGGTGTTCCATCGCTACGGCACGCGGGAGCAGAAGGAGCAATGGCTGCGGCCGCTGATGAACGGCGAAATCCGCTCGGCCTTTCTGATGACCGAGCCCGGCGTCGCCTCATCCGACGCGACCAACATCGAATGCGACATCGCCCGCGACGGCGACGATTACGTGCTGAACGGCCGCAAATGGTGGTCGAGCGGTGCCGGCGACCCGCGCTGCAAAGTCGCGATCGTGATGGGCAAGACCGACCGCGGCGCCGACAAGCATCGCCAGCAGTCGATGGTGCTGGTCCCGCTCGACGCGCCCGGAGTCACCATCGAGCGCCCGCTCACCGTCTACGGCTATGACGACGCGCCGCACGGCCACATGGAGATCGAGCTGAAGGACGTGCGCATCCCTGCGTTCAACATGCTGCTCGGCGAAGGCCGCGGTTTCGAGATCGCGCAGGGGCGGCTGGGGCCGGGCCGCATCCACCATTGCATGCGCACGATCGGCGCCGCCGAGGAAGCGCTCGCCGCGATGGTCCGCCGCCTCCAGAGCCGGGTCGCGTTCGGCAAGAAATTGGCCGAGCATTCGATCTGGGAGCAGCGCGTCGCCCGCGCCCGTATCGACATCGACATGTCGCGCCTGCTTTGCCTCAAGGCCGCCGATCTGATGGACAAGGCCGGCAACAAGGCGGCGCAGGCGGAGATCGCGATGATCAAGGTGCAGGCGCCGAACATGGCGCTCTCGATCATCGACGACGCCGTCCAGGCCCATGGCGCCGCCGGCGTCGGTCAGGATTTCGAGCTCGCCAAGAGCTGGGCCGGCATCCGTACTCTGCGCCTCGCCGACGGCCCCGACGAAGTCCACAATCGCGCGATCGCGCGCATGGAATTCGCCAAGCATGCGCCGCGCGGCTGAAAATCAAGCATCTTCCCTGCGTGCAAAGCACGTGGGGAGGGAGACCATCCGCAGGATGGTGGAGGGGCGCAGGGGCCGTGACGCCCCTCCACCGCGTTGCACGCGGTCCCCCTCCCCATCGTCTGCGACGACAGGGAGGAGTTAAGATGACCATGTTCGATCTGACCGGCAAGGTCGCGGTGATCACCGGTTCGTCGCGCGGCATCGGCCGGGCGATCGCCGAAGCAATGGCCGATCAGGGCGCGACCGTGGTGGTCTCCAGCCGCAAGGCCGACGCCTGCGCCGAAGTGGCCGACGGCATCAACGAAAAGCACGGCGCGGGCCGGGCGATCGTCGTTCCCGCCAACATCTCGTCAAAGGAAGCGCTGCAAGCCTTGGTGGACGAGACCCGGCGGCAGCTCGGCAAGATCGACATCCTCGTCTGCAACGCCGCCTCCAATCCCTATTACGGGCCGATGGCGGGGATTTCGGACGACATGTTCCGCAAGATCCTGGAGAACAACGTCATCGCCAACCATTGGTTGATCCAGATGGTGGCCCCGGAGATGATCGAGCGGCGCGAAGGGTCGATCATCATCGTCTCGTCGATCGGCGGACTCAAGGCGTCCACAGTGATCGGCGCCTACAACGTCTCCAAGGCGGCCGACTTCCAGCTCGCCCGCAACCTCGCCGCGGAGTTCGGCCCGCATCAGGTACGGGTCAATTGCATCGCGCCCGGCCTCATCCGCACCGATTTCGCCAAAGCGCTCTGGGAAAATCCGCAGACCCTGGCAATGGTGACCGCCCACACCCCTCTGCAGCGGATCGGCGAGCCGCACGAGATCGCCGGCGCCGCGGTGTTCCTTGCCAGCCCTGCCTCCACCTACGTCACCGGCCAGGCGATCGTCGTCGACGGCGGCTCGACCACCGGTGTCGGGCTCTGACCCGCATTCCAGGGAGTTTGCCATGAAACTTGCCGACAAGGTCGCTATCGTCACCGGCGCCGGCTCGGGCATCGGCCGCGCCACAGCAATCCGCTTCGCCGAGGAAGGCGCCCGCGTCGTTTGCGCCGATCTCACCGGCCACGACGAGACCGCCGACATGATCGGCGAGGCGGCGGTCGGCATCCAGGCCGACGCCGGCAATGACGAGGACGTCCAGGATCTCGTCCAGGCGGCGCTCCAATATCATGGCGGGCTCGACGTCTTCTTCGCCAATGCCGGCATTTCGGGCGGCCTCGCCTCGATCTTCGAACAAAGCGCCGAGGATTGGCAGGAGATCTTGCGCGTCAATCTGATCGGGCCGTTCCTGGCGGTGAAGCATGCCGCGCCGGCGATGAAGGAGCGCGGCAAGGGCTCAATCATCTGCACCGCATCGGTCGCCGGTATCCGCGCGGGGGCCGGCGGCCCGGCTTATTCGGCGTCGAAGGCCGGGGTGATCAACCTCGTCGCCGTCGCCGCGACCCAGCTCGCCGGCTCGGGCATCAGGGTGAATGCGATCTGCCCGGGCCTCATCGAGACCGGCATGACCCGGCCAATCTACGACATGGCGCGTGCCGCCGGCAAGGAAGACCGGCTCGGCCACCTCAACCCGCTGAGGCGCGGCGGCGTGCCCGACGAGATCGCCGCCGCGGCCCTGTTCCTTGCCTCGGACGAGGCGAGCTACGTCAACGGCCACGCGCTCGTCGTCGACGGCGGCCTCTCGATCTCGCATCCGTTCAACCACCAGGAATATGGCCGCACGGCCTTCTGACCATCGGAGACACGCATGAGCCCGATCAGCACCCGTCGTCACGGCGACGTCCTCATCATCCTGTCCAACAATCCGCCGGTCAACGCCCTCGGCCACGCCGTCCGCGAGGGCCTCGTCGCCGCGATCGAGCAGGCCGACGCCGACGATTCCGTGAAGGCTGTGGTCATCCTCTGCCAGGGGAGCACCTTCTTCGCCGGCGCCGACATCACCGAATTCGGCAAGCCGATGCAGATGCCGATGCTGCCGCAGGTGGTCGACCGGATCGAGGCGTGCACCAAACCGGTGGTCGCGGCGATCCACGGCACCGCTTTCGGGGGCGGGCTCGAAGTCGCACTCGCCAGCCATTATCGGGTGGCGGTGCCCTCGGCCAAGCTCGGTGTACCGGAAGTGAAGCTGGGCCTCTTGCCGGGCGCCGGCGGCACCCAGCGGCTCCCACGTGCGGCGGGCGTCCGCAAGGCGCTGGAAATGGCGACCAGCGGCAGTCCGATCTCCGCCAAGGAGGCTTATGCCTGCGGCCTCATCGACCGGCTGATCGAAGGCGATCTCGAGCAGCATGCGGTCGCCTATGCCGAGGAAGTGCGCGACGTCCGCCCAATCCCGATCACCAGCGATCGGGACGAGAAGCTCGAGGAAGCGCGGGGCAATGCGGCCCTGTTCGACGATTTCCGGAAGGAACATGGCCGCAAGTTCCGCGGCTTCGATGCGCCCGAGGCGAACATCAAGGCGATCGGGGCCGCCATCGCAAAGCCGTATGCGGAGGGCGTGCAGGACGAGCGTCGGCTGTTCATGGAGCTGATGAACGGCACCCAGGCCAAGGCTCAGCAATATTTCTTCTTCGCCGAGCGCAAGGCTTCGAAAATCGAAGGCCTCCCCGAAGGCACCCTGCCGCGCACCATCTCCAAGGTCGGCGTGATCGGCGCCGGCACCATGGGTGGCGGCATCTCGATGAACTTCCTGTCCGCGGGAATCCCCGTAACGATCGTCGAGCAGCAGCAGGAGGCGCTCGATCGCGGCACCGGCATCATCCGCAAGAACTACCAGGCGACCGCGGCCAAGGGCCGGATGAGCGAGGCCCAGGTCGAGTCCGCAATGGCCCTGCTCACCCCCTCCCTCTCGCTCGACGATCTCGCCGATTGCGATCTGATCATCGAGGCGGTGTTCGAGACTATGGACGTCAAGAAGGAGGTGTTCGGCAAGCTCGATCGCATCGCCAAGCCGGGCGCGATCCTCGCCTCCAACACGTCGTACCTGAACGTCAACGAGATCGCCGCCGCGACGTCCCGCCCGCAGGACGTGCTCGGCCTGCATTTCTTCTCGCCAGCCAACATCATGAAACTGCTCGAGGTGGTGCGCGGGGCGAAGACCGCGCCCGATGTCCTCGTCACCGCGATGCAGCTCGCCAAGCGCATCCGCAAGGTCGCGGTCGTCGCCGGCGTGTGCTTCGGGTTCATCGGCAACCGCATGCTGATTCCGCGCCAGACCGAGGCCAACAAGCTTCTTTTGGAGGGCGCCACGCCCGAGCAGATCGACCGCGTCCATGTCGAATTCGGAATGCCGATGGGACCGTTCCAGATGGCTGATCTCGCCGGCGTCGACATCGGCTGGCACCGCGATCCCACCCGGATCGAGAGCATCCGCGACGCGCTCTGCGCGATCGATCGCTGGGGTCAGAAGAAGGGCGCCGGCTTCTACGATTATGACGACAAGCGTCGCCCCTCCCCCAGCTCCAAGGTGCAGGAGATCATCGACGGTTTCCGTGCGCAGGCCGGCATCGCGCCGCGCCAGATCGACGACCAGGAAATCATCGAGCGCACGCTCTACACCATGGTCAACGAAGCCGCGAAGATCCTCGACGAAGGCATGGCCCAGCGTGCCAGCGACGTGGATGTGGTCTGGGTCTACGGCTATGGCTGGCCCGTTTATCGCGGCGGTCCGATGTTCTGGGCCGACAGCGAGGGCCTCGACACGATCGTCGAAGGGCTGAAACGGCAACAGGCCCGGATGGGCGACGATTTCACCCTCTCGCCGCTCCTCGCCCGCAAGGCCGAAGCGGGGGAGAGATTCACCCGCTGACCGAGCTCCCTCACCGGAAAAGGCGGCCTCGCCGGCTGCCTTGGGGGGGACGTCGGGGATGAGGCGGATATGTCCGCTATGGCAGCCGGGGCGAAGCGCCCGGCCCGGCTGCCAAACCCGGAGGTGCGGGCGCTCCGCTATGCCTTGTGAAGTTCCGGATCCTGCATTTGGCTGCGCATCACCAGCTCGGCGCCATAGGCCTCGATCATGCCACGTGCGCGATCCGCGGTATCGCTCGAATTCCAAAACTCCGCAGGGATCTGATCGTTGGAGGCGGACGACACCTTGCCCGGAGCGTAGACTTCCGCGACAGACCCTCCCTCCGCTTCGCTGTTCCCCGAAATCTCGGCAGCGCTCTTTTCGGCGGATTCGGACGGCAGCATCGCCAGGGTCTGCAACGTTCCCGCGGCCAGCAGCCGTTGCTTGAGGGCATCGGTGACCCCGCTCGGCGGCGAGCTGGCGAGCCCGACGATGATCCGCTCCGGCGCTTCGACCGCGAACCTCTCGGGCGCCGCCTTTGCCGGATATGCGCGATATGGCTCGTTGCCGGCAGTGTTGATCGTGGTCATGCGCACTCCTCTCCTTGCGGGCCGGTGCGGCACGCTCCTGGCTGCTTTATAGACGGCGGCAGTCGTTACGGCGCCGATCGGAACATTGATGTCGGCGCCCGGCCGCTCTCCCCGATGGCTTGAACCGGCGCAGGAGACGCCTTGCGCCGCCGCCAGCAGGCAGGCCCTGCAACCGCTTCACCAATTGGCCGCGGCTCCCGCGCAGGCCGGTGCGAGGAGACTTCCACGCGCCAACGTCAGCTCCTTCGCCGGCTTTGAAGCAGGTCCTAATCGATTCGTTTAGTGATCCCATGAGGAGGTTCGGCGTAGATCTGGGCCAATCAACGGAGGCCGTCATGCAGGATTCCATCGGCTCGATCACGAGCACGCCCGCTCTCCCCAAGACTGCGCAAGCCGATCCCGTCGGCAGCGAGGGGCGCAGCGTCCGGGTCGATTTCGGATCCGGCAAGCCAAACCTTTATTGCAGCGATTGCACGGGCGTGCCGCTCGAACAGGCCGTCCGTTCGGGCGACGCGAAGATCGGCTATGACCTCCAGGCCAGGGCGGCCGGCCTCGATCCAGCCGCGATCGCGCCGGGGAGTGCCGAAGACAAGCAGGTGATCGCGGATCTCTCCGCAACGCTCAACCGCTGGATGAATCATGGCGAGCCTCGCGGCGACGGGATCGCCAGCAGCATCGAAGCCTTCCGTGCGGAGGCGCAGGCAACCGTCGCACTGCGTGACCAGGCCGCTAAGCCCGGTGGACAGACGCTGACTGCGACAGGGGCAACCACCATCCCGACGGAGGCTGGCGGCCGCATCCTGCGCGACAATCCGGCACTTGAGATCCAATGGCGATCGACGACCAGCCCGGTGACCAACAAGGATGGGTTCACCAAACCGCTGGAGACTTTGCTCGACGACGCTGGAATCCGGCGCGATTTCCCCGTCAACCCGGCGCCGATCGGCGGCACCACCTCCAACCACCCCGGCGCGACCACGCTGAACGGCAATGCGGCGCGCGATGCGATCGCCGACGATCTGCGGGCCGATCCGCGCTACAGCGACGTTCGCACCGAAGTACCGCGGCAGACGTCGCTTGGCGGCCGTCAGGTCGACGTCGTCGCTTCCGAGCGGGGCACCCGTCCGGAGATGAACCGCACGCTCGAGATCGAGTCCAAGCTCGGCCGGGCGAGCGCAAGCAGCGACACGCGGCTTCAGGTCGCCAAGGACGCGGAGCGGCTGACGGAGAACGGCAACGTCCGCCGCCTCGGCACGACGCTGGAACGCGTCGGCCGGGTGGCGCGCCCGATAGGATTGGCCATCGACGCCGTTCAGGTCGGCCAGGCCTTCCGTGCTGACGGCAACACGTTCGGCGATAACACGCAACGCGCAGTTGGTAGCCTCGCCGGCGGCGCGGCCGGCGCGTGGGGCGGCGCGCAGATGGGCGCCGCCATCGGTTCCGTGGGAGGTCCGGTCGGAACCGTGGTGGGCGGCGTCGTGGGCGGCGTGGTTGGCGGCGTGATCGGCAGCGGCGTCGGCGCAAAGGCAGTCGACTGGGCCAAGAGCTGGTTCTAAACCGCGGCCATGTTCGGCTGGGCAAAGAAGAAGGATGCACGCACCGAGGCGGGCAAGTTGTCGCGCCTCCTCCAGGAATATCCCCCCTTCACGCCGCGACACGTCGCGCTGAACATCCCCACTCCGGGATCGAACGCGCCGGTACTGACCGAAAGCCAGGCGCACGAGAATCTCGACCAATATCGTGACGCGCTGCCATCGCGGCTCGCTTTGTTGCGGCCCGTGCTTGCCGGGATCGGCATCGACATGGATGCGGCTTATTCCGATCCGCTGGCCTACGTGGCGACGCTGCACCGAACCCTGCTGGCAGAACTGCCGCCGCTCTACCGCCCCGAACTCGCCAGGCAGCCCGCGCGCGAACTTTCCAGCCGCGGCGGGGCAGACATCCCGCTCAGCTTCATGAGCGATCTGGCGATGCTCGAGTGCGATGTCCTCATGCGCGCCAAGCCGGGCTGCTTTCTCGGGCTGAACATCGATCCCGACGACCGAAAGATGGCCAGCTATCGCCGCCCCTGCCTCCTCGGTCTGCGCGATGCGCATTTCGCCGCGCCGCCCGCGACGTTGTTCGTCGAGGCGGATTACTTCAACTCTTACGGCGCAATGGATCATCCCGAACGTCTCGCCAGCCCCGACGTCAGGCTGCCGGCGGGATGGATGCGCACGATCGGCGGCACGCTGTTGATGCGCCTGGACCGCTTCGAGGCGCACCCCGATCTGCCGAGGCTTCGCGAATCGACCTGGCTGGCACAGGCGGCCCGAGCCGAGCCAAGAGCCGTTCGCGAGGCGTGACGGCGAGCCCTGCGCCTCCATGCAGAGCAGACGCTTTCGCGCGCTGCGACCGTCCGCGCCTCCGGTGCCGTCGTCGAAATACTTACCGTGGAGTCGGGCCCGGCTTGCCGTCCGGTCGTTTCCCCGCTCGCCCGTTCGGAGCCGTTGCGCCTCTCACCTGCCGGCGCGCGCCTGCACAGCCGTCCGCTTCGACACGTCGGCCGGGGGAACCGTCCGGATCGTCGCCGCATATTCCGCGATCAGGACAAGCAGCCAGAACTCCACGCCCGCCCATTTGCCCGTCACCCCCGCGGCGATCAGATCCAAAGCGAGGAACACCAGGCTGAGCATCCGAAAGAATCTGAAACTCGCCGTCGGGCTGTCGGCGCGACGGGCGGCGGTGATCATCATGATCACGCTCATGCCGCCCCACAGGATCGACGAGAACAAAGTGTCCGCATGATAGAAGCCATCGAGCGCCGTGATGAACCAGAACAGGCGCGACACTGCGAACTGGCTCTGTCGCGTCACCTGGCACAGCTTGATGATGGGCGGGATGAAGAGGGTCCCACCGACCCATTCGTCAATCTTGTCGAACAGCATGGCGCCGATATGGGGCCGCCCGCATCGGTGCGCTACCGTCACGCGGGGAAATGCCGCCGACGCAGAGCCCGAAACAAGGCAGGAATGACAAAGATGCTCATCCTGTGGCAGGGAACCCCGCCGGCGCGTCCGCCGGCATCCGCTTATCATGTCAGTCGAGGGGGACCAGAATTGTTCAGCCGCCGCCAGACCATCGCCATGCTCGGAGCCCTGCCTGCGGTGACGATTGGGTCCCGGGCGCTTGGCCGTGAAACCGTGCCTATCACCACCGTGCTCGAACAGTTCATCCAGGCGGCGATGAACAATTCGCCGCAGCTGCTGACCATGATGGGCGCCGACAAGGGGGACCATGCCGACGCAAGATCGAAGCTCGACGATCGCTCGGCTGCCGGCATCGAGCAGATGCGCAAGCTGCTGGCCGGCCTGTCCGATGCAATGGACCGTTACGACCCGAAGCAGCTCTCCGGGAGCGACTGGGTCAATCAGCAATCGGCGAAATATCTCGCAGCCGCCACTCTGGAGGGCTTCGACTTCCCGTTCGGCGACCCGAATGTCGGCATCGCCGTTCCCTACACCGTAAGCCAGCTCACCGGTTCCTATCAGAGCATCCCGTCCTTCCTTGCCACCCAGCATCGCATCGCCGCCGCCGCCGATGCCGAAGCCTATCTGTCGCGTCTTTCCGCCTTTGCCGCCGTGCTCGACCAGGAAACGCTTCGGTCGCACGCCGATTATGGGCGCGGCGCCGTTCCGCCGGTCTTTGTTCTTCGCCGCACCCTTGAACAGCTCGATGCCCTGCTGTCACCAGCGCCGGACGCTTCCGAGCTCGTCACCAGCCTTGCCGAGCGCGCCGCCGCCGCGAAGCTGCCCGGCGCGTGGCGCACGCGCGCAGCAGCGGTGGTAGCGCAGGAGGTCAGGCCGGCGCTGCTGCGCCAGCGTGGGCTGCTCGACGACGCGCTTGCCCGGGCGGGGGACGCGGCCGGCGTGTGGAGATTGCCGCGCGGTGAGGAATATTATCGCTATGCGATCCGCGCGGCGACGACCACCGACATGGCCCCGGAGGAGATCCATCGCTTCGGGCTCGAACGCGTCGCCGAGCTCACTGCGCGCGCCGACATCATCCTCAGGCGTCAGGGTCTCGCCGACGGAACGGTGGCCGCGCGTCTGGCCCATCTTCGCCGCGATCCGCGCCACCTGTACCCCAATGACGAAGCCGGGCGGGCGGCGCTGATCGCCGATCTCAATGCGCGGATCGATCGGATCAGGCCCAAATTGCCGTCCTATTTCGGCCACCTGCCCCGCGCGGGCGTGGAGATCCGACGGACGCCCCCGTCGGTCGAGGCCGGCGCGCCGGGCGGCACCTATCAACCGCCAAGCCTCGACGGCAGCCGGCCCGGCCTGTTCTCCATCAACCTTCGCAATCTCGCGGAGTTGCCCAAGTTCGATCTGCCGACCCTCGTCTATCATGAAGTGCTGCCGGGACATCATCTGCAGAATGCCTCGATGATCGAGGCGCCCGACGTGCCGACGCTGCGCCGGCTTCCGCTCTTCTCCGGCTATTCGGAAGGCTGGGCACTCTACGCCGAGCAGCTGGCCGAGGAGATGGGGGTCTATGCCGACGATCCGCTCGGCGAGGTCGGCTATCTCGCGTCCATGCTGTTCAGGGCTGTCCGGCTGGTCGTGGATTCCGGCCTGCATCACATGCGCTGGACGCGCGAGCGCGCGATCACCTACATGGTCGAGACGCTCGGCGACGCCGAGACCTCGATGACCCGCGAGGTCGAGCGTTACTGCGTCCAGCCCGGACAGGCGTCGAGCTACATGCTCGGCTGGCGCGTGTGGTCGAGCGCGAGAGAGCGGGCGCAGGCGCGGCTGGGCAATCGCTTCGACATCCGCGAATTCCACAATCGCGGCCTGCTGGCAGGATCGCTCCCGCTGGATGTCCTGTCGCGCGTGATCGACGACTGGCGGTAGTCTGGCCCTTTCCCGCCGGCCGGAAGGGGAATTGCCACCTTTTGCTAACCTTTTTCAGGCATCGCAACTGGGATGGGGATCGGGCAATTCCGCAAGCTGCGGGAGCAGCTCAGAGACGGGCGTACCAAGGTCCTTCTCTGGACCACGCTCGTCGCCCTGATCTTCGGCGCGATCCAGTTCGGCGAGCCGCTCGAATATTTCTTGCGCATGACCCGCGACCGGCTGCGCGAGCACCCGCCGAGCGGCGACATCGTGCTGGTCGCGATCGACGACAAGAGCGTGGCGAGCCGGGAGGGCATGCTCCTGGCGCGAAGCGACCATGCGGCGATGATCGATGCGCTTGCGAGCGGCGGCGCTCGCAGCATCACGTATGCCAGCGACCTTCCTCCTGCCAGGAGCGAAGCAGACCGGGCGTCGCTTGCGGCGGCGATCCGGCGCCATCCGCAAGTGGTGAGGCTGAGTGCCCGGTTCGATCTCGGATCGCGCGACGAAGCGTCGCGCAGCATCATCGCGGATTTGACCCTGCAGCCGCTTCCCGAGCAGGTAAATACGAACTTCCGTTACAACTTCACCGGGACAGCGTGGCGGCTCCCATTCGCCCTCGACATGCACGGCACGAAGGTTCCCAGCGTCGGCGCCCGGCTTGCCGGGGTTACTGGCGACACCGCCGTCACCTACCGGGTCGATTATGCCGTCGAAGTAACGGCCATCACCCACATAAGCGCCATCGACGTTCTCAAGCGACGAGGCATTGCCGCGGTTCGGGGAAGAGACGTCGTGATCGCAAACACGGCACCGACCATTTCAGACAACTTCTTCGTTCCCGGACACGGCCACCTGCCGACCGTCTATATACATCTCGCCGGCGCCGAGACGCTCAAGCGGGGGCAACCGATCGAGATCGGATGGTTCGTCCCGTTCCTTTGCGCCCTCGCTATTGCGATCCTCGGCACATCGCGAAGAAACGGCAAAGCGGGTGGCGCGATCGCCGCGTCCGGCATCCTTCTGCTTCTCTTCGGACCGCTCCCGTTCGAGGAAGCGTCGATCTTCATGGACGTCACGCCGGCGCTGTTCCTGATCTGCTCGGTGTCGCTGTTCATCGGTTCCGGACGCCTCTGGCGAACCTATCGTCAACGCGCCAACGTCAACGGCGTCTCGGGGCTTCCGAACCTCAATGCGCTTCGCCAGGAGGCGGATGCCGGAGGCAAGGCGCTGATCGTGACGCGTGTTCACAATTACGCAGAGATCTGTGCAGCGCTCGCGGTCGATCAGGAGGGCGCACTGGCGCTCGAAATCGCGAAGCGGCTCGGCATCGGCGTGCCGATACCCAAGCTGTTTCACGGCGACGAGGGTATCTTCGCCTGGTTCGTGCCGCTGGAGCGCGCAGGCCAGATCGAGGAGCATCTGGAAGCGTTGCAGGCACTGTTTCGCACGCCTGTGGTCGTCGGGGCAGCCAAGTTCGATCCCGTCGTAACGTTCGGCATCGAGACGACGCAGGGTCGCTCGCTGGCAAGTCGTCTCGGAAGCGCCCTCGTTGCGGCGGATCAGGCTGCCGCCGCTGGCAGGGCCTGGGGGCGCTACGATCCCGAACGCCTGAAGGAGGCGCCTTGGCGCCTGTCGATCTTGAGCCAGCTTGATGCGGCCGTCGAAAGCGGCGATCTGTGGGTGGCTTATCAGCCGAAGATCAATCTCGCCACGCGCAGCCTTATCGGGGCGGAGGCCCTGGTGCGCTGGACCCACCCCGACAAGGGCCCCATCCCCCCTCTGGAGTTCATTCCGCTGGCCGAGCAGAATGGCCGCATCGCCGGCCTGACGCACTTCGTGCTCGAGCGGGCAGTCCGCGCCGCCGCCTTCATCAACAAGAGCGGGCTCGAGTTCGGGATGTCGGTCAATCTGTCGGCCAAGCTTCTTCACGAGCACGGCCTCGACGAGACGGTGATCAAGATTCTCGATCGCTATCAGCTGCCGCCGGAACGGTTGACCCTGGAGGTTACCGAGACCGCCGCCTTGGCGACGGACGGCGACGACCTCGATTCCCTGCACCGGCTGCGGCGGATCGGCGTTCTGGTGTCGATCGACGATTATGGCACCGGGCTTTCGACTCTCGAATATATGCGGCGGATACCCGCCACCGAAATCAAGATCGACCGCAGCTTCATTCAATCGATCTACAAGAATCACAGTGACAAACTGATGGTCCACTCCACCATCCAGCTCGCTCACTCCCTCGGTCAGAAGGTTGTCGGCGAAGGCGTCGAGGACGCTCAGACCCTGGAGGCGCTGGCCT
Source organism: Sphingosinicella sp. BN140058 (assembly GCF_004135585.1). Lineage (NCBI taxonomy): Bacteria > Pseudomonadati > Pseudomonadota > Alphaproteobacteria > Sphingomonadales > Sphingosinicellaceae > Sphingosinicella > Sphingosinicella sp. BN140058. Next base: position 4,128,550 of record NZ_CP035501.1, on the reverse strand, counting down.
ATATGGGCTGTGACGAGGCACAGGGTTATTTCATCGGAAGGCCGGTTCCGTTCAGGCTTTTGGTTCGGCAGTTGCGGCAGAGCTCAGGAGTTCAAGCGGCCTGACTCGGGGTTTAACGCCTTGATAACCACTTTTGTTAAGGTTAACGCTCTCAACCGACGCCTGCGATGGCCGCAGTGCGCTCGGCGCAGAGGGAAAACACGATGCAAAAGCAGGTTCGACCCACGCGGTTCAGCATCTGGGATTGGATCATCGGATACGGCACTATCAGCTGATCCGGCGTTTCGCTTGCGAGGCCCCGCCACGGGGCCTCGATTTCCAGCTGGAATGATCTCAGATATTATCGCAAGGCAGGCGCCGTGAAGGCGACCATCTACCACAATCCGCGCTGCGGCACCTCGCGCAAGACCCTCGAGATCCTCGAGCGGAGCGGCGCCGAAATCACGATCGTAGACTATGTCAAGACGACACCGTCGAAGGACGAGCTTCGTCGGCTCTACGCACGCGCCGGGATCACGCCGCGTGAGGGTCTCCGGGCCAAGGAGAGCCTGGCGCAGGATCTCGATCTGGTGTCCGGCACCGTCAGCGACGACGCCATTCTCGACGCGATGGTCGAGAATCCCATCCTGATCGAGCGACCTCTGGTCGAGACCGACAAGGGCGTCCGCCTTTGCCGCCCGCAGGACAAGGTGCGCGAGATCCTCTGAGCACGGCGCGGCCTGCCATCAGGGGCAAGGGGCGGCGAAGCGCCGCCATTCTTATATCCGTCACATTCGCATCCTACAGCCGCTTCGGGGGTGCCGGGTGCGTTCTGTCGCGATCTACAGTCTGAAGGGCGGAGTCGGCAAAACCAGCCTGTCGCTCAACCTTGCCTGGGCGGCGGCGACCCTGTCCGCCCGCCGCACCCTGCTCTGGGATCTCGACGCCCAGGCGGCGGCGACCTTCCTCGCCGGTGCCCGCCCGCGCAGCGGCGCCGGCGAAGCGCAGGGCCTGTTCGCGCGCGAGATCGCGCCCGACAAGCTGGTGGTGCCGACCCAGACCGCCCGCCTCGACCTGCTTCCGGCCGATCGCTCGCTGCGCAGCCTCGATCGCTTCTTCTTCACCCTCGGCAAGAAGAAGCGGCTCGAGAAGCTGCTCCAGATGCTCGCCCACGGCTATGATCGGGTGCTGCTCGATTGCCCTCCGGGTCTCTCGGAGACCAGCGAGCAGGTGTTGCGCGCGGCCGACCTGATCGTCGTTCCGGTGATCCCCTCGCCGCTCTCCCGTCGCGCCCTCGACGAGGTCGTCGCCCATCTCGGCCGAAGCTCCGGGCGACGCGGCGCGATCCTGCCGGTGTTCAACATGGTCGACCGGCGCCGCGCGATGCACCGGTCCGCGATCGAGGCGGCGCCGGATTGGCCGGTGATCCCGATGGCGAGCGCGGTCGAGGCGATGGCCGTGCACCACGATGCGGTCGGCAGCTTCGCCCCCGGCGCGCCGGCCGCCGACGCGGTGGCACGCCTGTGGCGCGCGGTCGAGCGCCGGCTGATCGCCGCCGAAAGCAGTTGACGCCCTCCGGCTCTCCCCTTCAATCCCGCGCCATGGCGCTGATCGATCCCGACCTGCTGCTGCGTGCCTATGCGATCGGCGTCTTCCCGATGTCGGACAGCCGGGATGCGGCCGAGATCTTCTGGGTCGAACCGCGCAAGCGCGCGATCCTGCCGATCGAAGGCTTCCGGCTCTCCCGCTCCTTGCGCAAGACCCTCCGCGCCGGTGCATTCGAGGTCAGCCGCGACACCGCCTTCGCCGATGTGATTCGGCTCTGCGCCGGTCGCGAAGAGACCTGGATCAACGACGAGATCGAGCAGAGTTTCGTCCGCCTGCACGAGCTTGGCTACGCCCACTCGATCGAATGCCGGCAGGACGGCAAACTCGTCGGCGGCCTCTATGGCGTGCGCCTCGGCGGGGCGTTCTTCGGCGAGAGCATGTTCTCGAAGCGCACCGACGCCTCGAAGGTGGCGCTCGCCTGGCTGGTGGCGCGGCTGAAGGTCGGCGGCTACACCCTGCTCGACTGCCAGTTCATGACCGATCATCTCCGCAGCCTGGGCGCGATCGAGATCAGCCAGAAGGATTATCTGGCGCTGTTGGCCTCTGCGCTGTCGGCGGACGGAGCCGCTGCCGCCGGAGTCTCCGTGGTTCCGCCGGGAGACGGTGCCGGCGCCGCCGGGGCACGCCGCGCGCCGCCCGATCTCGGCGCACTCGACCGATTGCTTGCCGACTCGGCGCGGACCGTCGATTCGCCGCCTTCGGGATGGGTCATCGCGCAGCTCTTGGGGGTGACGTCGTAGATCGGATGCTCGACGACGTTGAGCGACGGCGTCTCCTTGTACAGCCAGCCGGAGAACACCCGCTGGAACTCGCCTTGGGGATTGCGGACGTCGAGTTGGACGAAGGCACCGGTGAGCTTCTGAACTTCCCACGGCGCTGTGGTTTCGCAGGCGCGCAATCGGACGATCGCGTCGCCGACTCGCAGCGCCTCGCCCGGCTTCATCGTGAGATCGCGCGAACTGCCGTTGCGCTTGTTGAGCAGAGAGACGACGGCGACACGCTGCGCCATCGGCGTGGTTCCCGGCGCAAACGCGGTAACCGTCTGCGGAATGTCGACGGTCTGCGGTTCGGGTTCGCTCTGCTTGCCGGCCTTCTTCTGCTGACCGCCGTCACCGCCGCAGGCTGTGAGTGCGGCAAGAGCAGCGAGCGCGGCGGCGCGGCAGGCGAGGCCGCTCATGCCTGATCCGGAGTCCACGCCTCGTAATCGCCGCTCGCCGCCGGGCGCCGGCCGCCCCGATCGAGCGCACCCGATGGCTTGTAGGCCTCCGGCGTTCCGGTCCGGTTGCCGGTCGGCTCGCGCAGGAATTTTGGCGCGGGCGGCAGCGCTTCGTCGGGAAGTCCTGCAATCTGGTGATGCAGCCAGCTGAACCATTCGGGCGGAATCCGGCTGGCGTCGTTCGGGCCGTTATAGATGACGAACCGGCGGCCGCCCTTCTTCGCCTCGTAATAGACGTTGCCGAGATCGTCGGTGCCGACCTGGCGGCCATTGCGGCGCACGTGCAGCGACGTGCCGATCGTCGCGCCGTCCCACCAGGTGAAGATCTGCTTCAGGAATCCCATGGCCGTCGCCTAGCGCCGATGCGGGGTAAGGCGCAAGCCTGACCGTGCCTCTGCTCCCCGGATCGCCAATGCGCCGAGGAGTGTGTGTCGGGCGGAGCAGCGTGTCGGGTTGAAAGGTCTCCGATCCTCCCGGTTGCCGCAGCGATGAGAGGGGGACAGCGTAGCTGATGGCGTGGCTGAACGCCGCGGCGCTGCTGCTCTGGCGTACCGGTGCCGCTCGGTCTCGGCACACTCTCCACGGCCATCGGCGATCATGAGCGGGCCGTGCTCCCATCGCCGCCTGGATCGTCGCCTCGCTGCGCCTGCGCTCAGCTTTGCGGGCCTCCCGGCCAGCTGATCCGGGCGTCCGCGGTGATGCCGAGCTCGGCGGCTCGGCCGCCGGCGATCTCCAGCACCGCCAGCACCGGCTCGCTCACGCCGACCGGCTCCAGCGACAACGGCGCGGCGCTTGCGATTCGGGCGATGCTGCCGTCGCCCCGTATGAAGATCATGTCGAGCGGGATCAGGGTGTTCTTCATCCAGAATTGCGCCGGTTGCGCCCTGGCGAACGGGAACAGCATGCCTTCTGTCGGCGCAATCTGCTGCCGGTTCATCAGACCGTAAGCCTGCTCGTCGGCGGACGGCGCAACCTCGACGGTGAAGTGGTGGGTCCTGCCGCCGGCCACGATCCCGAGGCGCACCACCGGCAGGCCGGACACCGGGTGCGTCGCCTCGCTCTCACCCGGCGCAGCCGTGTCGTTGAACGCGGCGAGCTTCTGTTCCGGCTGTTTCTGGCAGGCGGCGAGCGGGAGTGCGGCAAGGCTTGCCGCAAGCCCGATCGCTCGCCTCATCGCGGCTCCACTTCGACCGCCAGCGGCCCCTTGCGTCCGCTGGCGATGCGCGCCTGCAGCAATTGCTCGGGCTGAAGGTCGGCGAGGCCGCCGCGGCGGACGGTCTCCATATGGACGAAGATATCCTCCGATTCGTTGCCCTCCCGGTTGAGGAAGCCATAGCCCTTCAACCGGTTGAACCATTTCACCCGCACCGGCTCGAACGCTCCGGCCTCGTCGAGCAAAGCGGTCGGATCGACCCGCTCCTTCGCCCCCGCCCCCGACGCGCGCGGCGGTTCGGGCACGATCGCATGGCTGAGATCGATCGACAGCACCTTGCGCGCCTGAAGACCCCGCTCCTGCTGGGCCACCAGACATTCGATTACGGCGCCTTCCGGGAGGCTTCGCCGTTCATGCTCCTTCAACACACTGAAATGGACGAGTACGTCGCCCGGCACCTCTTCCGATACCAAGAAGCCGAAACCACGCGTCGCGTCGAACCACTTCATTGTTCCGGTGATCTTGAGGAGCCCCTCTTCTTCGGAGTGCACCTCTTCCCCCTCCCCCTCTTGCCGCGCGGAGCTATCGGCCAGCATTTCCCGTCGCGACATCATGTTCGGCCGATCCACCAAGTTTCCCCAAGACAAGGACTATCACGGCTTTCGATATCTTGTGAACTGTATACGTTAGCTTTTCAGCAACCGTCCAATTCCGGGATTTCTCCCGGGCAAGAGTTAATGATGCGGCGAGCATGGCCGAGATCGTGGCCCGCGCGCAACATCGCTGCGATCGCTTTTTCGCGCGCCGCGCGATCCACCGGCGGTTGCGCCGCATAGGGGCCGATCCGGCGCTTCTCGGCGAACCGCAAGGCTGCGCCCCAGGCGCCCTCGCGCGCCTCCTCGCGGGCCGGCTCCGCATCCTCGTCGCCGACGCCTGCCGCGCGCAGCGCCTGCCCGACCCGGCGTTCGCCATAGCCACGCCGGGTGAGCGATGCGGCCCGCGCTGCGGCGAATGCTCGATCGTCGACATAGGACAAAGCGGCGAAACGCTCGACCAGCGCCGGGATCGGATCGGCCGTCTCCCCAGCCCAGCCCCGCTCTGCGATCTTGCGGGCAAGATAAGTGGCAAGCTTGGCGCGGGTCGTCGCATAGCGCTCCACATAGTGGAGGGCGAGGCGCTCGAGCGCGGCTTCGGCAAGCGGCGGCCGGGGCTTTTTGTGGCTGGTCTGTCTCACGCGCCATGTTTGTGCCACAGTCGATAACGATTATGAACGGCCATTGCCTCCTGACGGGGTTGCGTTCGTGCGGCCCGGCCCCTGGATAGAAACGACATCGCAGTGCAAGCACCTGCCGAAATCGAGAAATATGCAGACAAGTAACCTCCTCGCCCCGACCCCGACCGCGGACGATCTGCCGCGGCGCTTCGCAGATTTCCGGACGCTCGGCGAAGCGCTCGATTACGCCGCGCAAGGTCTACGCGGTCTCAATTTCCACGACCCGCGAGGGCAGCTGTCGCGCAGCTACCCGTTCCGCGAATTGCGCGACGACGCGATCGCCGCCGCCTACCGGCTGATCGCCGCGGGCGTGCGCCCGCAGGATCGAATCGCCCTCGTCGCGGAGACCGGCCCCGATTTCGCCGCCTTGTTCTTTGGCTGCATCTATGCCGGCGCCTGGCCGGTGCCGCTGCCGCTGCCGACCTCGTTCGGTGGCCGCGATTCCTATATCGATCAATTGTCGGTTCAGCTGCGCAGCTCCGATCCGAGAGCGTTGTTCTACCCGGCCGAGCTCGCCTCGATGGCCGGCGCCGCCGCAGAGAGCGTCGGTGTCGAGGGCATCGTCTGGGAAGAATTCGCCACCCGCGAGGCACCGGCTGCGGAGCTTCCCGCCGCCGACAGCTCCGACATCGCCTATCTGCAATATTCGAGCGGCTCGACGCGCTTCCCGCACGGCGTCGTCATCACCCACCATGCCCTGCTCAACAATCTCGCGGCGCACAGCCACGGCATGCAGGTCAGCGACACCGATCGCTGCATTTCGTGGCTGCCCTGGTATCACGACATGGGCCTGGTCGGCTGCTTCCTGTCGCCGGTCGCCAACCAGGTTTCGACCGATTATCTGAAGACCGAGGATTTCGCCCGGCGGCCGCTCGCCTGGCTCGATCTGATCAGCCGCAACCAGGGCACCACGCTCAGCTACTCGCCGACCTTCGGCTACGACATCTGCGCGCGCCGCATCGGCAGCCTGTCCAAGGTTTCGGACCGCTTCGATCTGTCGCGCTGGCGGGTTGCCGGCAACGGCGCCGACATGATCCGGCCCGACGTCATGCAATCCTTCGTCGATGCCTTCGCCGAAGCCGGCTTCAACGCCAAGAGCTTCACGCCCAGCTACGGCCTGGCCGAGGCGACGCTCGCCGTGACGATCATGCCGCCGGGCGAAGGCATCGTCGTCGAACTGGTCGAAGAGACCCTGCTCGCCGGCGGCGGCCCCGCCGAGCGGGACCGGCCGCAGCGCTACCGCTCGATCGTCAATTGCGGCAAACCGGTGCGCGACATGGAAGTCGCGATCCTGGACGAGAATGGCGGCCGCCTGTCCGATCGGGAGATCGGCAAGGTCTGGTGCAAGGGCGATTCGGTCATGGTCGGCTATTTCCGCGATGCCGAGGCGACCGACGCCTGTCTCAGCGCCGACAAGTGGCTCGACACCGGCGACATGGGCTACATGTCGGACGGCTATCTCTACATCGTCGGCCGCGCCAAGGACATGATCATCATCAACGGCCGCAACCATTGGCCGCAGGACATCGAATGGGCGGTCGAGCAGCTCCCCGGCTTCAAAGCCGGCGACATCGCCGCTTTCTCGATCACCACGCCGGGCGGCGAGGAAACGCCGGCGGTGCTCGTCCAGTGCCGCACCTCCGACGTCGCCGAACGCAGCCGTCTTCGCGACGCGATCCGCGATCGGGTGCGGGCGATTACCGGCATCAACTGCGTCGTCGAGCTGGTGCCGCCGCGCACCTTACCCAGGACCAGCTCCGGCAAATTGAGCCGCGCCAAGGCCCGCAACCTCTATCTGTCCGGCGAAATCCAGCCCTACGACATCGCCGCCTGACGGCCGCCGCGACACCCCGTCAGATCCACCCTGTCCCCGCTGGGGGAGGGGGTTCCTCTGCCGGGGACAAGCTCAGCACGCGCGCCCCTCTTGCAGCCTGCCCGTTCGCCACCATCTCTTCGATAAGCCTTGCGCGGTTCCGAAGCCCTCGCTAAGGACCGCGCTCTCCCTGGCTCCCTTAGGAGTGTAGCTCAGTTGGTAGAGCATCGGTCTCCAAAACCGAGGGCCGTGGGTTCGAGTCCCTCCACTCCTGCCATCCCCGCTTCGGCGCGGGGCGGCTGAAGGGAAACCTAGGGACAGGGGGTCAAGCAAGGTCAAGGACGGTCCGCCCGGCGGATCAATCCTTGGCCTGATTTGTGTTGTTTTGAGGGTTTAAGCGGTGGCAAAAGTCAATCCGGGCGAATTCCTCCGGCAGGTGAAGACCGAGACCGGCAAGGTCGTCTGGCCGACCCGCAAGGAGACGGTGACGACCGGGATCATGGTGGTCATCATGGCGACGATCCTCGGCGTCTTCTTCTTCGCCACCGATTCGGCCTTCAGCGCCATCGTTCAGGCGCTTCTCGGTCTGCTGAGCTAAGGAAGTCACGTGTCCCGCTGGTACATCATCCACGCTTATTCGGGCTTCGAGAACAAGGTCCGCGAGTCGATCATGTCGGAAGCGCAGCGGCTCGGGCTCGAGCAGCTGGTCGAAGCCGTCGAGGTTCCGACCGAGAAGGTGACCGAGGTCCGCCGCGGCAAGAAGGTGACTTCGGACCGCAAGTTCTTTCCGGGCTACGTGCTCGCCAAGCTGGCGATGAACGACGACGTCTATCACCTCGTCAAGAACACGCCCAAGGTCACCGGCTTCCTTGGCTCCAGCGGCAAGCCGCAGCCCATCTCCGAGGCCGAAGCCGCGCGAATCCTCAACACCAAGGAGGAAGCCGCAGCGGCCGCGCCGAAGACCAAGGTCAACGTCGATTACGAGATCGGCGACAACGTCAAGGTGCTCGACGGTCCGTTCGCAAGCTTCAACGGCATGGTCGAGGAACTCGATTTCGACCGCGGCCGGGTCAAGGTCGGAGTCTCGATCTTCGGCCGCGCCACCCCGGTGGAGCTCGAATTCGAACAGGTCGAAAGAGTCAAGTAACGGCCCCTGCGGGCCGTTATCTACCGCCCTTCACGTCATCCCAGTGAAGGCTGGGATCTCGTAGTGAAGGCTTGAGCGTTTCCGACCTGAGATCCCAACTTCCGCTGGGATGACGGGTATAACAGTTTCCGGAGCGATCCGGAAAAAGCGGGTCGAAGCCCCACTTCGACCCGATCCATGCGGGAGGCCTCCTCGGAGGCCGTCATCACCGCTAAACTTGGAAGAGAGTGAAACATGGCAAAGAAGATTACGGGCTATATCAAGCTCCAGGTGCCCGCGGGCGCCGCCAATCCTTCGCCGCCGATCGGCCCGGCTCTGGGTCAGCGCGGCGTCAACATCATGGAATTCTGCAAGGCGTTCAACGCCGCGACGAATGAGCTCGAGAAGGCGATGCCGATCCCGACGATCATCACCGTCTATGCGGACCGTTCGTTCAGCTTCGAGACCAAGACTCCGCCGGCGACCTTCCTGCTGAAGAAGGCGGCGGGCCTGAAGTCGGGCTCCAAGGAACCCGGCAAGACCTCGGCCGGTACCGTCACCCGCACCCAGGTGCGCGAGATCGCCGAGACCAAGATGAAGGATCTGAACGCCAACGATCTCGACGCTGCGGCGAAGATCATCGAAGGCTCCGCCCGCGCGATGGGCCTCGAAGTGGTGGAGGGCTGAGATCATGGCCAAGCAGACCAAGAAGCAGAAGGCTCTCGCCGCCGCCGTCGACCGTGACAAGCTCTACGGCGTCACCGAGGCGATCGAGACGCTGAAGGCGCACGCCACCGCCAAGTTCGACGAGACGATCGAAGTCGCGCTCAACCTCGGCGTCGATCCGCGCCACGCCGATCAGATGGTCCGCGGCGTCGTCACCCTCCCCGCCGGCACCGGCAAGGACGTGCGCGTCGCCGTCTTCGCCCGCGGCGGCAAGGCCGACGAAGCAACCGCCGCCGGCGCCGACGTCGTCGGTGCCGAGGATCTGATGGAATCGATCCAGGCCGGCAACATCAACTTCGACCGCGTCATCGCGACCCCGGACATGATGGGCATCGTCGGCCGTCTCGGTAAGGTGCTCGGCCCCAAGGGCCTGATGCCGAACCCGAAGCTCGGCACCGTCACCCCGAACGTCACCGAAGCCGTCAAGGCGGCCAAGGGCGGTCAGGTCGAGTTCCGCGTCGAAAAGGCCGGCATCATCCATTCCGGCATCGGCAAGGTCAGCTTCTCGAGCGACGACCTGCGCCGCAATTTCGAAGCGTTCGTCGAGGCGATCGTCCGCTCCAAGCCGACCGGCGCCAAGGGCAAGTACGTCCGCAAGGTCGCGATGAGCTCGTCAATGGGCCCGGGCCTCAAGGTCGATCTCGCCGAGGTCGCCGGCGCCTAAACGCCGCGCGCTCAGCGAACTGAAAGAAGGGCCGGGGCGCAAGCTCCGGCCCTTTCTCTTTTCCCGCCCCCACGTAGGCGAAGCAGGCTTCCGGCGAACCGCGCGCCACTCCCCGCGCCCATGCCGCACCGGCGAAGGTGCGAGAGGATCGCGAACAGGCATTGGTACCAGGGTCGCGGCGGGCTACAGGGCCACGATGCTGAGCCGCCGCAATCTTGTCGCAGCCATGGGTGCGTTGATGACACTGCCCGGTGTCGAGCCCGCAAGCGCGGGAACCCCGCCAAGCAAGGGCAAAGCGCCGCGGCTACGGCCCGGCGACGTCGTCGGGCTGGTGGCGCCGGCCATGTTCAGCGACGGCGGCGAGGAGCTCGCGGCGATCGAGGCCAATATCGCCGCTCTGGGACTGGTGCCGAAGATCGGTCCTCACGTCACCGCGCGTTACGGCTATCTCGCCGGCAGCGACCGCAACCGCGCCGACGATCTCAACCGCATGTATGCCGATCCGGCGGTGCGCGCGGTCTTTGCGGTGCATGGCGGCTGGGGTTCGGCCCGCATTCTCCCTTTTCTCGACTGGAAGACGATCGCCGCCAATCCCAAGCTGCTGATCGGCTTCAGCGACATCACCGCTTTGCACCTCGCCTTTGCCGCCAAGGCCGGCTTCGCTACCATCCATGGTCCCAATGCGGGCAACAGCTGGCAGCCGATCAGCGCCGGCAGCTTCACCAGCCTTGCCTTCGCGGGCGAGATGCCGCTGCTGCGCAATCCTGCTCCCCTGATCCTGCCGGCACCGCTGCCCGCTGGCGCAGATCCGGGTGCCAACGCGCCGGGGACTCCCTTCGGAGCGGCTCCGGCTCCCGCAACGAGCGAGACCCCAGTTGCAGCGCAGGTCGACCCGCGCTGGCGCACCACGGCGATCCGCCCCGGTCGCGCTCAGGGCAGGCTGATCGGCGGCAACCTCGCCGTGCTCGCCGCTTTGGTCGGATCATCCTGGATGCCCGATTTCACCGGTGCGATCCTGGTGTTGGAAGAGACCGGCGAGGCCGAATATCGGATCGATCGAATGCTCACGCAGCTCAGCTATGCCGGCATTCTCGGCAAAGTGGCCGGCATCGTCTTCGGCCAGTGCACGCGCTGCGTCGGCGGCGCAGCCGGCTATAGCGGCTTCACCGTGCCGCAATTGCTCTTCCACCATTTCGCCCCGCTCGGCGTGCCGGCTTTCTACGGCGCGAACATCGGCCACGTCGCCAACCAGCTGTGCATCCCGTTCGGCGTCCGCGCCGATATCGACGCCGCGGCCGGCACCATCCAGATTCTCGAACCGGCGGTGTCTTAGGACGGCCGCGCTCGGTCAGCCCTGAGGGAGGCCAAAAGAGGAGACCGAGCTAAGGTGCGGCTTCGGGCAGGCACTGGCGGAGGCGAGGAGCCGTCGTGGCGCCGCCTTGGCGCGCATTTTCCGCGGACTTCCCGTCGGAAGCCTGTTCCGACCCACTTCAGTTGCGCCCGTTGAACAGTTTGACCGCTCGAGTATAGATATGGGACACCTGCCGCGGAGCCAAGACCGAGGTGCGCAGTGCCGATGTCACAGTTGAACCATGTGTGTCATTCGTGAAGCTGCAGCTGCCAGCCGCGCGGATCGCTGCGGCTGCTCTCCTCCTTGCTTGCTGTCCTGCGCCGTTCCGGACCGCGCCGGAGCGACTTGCCCAATGGACGACGTCGCTCCGTGACGAGCAACCGGACGATGCATTCGCCGCCGTCTACAAGACAGGAAAACGACACCTCGTCTTCATCGGCGCACGGCACGCCAACCGGACCGACAGCTTGACGTTTGAATTGATCAGGAACGCCTATTCAGCGTTCCGAGTGGACGCCACCATCGTGGAGGGCTCCCCGACCTCGCGTGGCCCGAACTTCGCGCGCCTGATAGAATACGCGTCGTCCGCCAAGGTGACGGACGGGTTTCAGGAGGGCGGCGAAACGATCCCAGCGGTGATGGGGGCGGTTCAAGAAGGCGCAACACTCTGGGGTGGCGAACCGGACGATGCAGACATAAAGACGCGAATGCTTGGTGAGGGTTTTCCGAGCGCCGACCTGCTGGGTTTCTACGTCCTTCGGTCCATTCCTGAATGGATCCGAGAAAAGAAGCTCACCGAGGCCGGGGATCCTCGACTGGCAAGTTTGGTGGAAAAGGAGCTTGCCCGCAACCGTCAGCGCCTCGCGCTGGGTCCCGATGTTCTGCCCAGTTTCACCGACTGGGCCGATTGGTACAAGGCAACGAACGGGAAGCCGATCGGCCCGAGCTTCGCAATGGAGGAAACAGGGCCACTGTCCGACGGCGCATTTCCATCAAACCGCATTGCCGCGGCGATTTCACGAGCCCGTGCGGCCTATCTCCACGAATTCATCATCTCACATTTGAATGCCGGCGAAACTGTGCTGGTCGTCTTCGGCAGCAGTCATCTCATGATCCATCGTACCGCTCTCGATGCAGTGCTCGGCTCGCCGTGCTACGTCGGATCGGATATTGCAGCCGCGGCCAAGAACTGCGCCGGCTAATGCCCAGGGCGAACCTTGCTGACGGCCGGGTGATTCAATCACCGCCGCAGCAAGAGCGGTGTCGGCCTGTCGCCTCGCCTCCCCTTCACCGCTCCGCCTGCGCCACCACCTCACGTACCACGTCCGACGGGATCGCGAAGCCGATGCCGACATTGCCCTGGTTGGGGCTGATCAGTGCCGAATTGATGCCGATGACCTCGCCTCTCATGTTGATCAGAGGCCCGCCGGAATTGCCCGGGTTGATCGGCGCGTCGGTCTGGATGAAGCGGCGCGGATCGTCGTCGCCGAGGCCGCGGTCAGTGGCGCTGACGATGCCGGCGGTCACCGTCTGACCGAGCCCGAAAGGATTGCCGATTGCGACGACATAGTCGCCGACCGCGAGCGCGCCGGAATTGCCGAGCGGCAACGCCGGCAGATTGCGGGCGCTGATCGTCAGGATGGCGAGATCGAGCTGCGGCGCGGCGCCGAGCAGCCGTGCCCGCACCCGACGGCCGTCGCGCAGGCCGACTTCGATCGCACTGGCATTCTGGACGACGTGGAAGTTGGTGACGACGAGACCGCGGGCGGCATCGACGATGACGCCCGAACCGGCCGAGATCGCCGGCTCCAGCGCGCTGTCCGGAACCCCGAAATAGCGGCGGAAGAAGGGATCGCGCAGCAACGGATTTTGCGAGGCCGGCGAAGGCTGCAGCACCGCGATGTTGACCACCGCGGGCGCCGTCCGGTTGACCAGGGGCGACAGGCTGAGCCGATTGAGCGGCACCGCATCGCTCGCGATCGTGCCGTTGGTGGACAGGCCTGGCGAAGCCGCCTCCTTCCGTCCCTCGTAGAGGTGGGCGGCGAGTCCGCCTGCGCCACCGGCAAGGGCGAGGCCGAGCACGATCGGCAGGAACAATCTTCCCCGGCCCGGGGTTCGTTCAGCATGGCTAGGTTCGATCATCGTCCTGTCCCTGTTCGGCACGCTGCGAATCCGAGGCTTGTCGGCACGGCCCACGCAGGGCAGACATGGTTCATGTCCGTCCCCGGTTTCAAGATGCGCGGCCAAGGCTGGCTGGCCGTATGGACCTTCATCGCCATCCTGGCCGGCGTTCGCACTTTCAGCGAATTGTTTCGCCATGGCTGGTCCGATCTGGTTCTGATCGGCCTGTTCTCGCTGGCCGCCGCTGTCGCTTTCGCCCTGCTGGCGCGTCGCACCCGGGCCGAGATCGCCGACGATTTCGATCGGGGCGCCCCCCTCCTCCGCCCCGCCGCGGCCCGGCGGCGCATCGGCGATCCGATCCAGCCCGGCCGCCGCTTCTTCTGAGCATGGCCGGGCCCTGGCTCGCCATCGCGCTCGAGGAGGAACGACGGCGCATCCGCGAAGCCGATCCCGAAGGCACGCGTCGGATCCTCGAATATCTCGAGACCTGCGACGATCTCGAACCCGGCGAGGAGTCGCGCGACGACACCCCCTGGTGCTCCGCCTTCGTGAACTGGTGCGTGATCCAGGCGGGCTATACCGGCACCGGTTCCGGCTGGGCTACCTCCTGGGCAAGTTGGGGCGTGGAGGATCCGCACGCCGGCGAGGGCACCATCGTGGTCTGGCGCCGCTCGCGCGATCTCGGCAACGGCTTCGAGCCGGTTGGCGGCCATGTCGGCTTCCTGCTCGAGGATCGCGGCGACATGCTGCACGTCCTCGGCGGCAACCAGCGCGACCAGGTCTGCCGCCGCGACTATCCGCGCAACGGCTTCCTCACCGACACCGTCGACCGCAGTGGCGCCGTCTCCGACCGCTACGAACTGCTCGGCTTCCGCACGGCGGACGCGTGATCCCGGACGCGCCACACCACATCCTCCCGCACCTTGCTCGGGGAGGGGCACCAGCGTCGCTGGTGGAGGGGCAAACGGCGCCGGAGACCAGTCCGCCAGCTACGCGTGGTCATGCCCCCTGCAGCCCCTCACTAAAGGGTTGATTTCCCGTCCTCCTCCTGTATAGGCGCGGCTTCGCGTGCGAGGCTTGTCCTTGCGCGCATCCGTCCGAGACAGCGGGTGGCCGGGTTTGCCGGTCTTAATCCCCCGCCGAGACGGGGACGCGTTTTTCCGGGTGCCGCTTGGCGGCGCCGGGTCTGCCTGATGATGATCGGGCAAAACCACTCCCCTCGGACCGGTTCCCATCGAAGCCTCGGCTTCGGTGCGTACCAAGCCTGCACACGGCGACGGGTGCGGGTTCACCTGCCCGGCAGGCGTTCTGCCGGGCTGTTTGGAGTGTAAGGCATGGATCGAGCTCAAAAGTCCGAGCAGGTCGCCCAGCTCAAGCAGACGTTCTCCGAGACCAGCGTGGTGGTTGTCACCCGCAATCTCGGCATGACGGTGGCCCAGTCCACTGCCCTGCGGAACCGCATGCGCGATGCCGGTGCGACCTTCAAGGTGACCAAGAACACGCTCACCCTGATTGCGCTCGAGGGCACTCAATATGCCGGCATCGGCGAGATGCTGACGGGGCCGACCGGCCTCGCCACCTCGCCGGATCCGGTTGCGGCCGCCAAGGTCGCCGTCGATTTCGCCAAGACCACCGATCGCTTCGAGATCGTCGGCGGCGCGATGGGCGACACTGTCCTCGACCTCGCGGGTGTTCGTGCGCTGGCCGAACTGCCGTCTCTTGACCAACTGCGTGCCACGATTGTGGGCCTCATCCAGGCGCCCGCAACCAAGATCGCGCGGACGATCAACGAGCCGGGTGCTCAGCTGGCGCGTGTCTTCGGCGCATATGCCGCCAAAGAAGACGCCTGATCATCATTTTGTTTTGAACTGAAATCTTTGGGGCACCGCCCCCGATTTGGAGACTTACAATGGCAGACATTCAATCCCTCGTCGACCAGCTCTCCGAGCTGACCGTTCTCGAAGCCGCCGACCTCGCCAAGGCGCTCGAAGAGAAGTGGGGCGTTTCGGCCGCTGCGGCGGTTGCGGTTGCCGGCCCGGCCGGCGGCGGCGCGGCTGGCCCGGTCGAAGAAGAGAAGACCGAGTTCGACGTGATCCTCGTCAACGACGGCGGCAAGAAGATCAACGTGATCAAGGAAGTCCGCGCGATCACCAACCTCGGCCTCGGCGAAGCCAAGGCGCTCGTCGAAGGCGCTCCGAAGCCGATCAAGGAAGGCATCCCCAAGGCCGAAGCGGAAGAACTCCGCAAGCGTCTCGAGGAAGCCGGCGCGACCGTCGAGGTCAAGTAAGCTTCTGCCGGGCACGGCCTTCGGGTCGGCCCCGGTCGAACGAAGAAGGGCGGCTCCGCTGGAGCCGCCCTTTTTTTGCCTCCTCTCCCCTTCAGGGGAGAGGAAAGCGAGCGCAGCGAGCAAGGAGAGGGGGAGACGGGCTCCTTGGCTCAACGCTTGGTCGGGCGCTCTTCGAGTGCGTGCCCCTCTCCCAACCTCCGCTCGGCGGCGGAGCCGCCAAGCTTTGGTACCCCTCTCCCCTGAAGGGGAGAGGAGACGTCAGCTCCCCGCGTAAACCTTCACCAGCCGGTACAGGAACGTCCGGCCGTCCATCAGCGACTTGATCCGCATCCGCTCGTTCAGCCCGTGCGCGCGGCTGCCTTCGCGATCACTGAAGAAGCCGGTGAGGCCGTAGGTCGGGATGCCGGCCGGGGTCAGGAAGGCGCCGTCGGTACCGCCCGCCGCCATCACCGGCACCAGCGGCACGCCCGGAAACACCTCCGCCGCGACCTTCTTCGCCGGCCCGATCACGCGCTCGGTCAGCGGCGGCGGCGGCGCGATCTCGCTGCGGGTCTCGAGCGTGGTGATCTTGACCTGCGGATCGCCGACCACCCGTTCCAGTTCCTGCCGCACTGCTTCCACAGATGTGCCGGGGAAGATCCGGCAATTGACGTTGGCGCGGCTGCGCTGCGGCAGCGCGTTGGTGGCATGGCCGCCATCGAGCATGGTGGCGACGCAGGTGGTGCGCAGGATTGCATTCCAGGCGGGATCCGCCGCTGCGATCGTCGCCGCTGCCGCCGCATCCTTCGGATCGGCCGCGAACGCCGCCATCGACGGCGCCGCAGGCCCCGGCAGCAATTTGGACATCGCGCCGAAATAGCCGCGCGTCGCCTCGTTCGACAGGATCGGGAAATCATAGGCCCGCAGCTTCACCAGTGCGTCGGCGAGCCGGTAGATCGCATTCTCCTTTACCGGCCGCGAGCTGTGGCCACCCGGATTGGTGACTTCGAGCCGGTAATTTTGCGGGAATTTCTCGCCGGCCTGGATGTTGAGCGCGATCGGCTTGCCATTGTCGTCGAGCATGCCGCCCGCGCCCTCGTTGAGCGCGAACTCGGCGTCGATAAGATCGCGCTGCTGCTGGGCGAGATACTGGGCCCCGTTGAAGGCCCCGGCCGTCTCCTCGCCGCAGGTCAGTGCCATCTTGATCGTGCGCTTGGGCTTGAACCCCTCCTGCTTGAAGCGGACGAGCGTATCCACCCACACCGCCGCCTGCGCCTTGTCGTCGGAAGCACCGCGCGCGTAGAAAAAGCCGTCTTCCTCGACCAATGTGAACGGATCCCGCTCCCAGTCGGCGCGGTTGGCCTCGACTACATCGATATGGGCGAGCAGCAGCAGGGCCTTGCGCCTGGAGTCGCTGCCCGGAAGCACCGCCACCAGGCTCCCCTCCTTGGATTGGCTGGGTTCGACGACCAGATGAAGATCCTGGTCGGCGAAGCCGGCCGCCTTGAGCCGCGCCGCCATCCGCTCTGCGGCGAGCGTGCAGCTGCCGGCGGACAGGGTGGTGTCGGTCTCGACCAGCTCCTTGTAGGTCGCGCGGAAGGCCGCCTCGCCGTCCGCGGCAAGCGGCTGAGCGGCGGAGCCAGTGGCGGCGGTGGACGCGAGCAGGGACGCGGCAAGCACGGCAGGACGAAGGCGCATTCGGACGGTCTCCCGGGAAGGACGCGCGCATACTTCCCGCGCCCGCCTTCCCTGTCCATCGCCAATGTGCGGCGCCGCCCGGACGGTGAAGACCCGCGGTGCGTCCTGCCTTGCGCGGCAAGGCCGAGGACGCACCGCGGCGCCGCACTCAGAAGGCGGGGTGCGCGCCCAGGATTTCCGGCGGCGCGAAGCGGACGTCGGCATAGTCGCCGGCGTCGAGCAAGGTCACCGAACCGCCGCCGTTGCTGAAGGTGATGACGAGATCGGCGGTTCCGTCGAAATCGACATTGGTCGTGCGCGCATAACGTACGCTGATCCCGTCGAGCAGGACCAGGCGATCGTGCGCGCTGTCGAAATCCAGCACCAGATCGTCGCCGCCGCTCTTGCCGAACACGAACAGGTCGTCGCCCGCGCCGCCGGTCAGGAGATCGTCGCCCCGGCCGCCGATCAGCACGTCCCTGCCCTCTCCGCCAATCAGCACATCGTCGCTGGCACCGCCGTCCAGCCAGTCATGGCCGTCGCCCCCGAACAGGGAGTCGGTGCCGGTCTCGCCGGTGAGATGGTCGTGCCCTGCCTGGCCGTAGAGCAGATCGGCGCCGTTGCCGCCTGCCAGACGATCTTCGCCGCCGGTGCCGTAGAGAGTGTCGTTGCGGGTGGTGCCGGTGCGGCTGATGCCGTCGGCGATGCTGGTGACGTCCACCTCGACGGTCGCGGTCGAGGTCAGGCCGCGTTCGTCGGTGATCGTGTAGGTGAAGCGATCGACGGCCACCGCGCCGGGCGCCAGCGCATCGAACGCGTCCGCGTCCGCGACGTAAAGCAAAGTGCGGCTCGCCGCATCGAACACCACCGACCCGAGCGTACCGCTGCTGTTCACCGCGGAGATGGACAGCGTCGATCCGGCATCCTGGTCGCTATCGTTGCCGAGCAGCAGGCCCCAAAGATTGCCGGTGGCGGCATCCTCGTCGACGGCGACGCGGTCGCCCGTCGCCACCGGCGCGTCGTTCACGTCGGCGACGTTCAGGGTCAGCGTCCGCTCGACGAACAGGCCGTCGCCATCGGTGGCCCGCGCCGTCACGACGTAGCTCGCCGCCACTTCGTGATCGAGCGGAACCGTGGTCGTGATCCGGCCGGTGGCTGCGTCGACCGCGAAGCGGCCGCCCGCATCGTCGACCAGCGCGTAGGTCAGCGGATCGGCATCCGAATCGCTTGCCGCCAGGGTGCCGACCAGGGTGCCCGCCGGCGCATTCTCGTCGACAGCATTGTCGTCCAGCACGAGGTCGGTCGGGGCCTCATTCGGCTGCGGGATGAAGAAGCGGGCGATCGTCGGATCGTGGTCGGTGGCGCGGGCGCTGTCGGGCAGTTCGGCGTTGATGTGGACGGCGTCGAACGCCGCGCCGGCGCCGAGGCCGCCGCTGACCAGGAAATTGTCGAGCGCCTGCAAATTGCCCTCGAAGAAATAGGAGTAGCGCTCCTCCTCGGGCAGCAGCCGGTGCAGGTTGGTGAGCACGCCCCCGGCTTCGAGCTGGCTGACATTGTCCTCGAACCAGAAGCCGTTGAAGTCGCCAAGCACGCCCAGCTTGAGCGACGGATCGCTTCCCAGCGTCTCGTTGACGTACGCGGCGACGGCCGCGCCCTGGGCGGCGCGGGCACTGTCGCCGGCATCCGCCGGCGGCTGGGCGCTGCCCCACAGGGGATCGCTGCCGCCGCGCGAGGTGAAGTGGACGTTGATCAGCCGCACCGTCTCGCCGTTGAACACGAAATCGCTGACCAGCGGCTTGCGGGTGCCGTTGAAGGCGGAGTCGCCGAGCAGAACCGCGCTGCCCTCGACATAGGAGACACGGTCGGCGTTGTAGAGGTAGCCGCTGCGGATGTTGCCGCCCGGTTCGCCGCCGCTCGAGCCCGCCGTCGCCGGCGCGATTTCGACATAGACGTAATCGGGTCCGCCCGCCGCCTTGATGGCGTCGATCAGCGCCTGCGCCGTCACCTGGCCGGACAGGTCGCCGCCGCTGCCGGGGCCGTCGGCATCCTGGATCTCCTGAAGCGCGATGATGTCAGGCGCCTGCAGGCTGTAGACGATGTTGTCGGCAAGGAGATCGAACTTGGCCGCGCCGTCGCCGACGTCCAGATTCTCGACATTGTAGCTGGCGACGGTCAGGTGGTCGTCGTCGCCGATCAGGGCCGTCGGCCCCTCGGGCGCGAGCGTCACGTCCTCTGTCACCGTCACGGCTTCGCTGACCAGCACTTCGTAGCTGGCGAAGCCGTATGAAAGGATGCCGGTGACGTCGGCGAGACGGTCACCCTGGCTGTGGTCGGCCGTGTAGCCGGCGAACAGCGCCGTTGTCGCGTCGATCTGGATCTTCTCCGGATTATAGTCGCCGTCCGAGATGGTGATACCGCCGCGGTCGTTGACCCCGGTCGCGCCGTCCCCGCCCGAGGCGACCACCCAGGTCTCGCCGAAGCTGTTGCTCGGCGCGACCACCAACGGCGCCTCGATCGTAACCCGCATGCCTTCCAGAGACTCGTAAAAGTCGATACCGTCGGTCGCCGGATCGTAGCTGGAAAGGCCGTCGTCATCGATGATCTCGGTCGGCGGGCGGAGGCCGCTCTCGCCGATCAGCACCGCTTGGGGCAGCGCATTGCCGCTCGATTGGACGGTCACGTGGGTCGCGGTCAGCTGCGTGGTGCTGAGGTTGGTCGGGTCGCTCCCAGGCAGATTTTCGGCGACGGTGCCGCGGACCTCGATCGCATCGCCGGCGACCACGCTCGGCGCGCCGCCGGTGAAGACGAACAGGGCGTCGGAGGTGCGGGCATTGCCGTCGCCGGTCGCGTCCTGCAGGAAGAAGCCGTTGGCGAGCACCCCGGTGACGATGCCGCCGGTGATCACCGGCTGGCCGACATAGGCGGATTGGTGGCTTTCCCCCTGGATCTGGTAGATGCGCAAGGCGGTCGGATCGTCGTTGACGATGGTGCCGGTCGCCGCCCCGTCGCTGATCGCGATATTGCCGGCCGGGTTGACCAGCAGCAGCTCGAACGTCTCATTGGCCTCGCCGATCGTGTCGCCGGCGACCGCGACCGCGATCTGCACCGACGAGACGCCGGGCGCGAACGCGATCGCGCCGGACAGCGGCTGGCCGGCGCCGAGATCGCCGGTGCCGGCGCTGCCGTTCAGGCTCAATACCCAATCGACGCTCGCCTGCTGGCCGAGCCCGCCGGCGCGGGTGACGGTGAAGACCAGCTGCTGGACGCCGCCGTCGCCTTCGATCACGTGCGCATCGCCGACCCTGATCAGGCCGGTGGCATTCGCGCCGACGAAGTCCTGCCCGGCATTGACGCTTCCGAAGCTGGCCGCGCTCGCGCCGGTCCAGCTGAAATCGGCGGCGCTGGCGCCGGTGCCGGTCAGCTGCAGCGACAGGCCGGCGGCGGTGCCCGAATCCTCGGCGACGCCGATATCGGTCGAGGTCAGGCCGGCGGCGGCGCCGTTGGCGGCGACGAACGCGCCCTCGTAGCTGAGGAACTGGACGACCTGGCCGGCGGGATCGACCAAAGCGAAACCGTCCTGCGCCCCGTTCTGCAGGCCGGTGACCGCGAACTGGAGCGTGCCGTAGCCGTCATCCTGGTCGCCGACGATGCCGCCGAGCGCGATGGTGTTGTAGACGGTGCCGGTGGTCGCGCCGGAACTGACGCTGTAGAGGACCAGCGACCAGCCGGCGAGGTTGGTGCCCGCCGGGGCCGCAATCTCGATCGCCTCGCCGCTATCGGTGCCGGCATTGTCGTAATGGATCTCGTTGACGAACGGCGTTCCCGTCACGGTCACCGCATCGTCGTTGACGATCGTGCCCACCGCGCTGCCGTCGGCGACGGTCGCGCCGTTGCCTGGATTGGACAGGGTGACGGCGAACGTCTCGTCCGCTTCGTTGGCGGCGTCGCCGGCGACTTGCAGCGTGATCGTCTTGGAAAATTCGTTGGCGGCGAAGCTCACCGTGCCGCTCAGCACCGGCGACACGAAGTCCGCAGCGTCGGCACCGCCGGCGCCGCCAGGTAGGGTCACGACATAGTCGACCGACGCGGCGACGTTGCTGTCGGTGCCGCGGCTGATGGTGAAGCTGATCGGCACGGCGGCGCCGTCGCCTTCGACGGCGCTGGCATCGGCAATCGAGAAGGCGCCGGGCGTATCGATCACGGTGCCGGAAAAGCTCTGGCCGGCATTGACGCCGCCGGGCGTGTCGTCGGCGATCACCGCCCAGCTGAAGTCCGTGCTGTCGTCGCCGGTGCCGACCCGGCCGATCGCGGTGCCGCTGGCAGTGCCCGGCTCCAGCACGCCGACCGAGACGCTGGTCATCCCGGCGGCGGGGCCATTGGCGGCGGTGAAGCTGCCCTCATAGCTGAGGAACTCGACGACCATTCCGTCCGGGTTGACCAAGGCGATCGCATCGGGCGCGCCATTCTGAATGCCGTCGGCGGGATAGGGAAAGCTCAGCGTGCCGAAGCCGTTCTGCTGGTTCGGGATCGTGCCGGTGAGGCTGCGCGTATTGTAGCTCTGTCCGTTCGCGCCATTGTAGAGCACCAGGCTCCAGCCGGTCAGACTGGTGCCTGCGGCCGCAGCGATCTCGATGAACTCGCCGGTATCGGCGCCCGCATTGTCGTAGTGAAATTCGTTGATCCACACGCCGGCCATTGCCATCCCCTCACTATGTTTTTGCTCCGCAGCACCCGGTGCGCTTGCGGCTTATCCTTGGTCCGTCGGGACAAGAAGCCGATGAGAATCAGCCGATTACGTAGTATCACCGACTTGTGACACACGCATGTCAGGAATTCGTGCCGGGCCAAGCGGAATACCCTCGAGCGGTTCGGGCCAAGGCTCATCGTGAGCGGCTGCGAAGGCGAGCCAAGCCATCTTTCTGTTGTTGCTGAAGCCAGGAGGGGGCTTCGACAGGCTCAGCCCGAACGGAAGTGGATGGCGGTTGCGGACCTACATAGAGGAGCATGGTCCCAACCGTTCGGGCTGAGCGTGTCGAAGCCCTCTTCTTCTTCCTTTGATGAAGTCGTCCCGCAACCCATGCCCTTCGCTCTTGCATCCTCTCACCCGTCGTCGCGTTCGTCGACCATGACCACGATCATCGGCACCGCGGGCTGGAGCCTCCCCCGAAGCGTCGCGGAGCGCTTCCCGCCGGAAGGCTCCTCCCTCGAACGCTACGCCGCCCGTTTCCGCGGCGCCGAGATCAATTCCTCCTTCCATCGCCCGCACCGCGCCTCCACCTGGGCGCGCTGGGCGGAAAGCGTGCCGACCGACTTCCGCTTTGCGGCCAAGCTCCCCAAGACGATCAGCCACCAACAGAAGTTGGTCGGCTGCGAGCATCTGGTCGCGCGCTTCCTGGAGGAATCGGCCGGTCTCGGCGACAAGCTTGCGATCCTGCTGCTGCAGCTGCCGCCCAAGCTCGCCTTCGATGCCGCACCGGCAGAGGACTTCCTGGCCATGCTTGGGTCCTACACAATGGCCCGCATCGTCTGCGAACCACGCCATCCGAGCTGGTTCGAGGATGAGGCCGGGTCCTTGCTGGTCCGCCTCGGCGTCCCCCGGGCGGCGGCGGATCCGGCGATCGTTCCCGCCGCTGCGGTGCCGGGCGGCTGGCCGGGCCTGGCTTACTGGCGGCTGCACGGCTCGCCCGTCATGTACCGGTCGGCCTACGGCACCGAGCGGATCACGGATTATGCCGCTCGGATCCGAAACGTCGCGGCTGCTGAGCGCTGGTGCATGTTCGACAACACCGCGTCGTCGGCGGCCACTGGCGACGCGCTCGATCTCGCGGCGCGGCTCTATTAATCCCGGCGAACGCGGCCCTCGGCGGTCAGATTGGCCTGCGCCTGCGCCGCGTCGACCGCCGCCTCGATCTGCGCCGCGGTGACGCTGCGCGGCGCCGGCTGCGGCGACGCCCCCGCGTCGAGCCCGATCGCGGTCGCCAGCGCGGCGAGCGTGAAGGCGGTGAAGAAACGGATCATCTGCATTTCCTTGGCTCCGGAACGTCTCTGTCCCTGTATGAAGCCGGAATAGGCGTCCTCCGCGGCAACCGCATGTCGCGGGGCGGGCGAAATGGTTTCAAATGTTTCAGTTGGTCAGCGCAGCCAGCTGCCCAGCGCATTTCGCAGAGGATTGGCGGGGTCGGCGAGCAGCTTCACGGTCAGCGCCAGGCACATCAGTACCAGCAACGGCCGCACCGCGCGGCCGCCGAAGCGCATCGCCGCATGGGCGCCAACCTTGCCGCCGGCGATGCTTGCCGCCGCCATCGCCAGGCCGAGCAGCCACAGCACATGGCCGCCGATGATCATCGCCAGCAGGGCCGCGAGATTGCTTGCGAGATTCAACAACTTGGTGTGGGCGACGGCGCGGACGACGCCGAGTCCGGCCAAAGCGACCAGCATCGTGGTGAAAAAGGATCCGGTCCCCGGCCCGAAGAAGCCGTCGTAGAAGCCGATACCGGCGCAGAAGAGGAACAGGCCCACCGCGCCGATATGGGTATGCCGATCCTCCTCGCGCATCCTGGGGCCGATCAGGAAGTAGATCGCCATCGCGATCAGCAGCAGCGGAATGAACCCGGCGAGGAAGGACGGATCGACCCGCTGCACGGTGAACGCGCCGAGCGCCGCGCCACCGAACGATGCCGCCGTCGGCACCGCGAACCGGCGCAGATCGACATGGCCGGCGCGGGCGAAGGTGAAGAAGGCGGTCGCCGTTCCGAAACTGCTCTGCAGCTTGTTGGTGGCGAGCGCCGCAAGCGGCGGCACGCCCGAAGCGAGCAGCGCCGGCAGCGTGATCAGCCCGCCGCCGCCGGCGACCGCGTCGATGAAGCCGGCGACGAAGGCAGCCGCCATCAGAAAGGCGACGAGATCGGGGCCTAGATGCATCGCACCGCCCTAGACCATCGCGCCGGATGAACCACCCGCCATTTCCCGCACACATGATGCGCGGGGTCCGACGCAGCCCCGACCCGCCGTTGCGCGATATGGGCGCGCTTCCCCCTCCACGCCCGACCAAGGCAGTGCCTTCACGAACGGAACGAGCCCGGACCCTCGGGGACGAAGGGCCGGGCTCGAACGTCGCAGCGCCTGTTTCAGGGGCACTGCGGGGCAGCTTTGGGGCTTTTGACACCGGCCCGTCGCCCAGCCGCCAAGGCTGGATCATCGGTCGCGCTCGGCCGCCGGACGGCGGACCGGTGTCCCCGACCCCCCGGGGTTCAGGAAATCCAGACGCGGCCGTTGGTCGCGGGGATGCGGGCGCCGTTGGTCGGCTCGGCCGCACCGTCGATCTCGGCTTCGTAGCGGGCCCAGCGGGCCTCACGCTCCTGGACCAATCGAACGCCTTCGCGAAGCACTTCGCTGCGGGAGCCGTAGCGGCCGTTCTTGACTGCATCGGTGATGAAATTTTCGAGCTGCTCGCCCAGATTTACGCTACTTGCCATTACCCTTCTCCCATCTGAATATCGTCGTCGCTGTCGCCCAGCGGCGCGTCGCCGCTTTCGGATCCTGTGCCCGCCCCCGGCTGCGACCAGGGCAAGGGCGCCTGAGGCCAATCGGCTCCGTGCGCCCACAGCGCAGGGATCCAGAGCGTCTGCCGCTCAGGCGCCGACAAGACCGAGCTCCTGTTCCACCGCCGCCTTGTCCTCGTGGCTGTGCCGTTCGGCGATGCCGCCGTCGTAACGGCCATCGGCCGTCGGCCCCGCGGTCGGAAGGAAGCTCGCATGCACCAGCAGCAAAGCTGCGGTGAGCGCGAAACCGGCAAAAGCGGACTTCATGGCGTTGCTCCTTGCTATGAGAAGCAATCTCGCCCCGGCGTGTCACCGCTCTATGTCGCCGCCTGCGGAGAAGTGTTTCAATTGTGTCGGCGGGGCTGGTCCCTAGACACGCGCACCAACATCCCCCGCGCGTCGCGGGAACGAACCCGATCCCCCTCCCCCACCCGTTCAGGCTGAGCCTGTCGAAGCCCTTCCCTTCGCTGAGGAAGCTCGAACAAAGGCCTGCGACATAAGGGGCCCCTCGCTTGGCCCGGAGACCAAGCAGCCCAATCGTCCGCGCGAATCCAGGAACGGCAACGGCGCGAGAGCGCTCACCGCCGCGCGGCGCGCACCACGACTGCCGTCGACAGCAGAATCGTACCGACCAGCCCGCCGATCGCCAACAGTCCGGCGGGGCTGATCTCGGCCCGTGCGTGAAAGCCGAAGCCGCCGATCCGCGCCTCCACTTCGGCGCTCTCCCGCGCCGCCAGCAGGCGCGGCAGCGGCGGCGGCCCGGCGGCTGCCATCGCGGGCACCCCGCCCGTCTCCCCGGCGTCGCTCCCTGCGACATCCCCCTTGCTCTTCTTGCTCATCGCCAACCTCCATCCAGCCCGGGCCAACGCCCGAGCGCAGCGCGCGTGCCGCTCCCCGGGCGGGCACTTGGGAACCCCGACCATCGGCCGGCTGGCGCCGCCGCGCCTGCTCCTTTATGCCCGGGGCAACGCGAAGGGAGAGTGTATGGCGGATCTGGACAGGCGCGACCTTCTGATCGGGCTCAGCGGGCTTGCCGCCGCGGCGAGCGCCGGCGCCTGCCGCGCCGCCGAGCCGCCCGCGCGCAAGATCGGCTATGCGATCGTCGGCCTCGGCTATTACGCCACCCGGATCATCATGCCGCAATTCGCCAATTGCCGCTTCAGCCGCCTCGCCGCTCTGGTCAGCGGCGACCCTGCCAAGGCACGAACTCTTGCCGCCCAGTACGACGTCCCGGAACGCTCGCTGTACAGCTACCAGACGTTCGATCGGATCCGCGACAATCCCGACGTCGATGTTGTCTACGTCATCCTGCCCAACAGCATGCACGCCGAATATACCATCCGGGCGGCGCAGGCGGGCAAGCATGTCGTCACCGAAAAGCCGATGTCGGTCAGCGTCGCCGAGGCCGAGGCGATGATCGCCGCCTGCAGCAAGGCAGGCAAGAAGCTGGCGGTCGGCTATCGCAGCCATTTCCAGCCGCACAATCTCCACGCGATCAGGCTGGTCCGAGACGGCGCGATCGGCCGCCCGCGCTACCTGCTCGCCGAACACGGCTTCGTCCAGGGCGATCCGACCAAGTGGCGCCTTAAGAAGGCGCTCGCCGGCGGCGGTTCGCTGATGGACATGGGCGTCTACTCCGTCCAGGCGGCCCGCTATCTCACCGGCGAGGAGCCGGTCGCGGTCACCGCGCGCAGCACCACCGATCGCAAGGACCCGCGCTTTGCCGAGGTCGAGGATCTGAGCGCCTGGACGCTCGAATTCCCGTCGGGCGCGATCAACCACGGCATGTCGTCCTACAGCTCCAACCACAATTTCGTCCGCCTGACCGGCGACAAGGGCCGGATCGAGCTCGAGCCGGCAACGCCTTATGAAGGCCAGACGCTGAGCCTCACCCGGGACGGCCGCAAGGAACAGCTCACCCCGCCTCCCGGCCCAGCGGTCAACCAGTTCGTTGGCCAGCTCGATCACATGGCCGAATGCATTCTCAACGATCGGCAGCCGCTCATCTCCGGCGAGATGGGCCTCCAGGACATGCGCATCGTCGACGCCATCTACCGCTCGGCGGCCGGCGGCGGAACGATCAGGCTTTGATCCGCCGCAAGATCGCGCCGGCGGACATACCGGGGCGTTCCTAACCCGTCAGCGCGCCGAAGGCCGGGATCTCCGTTCGGGAAGGCGCTGCGCGGAGGGCAAGCGCCGCCCCGCGGCCGAACGCCAGAAACGCCGCACACCTCCCACACTCGTCATCCCGGCGAGGGCCGGGATCTCCGTGCGGAAAAGCGCGGCGCAAAGGGCAAGCGCCGCCGCTGCGAGCGGCCGGGAACGAACGCGACCAACCCGATCCTGCGGCAGACTTCCATCTCGATCCGGCTTATCGCTCCTTCGCGGCTTCGCCTGCACCGTTTTGCACCTTCGTCGCAGCCAGACGGAGACAAGCTTAAAGGAATGAGACGCGCGCAATGCCAGGTTCGATGCGCCAGGACGATCGCGTCAGCGGCGCTTGGCCGTGAAAAAGCCGATGCCGGCGCCGACCACGGCACCGAAGATCGGCCCGACGAACGGCACCGGGATTGCGATAAGCGCTCCCACCCCGGCCGCGATCGCGGTTCGCTGCGCCACAGGATTGTCGAACATGGCAGTCTCCTGGTCAGAGGGTGTACTATGCAGATAATACACATGTCTGTCCACGGCTATTCTGCCAACTCTCCTGTCGCGGTTCGCCCACCGCCTGTCATTCCGACGAAGGCCGGAGTCTCAAGCCGGGAAGGCTCCGCGCCAAAGGCCGGCTCTACCGGAAAACCTCCACGACGGGAGGGCTCTTCCGGCCTATCAGCACGAGCATCCAGGGCACCCCGACAAGACCAAGCAACGGGATGAACGAGACCAGCGCCCACCAGCCCGACCGACCTGCACGTTTGAACAGGATGTAGAACGGCGCGAACACGATCGACGACAAGATCAGCGACGGAGCAATCTGCGCAATCATGACAAGATCCATGGCGTGCCCCTCATGCTCGGCGGTGCCCGGCTCCTGCCACACCCGAAGTCCCAGGGCCAGACCGCCGCGCGATCTTCGCAGCGGGCCGGCTCTCCACCTTTGCCGCCGCGAGGTGGGCCGCCGCGAGTGCTACCCCGCTGCGAGCCAGGCGTCGCTGCAGACGAGAATGAGATCCCGCCGGGCGGACGGCGTCCTCAGATGGTCTTCGACAGCCGCCCGGTCCTCTTCGGGCAAGCGCCGGATGATCGCCGCAACACTGCGGCACTGGCCTGATCGGGCCAGTTCATAAGCACGTTCGACCGCGGCAGAGCTCGTCATGGGTGACGGCATAGCGTCCGCACCGCGTTCAGGCGAATGCCCATTTCTCCGTCGCGCCGAAACTGCGACACTTTGGTTCGCCGCCGCGGCGTTCGAAGGTCCGGTCCGCGCAACGGCGCGTCGCTACGGTGTAGGCACCGGCGGATGCCGAGCCCGGCTTCGACACGATGCCGCCGTCCGCGCAGGCTTCGGACAAGACCAGAATCACGGCGAAGATAGATGGGGCAGCCAGTCGGTCCCGCTTGCTCGAGCCGCCAGGATCCCAACAGAAGCGTCCGAAATCATTGCTCGGTTTCGAAGACGAACGTAGGTACGTACCTACCTTGTGCCTTGCGTGCCACAGACTGGATCGCGGCGTCGGAAATCGTCGGCAGGCGATGCGAACGGCCCTTGCCAGCGAGAGATTCACCGCTCCATTTCTCCGCTCGGAGCCCGGAAACGGGCGGAGGGGAAAACCGAATGCAACGATCTTTGGGCCCGCTTCTTGGCGGATTGTCTTTGCTCGCGCTCTGCGCATCGCCGGCGTCGGCGCAGACCGGAAGCGACGCCGATGACGCCACCGCCGCACCGGACGCGATCTTCGTCACCGCACGCAAGCAGGCCGAGACGCTGCAGGACGTGCCGATGGCGGTGACGGCGATCAGCGACACTGAACTCGAGCGGCGCGGCGTTCAGGACGTCAACGACCTCACGGCCGAGGTGCCGGGGCTGTTCGTCGCGCCTGGCAGCGTCAACAACAGCGCCGATTTCGCCTATCTGACCATGCGCGGCGTGGGCTTCAACGCGGGCCTGGAGCCTGCCGTCGGCGTGTTCGTCGATGGCATGTACCTGCCGCAAATGGGCTTCGACACGAGCTTCCTCGACATCGCCCGGGTCGAGGTGCTGCGCGGCCCTCAAGGCACCCTGTTCGGTCGCAACACACAGGGCGGCGCCGTGAACCTGGTGACCCGCATGCCCGGGCCAGATCTGCGCGGCCGCCTCCGCCTGGAAGCTGCGGAATTCGACAGCTACTGGCTCCAGGGCGTGATCAGCGGCCAAATCGGCACCGGCCTCTATGCCGGCATCGGCGCCGAGCACCGCCGCTCGAACGGCTTTCTGCACAACATCGTCAGCGGCGACCGGCAGGGCTGGTATCGTCAGAGCGCCCTGCGGGGAACGCTGCGCTGGACGCCGAGCGACACAATCGACGTGGCCTTGATCGGCGATTGGAGCGACCGCGATTATAATGAGGCGATCCGCGGCGTGCGCCTGGCGACCCGCCGCTACGAAAGCGTCGTCGATCAGGACTCACCGGACCGCAAGGACAATCGCGGGGCACAGCTCAACGTCACTGCGCAGCTCGGCGGCGGCATGACCCTGACCTCGATCAGCGGCGCGCGCTACACGAGCTCGGACGTGTTCACCGACATGGACAGCCGTATCACCGCCCAAAACCCGGTGACCCTGCCGGCCGCGCCGCCGCTTGCCGCCACGCCGCAAAGCTTCCGCGGCGCGACTCTCGACGTCGAGATCCAGCAGCGCTTCGTCAGCCAGGAGCTGCGGCTGAACGGCCGCGCGGGGCCGATCGACTGGCTTGCCGGCACCTATTTGTTCGACCAGCGGCAGGATCAGCGCCGCGACCGTCGGGTCGGTCGCGGCGTCGCGCCATTCCCGGCTGCGCTCTACATCTACGAGGATTATCGGGACGATCGCGATGGCATCGCCGGCTTTGCCAACGCGATCTATCATGTGACCGACAGGCTGGAGGTGACCGCAGGCGGGCGATGGTCGCACGAGAAAGTGGAGGGAACGGGCCAGCGCGTCCAGGTGTTCGGCCCGCCGGTCAACTCCGTCCAGCCGGTCGTTCGCGACGCCCGCGACGATTTCGACAATGTCTCCTGGACGGGCTCGATATCGTACCGGCCGGCGGCCGACATCCTGCTCTATGCCACCTATGCGGAAGGCTGGAAAGCGGGCGGCATCAATCGCTTCCCCGGCAATGCGGCCAGCAACCTGCCCTACAAAGATGAATCCTCGAAGAATTACGAAATCGGCGCGAAGACCCGCCTGTTCGATCGGCGTGCCACCTTCAACGCCGCGCTCTACCATATCGACATCCGCAACCAGCAGCTGATCAACGTCATCCCGACCGGCGGGCCGACCCCGGTCAGCGTCGTCGAAAGCGCCGCGCGTGCCCATGTCGACGGCGCCGAGATCGAGGTCGTCGCCCATCCCTCCGATCAGCTTCAGCTGCGCGGATCGGCCTCCTATTCAAGGTCCCGGTTCGATGATTTCGTACGGGTGTTCACGGCCAGCGACCGTACCGACTTTTCAGGCACTCCCTTCGAGAACGTGCCGGAAACGACATTGTTCGCGGCCGCCGATTACGCCTTGCCGCTCGGCCGCGACCGCCGGATCGCATTGCACGCGGAGTATCGCTACGTCGACGCGATCACCTATCAGGACAATACCCGCGCCTCCCGCTCGGGCGACCAGCTGACCGCCCCCGCTTACGACCGGGTCGACGTCAGCGTCAGCTACGAAGGGCCGGGCGGTCTGCGCCTGACGGCCTTCGTCGACAATCTGTTCGACACGTTCGACTACAGTTTCCCGTCGAGCGATCCGCTGCTGGGCGGCGACCTCTTCGTGGTGCCGCTGCCCCCGCGCCAGTTCGGCCTGCGCGCCGCCATCGATCTGTGAGGAGAGCGAAGATGCCGCGCCGTGATCCGCGTCCCTACACACCGTCCCCTGCCGTTGCCGCCGCGATTCCGGATGCCTCTGGCAACGGGATCAACGGCCTTGGCGAGCGGGAGCCCCGCCGCGCCTCGCCGATGTTCTGGCATCCGTCGGACCAGCATCCGTTCGGCGCCCTGCAGGCGGTCGCCGGCGCATCGTGCCGGGTGACGGAGGAAGCGCGCGACGCTTTCGCCGCCGCTTATGATCACCCGCCCCTGGAGCCGATCGCGCCGGACCGGGCAACCCGGTCGCCGGAGGCATGGACGACCTTGGCACGAGACTTCGCCCTCGCCAACGAGGCCGATCTGTTCGGGGCCACGCCGCTCAAGGAGCACCATGTCGTCGAGGGCTATGCGATCGAAGAGCCGAACGTGATCATCCTCGGCGTATCGCACGATTACGAACGGCTGCGCCAACTGCCGAGCACGCCGGACAACGGCGCCGGCATCGCCGAGGTCGGCCGCCAATATGCCCGCGGCACCCGAACCGCCTTCGCCCTGGCCAACTGGATCCGGCGCCAGGGCTTCTCGGCACATGCCTATCCCGGACCGCGCGCGTCGGCGCTGCTGCTGATCCCGCCCGCGATCGAGGCCGGACTGGGCGAGCTCGGGAAGCATGGCTCGCTGATCAACCGCACCTACGGTTCGAACCTTCGGCTCGCCGGGGTCACCACCGACATGCCGCTTGCGTTCGGCCGGTCGGAGACGTTCGGCGCCGACGATTTCTGCACCCATTGCCGGGTGTGCGCCGACGCCTGCCCGCCCGGTGCGATCGGCGACTCCAAGCAATGGGTGCGGGGTGTCGAACGCTGGTATGTCGATTTCGACACGTGCATTCCCTACTTTGCCGACAATGCCGGGTGCGGCCTCTGCATCGCCGTCTGTCCCTGGGCGCGGCCCGGCATTGCCGACGGCCTGCTGGCCAAGATGGCGAGACGCCGGGCCGCCAGCGGCGACGGCTGATCGCGCCGGATACGTGCCGGTCGCTACCTGCCATCGCCGCGCGAAGCCGGGGTCGATGAGAACGTCCGTCTTGCGACGAACCATCATGTGCCGACGGGCGTCAGGTTCGGCGCGACCGTTTGACTTTTCGGCTGACAGGCGCCTTTCTCGCCGGCACCGCCCCGGGGCCGACCTTTCCGGACGTTCCGGATCGGGCCCTCAGCTATGTCCTTGGGTGAGCCGAAAGCATTGGGCCAGGCGATCGACCACCGGCCGATAGCGCTGTGTCGCAGCCTTCGAATATGTCAGCTGAAAGGTGATGAACTGATCGTTTCGTGCGAACGTCTTGGCGTAGAAGAGCCGTGACCCGCCGTTGGTACCGGAGACGACCTCCCACCCCGGCCGCGTCACCCGGTAAGTGATTTTGCCGTTCCGTCCGATGAAGGATCGGACTTGCGCCGCGAATTCGGCGGCAAGGCTACGGTCCAGGACGTTGTTCGTGCCGAACGCGCGCAACTCGGCGCCGTCGCGTGCCTTGAAGACCTGTCCGTCGCCATTGTCGGCTTCCCCCTGCGCCTCGAACAGGCCCGACGGGTAGCAGATGGCGAAGCCGTACCGGACATTGATGTAGGTCTTCCACCGGTCGGGCAGAGCGGCGGCAGAAGCCGGATGCGCAGCTGTGGACAGGGCCAGCGCCGCCAGGAGCAGAAGGGCACGCATCCGAGATGCGATGCCCTGACGGCCGGATGCGTGTCAACGTGCGCGGTTCGAACGGTCCATCTTTCCGATCAAGCAATTGCGCTGGCGAGCACGACCTCTGCTTTCGCCTCGCGGGCAGATCGTGCGGCCGTGCCCAAGGTCGGTTCGCTGCGCGGCAGTCGGACGCCGAGCAGGCCATCGACACCGGTTGCGGACCTCTCGCGGCGTTGTAAGCTGCCGTTTCTTCGAACGGGGCGAACAATGGGATATTCCATCTCGTGGCTTGCTGTCAGGAACATGAGCAAGGTGAAGCTTCTGCGGCGCCTGCAGCTGACGGACACGGGCGAGCCGGATGAGGATAACGAGGCACCTCTCTCGGCCGCCGACCTCCCGACGGGCTGGGCGATCTTGTTCTCGAACGATTTCAGCTTCGGTTCGAGGACGGCGCTGACGGTTTCGCTGGCCGAAAACGAGGTCATCGTCTGTCAGGCGGACGAGCACGTCATGTTCAGTTCGGTCAGCTTCTTCTCGAAGGGGCGGCAGCAATGGTCCGTTGCCCATGATGCACAGCAGGATCTCCGCCACCTGGAGGGCATCGGCGCTCTTCCGGAGCAACTCTCCGCGATTAGAGTCCGCCTGATGGACCAATTGGAGGAAGAAGGCGGCGACGGGAGCGAAGTCGATTACACCTTCGAAATTCCCGTCGAGCTGGCTGAGCATCTGACCGGGTATCGACACGATCGCGATGATCATTCGTCGGGGAGGCCGAACTTCACTGCGGTGGTCGGCAACGGCGGGGACGCGCCGAAGGCCGGCCGACTGCGCCGCCTGATCCACGTTTTTCGAGCGGGCCGCGGCTGAGACTTACCGGGGCAGGCGGCGGCTAAGGAAAAGGTGCGAAAGCCGGCTAACCCACGACCTTCTCGATGGCGTCGGCCAAGCGCAGATCTCGCCCGCCCGCAACGGCGCCGGCGATGACCGCATTCGGCTTGCCGGCGCGATCGAAGACGAGGACGCGCGGCACGCTGAGCTGATTCACCCGGGTCAGCTTCAGGAAATCCGACTGGTCGAGCATCGTAAGGCCAAGCTGTTCGGCGGCGGCGTCGCGCAGGAACGCAGGCCCTTTGGCGCGCTCCACTTCGGGGTCGCCGATGTTGAGATACACGATGTTGAGCTTGTCGCGACCATAATGTTGGCGCAGCCGCGCCAGCTCGCGCGCCTCCATCTTGCACGGGATGCACCAGCTGGCCCACGCTGCAACGAGTGTGGGAGTACCTATTGGCGCCGCCTGTGCGAGCGTCGTCTCGGGCTTGCCGTCCGGCCGGATCTTGATCGATCCCGCGTCGGCGAGAGACATGGGCAGCGTGCCTTTCACCTTCTTCATCTCCGCGGCCAGTTTCGCCTTTTCTGCCGGCGTCAGGCTTGCATAGGCGGCCTTCGCCTCGGCCAGCTTCTTCGCCATAGCCGGGTCCTGACCGGCAACGTCTTCGCCTTCCACGGCGGGTTTCGCCTTGGCTTGCGGCTCGGATCGACGTTCGCATGCCGACAAGCAGCCGGCGGAACCGGCCACCAGCATGATGTAAAAGGCTGCCTTGCGCATTTCGCCTCCCTGCAAGCGGACCGCCGCGATGCCGATCATCGTTGCCGTCGGCTCAGGTCGCAATGGAACCCTTTCGAGCGGCAAATATCCAGATGAGGCTGGACGAACGTCCCTGGGAATACCCGAGTTTCTATCCGGACGATCTTCCAGGCCAGCGGGCTCTGCCTTACCAGTTCGAGGATAAGACTTGGGACCCGACCTACTCCGAAGCGATGATGGATGCATACAGGAACCGACGGGATGGCGTTTGCTTTCGAATCGTCGGCGTCGGCTTCGTGGCGCCGCACAAAGCAACGAGCATGTGGCCTGCGGACGAGCAATTCGTCTTCACGAGGGTTGTCGAACTGGACGAGATGCCATCCGAAGAGGAATGCGCACGACGCCCGGTGCGAAATACCCGTAAATGACAATCGCCAGGCGACGCTGCGAAGGTCCGCTTCCGCGCGGCCCCCTGACGTTCGCCGCCGGCGTGCGCCAGGTGAGAACCTAGGACGTGCTTCGACCCTTTCCGGACATTGGCAGATCCTGTTAGTGCCACATCGCAGCTTTAGAGGATGTAGGAAACACTGTGCCATTGTATCTTGAAAACCTACGGATGGCCGGCACCGGCGTAGCACTCGGCCTCCTGCTCTCAGCGCGTTATCTACGTGGCTACCCGGAGTTGGCAGACAAGCTGGATCATCTTCGCGATGGCGGGATTTTGCTCCTCGTCATCGTCACAGGCCTTTCGCTCTGGCAGGCTCGACCGCCTCGCCCAGACAAACGCTTACAAGTCGCCGCGTCTCGGATCTCACGGGAATCAGCTGAATGAGTGCGGAGCAGGCGAACGTCGGATTGCGCGTGAAAGAGCGACGATGGGACGCGGGTGCTAGCCGTAGACGGCTACAGCGCGGTTCCACCCGAATTAGCTGTTCCCGGAGCGATCGACAGAGCCGCGCCGGAGGTCCGGTTACGAACGCCAGGGCAACGCCCATGCGGTACGGCCTTGCGCCGTTCGGTGGATGAGGAGGAGTAACACTAACCAGGCTACCCACCCATCCATCGTGAGCGGATTGCCAGCGTGGGTGTGACATGCTGCTGTGCTCGTCCGTACCACGCGAAGGATAACTGACTTGATTAGGTCCACTTGGATCTTGGCTGCATTGCTCCTCTGCGCGTCGAGCGCGGGACAAGCGAAGCCGATGACCAGCCAAATGGTCGAGGTCGAAAAGAACGTCTCACTCGAGGTGCTCGAATGGAGCGGTTCGGGACGGCCGATGGTCTTCCTCGCTGGGTTCGGCGGGACCGCGCAAGATTTCGATGGGTTTGCGGAGAAGTTCACCGCGGACCATCGCGTGGTTTCGATTACCCGCCGGGGATTCGGCGTATCGAGTCATCCGCTCCCGATCGAGCAAAATTATACACCCGAGCGCCTGGCGTTGGATGTCATGACCGTGATCAGACGCCTGGAACTGAAGCGGCCGATCATCGTCGGCCATTCGATCGCCGGCCAGGAACTCAGCGAGATTGGAACGCGCTACCCCCAGGAAATCGGCGGTCTGATCTACCTCGAAGCCGCAGAACCGCAGGCTTTCTACGGCCCGCACTCACGCGCGGTCTACCCTATCGCAGCAGAGGTCCGGCGTGACCTCGCGCTCCTAGGAACTGCGCAGCCCAGCGACGGCCGGACGCTGGTAGCAAAGCTCAGGCGCGACCTGCTCAGGCTCTCTGATGGTCTGGATTGGTACGAGAAGGCCTTGGAGGGCGCACCTGATCGTCCTGCGACGTCACAGTCGAGCCCACAATTGGCTCTGCAGGCCGCGGTGATGAATGGTTTTCGGCTCTATTCGCAGATCGACGTTCCAATCCTTTCTGTCGTGGCCGTTCCGCCTCGTTGCGACGACGATTGCGACAGCGAGCGCTACCGGCGCCGATCGGCTGAAGTCGCGGCACAGGCAGATGACGTCGCCCGCGCGAATCCGAATGCACAGGTGGTTCGCCTCCCGAACGCCGGTCACTTCATCTGGGAGACAAACCCGCAACAGGTGGAACAGGCTGTGAAGGCGTTCATCGCAAGGGTCTTCGACCACCAGTGAGCTCCTGCGAATGTCGCTTTTCCACCGAGGGTGTGTGAAACACCACTCCACTCCGCCTTGACGCGGTAGAAGATTTCTCCTGAGCGAACGCGGGACCGGCCCCATTGACGAGTTTGCCACCCAAATCCGCTGGTTTCAATGCTTCGAAGCGGCTGCCGCAAGCGAAGCACTACGGCGAATAGAAGATTATTCTACAGTGCGCAGTGCGGAGCGAGTTTTCACACAGCCTGCACCCAACCCGGTCATCCGATCGCTACCGTCAATCGCAGGATCGCGATCCATCGTCCTGCCCCGAAGCGGACATTCGACGGTGCATCGCCGAAGGTCGGCGTCGACCCTCACAAGCGGACATCGCCTGTGTTCCCGCTCCGGGAGCGGAATCCTCTGCTCGCGCTTCAGCCCACCTCGAAGATGTCGAGTTCCACGCGCTCGGCATAGCGGGCGGCTGAGCAGACGAACACGCTGCACGTCAGCCAGGCATGAGGCCCGGGAACAGCCGCCTCGAACCTGGGCGTCGTTCGGAAATAGTAGAGCGAGGGGTCGACCGCCTCACCGTTGGCGATCCGCGCCAGAACCTTCGCGGGCCCTCGTCGGAAGCCAGGGTTGATGACCGAAATCAAGCCGCCATCGTCCGCCTGGAGCGTGTAGCGGGCAAGGATGTCGGCAACACCGTCGGACCGGATCGTCTGCCAGTCGGCGCCTCCCGGCAGGACCTTGCCCGAGAGCCGCGGCCCGCGAACCTCTCCCCCGGTGATCGGAATGACCCGCTTGCGCGCGCCGTCCACGATCCCGAGTTCCTGAGGCGCGCCGATCGAAACCGTCACGCTGAACACGTGGACGAGAGCCGGTGCCGGCCGAGTCCCGCTCTCCCGGGCATGAGCCGGCCCCACGCCCAGACCTGCAAGCATCACGCCCGCGCCAAGCACCGTCCTGCGATCCATCTTTACCCTCTCCATCCCGGAACGAGCGCGATAGCCCTCCGCTCGCCGGGTTCCCCCAGCCCTTGTGCAGGGTAGTTCATGTCCCTCGGCCGCGCTACGCCGATGGTCCGGCAAGACGTGCAATCCGCCCCTCCGGCTGTTCCCTGCCGGGCGCGTGGAACGACGGCGAAGGCCCCTGGTGGCGCCTCTCGACGTTCGGAGTGGCCATGCACCAGCTCGAACTTAGACCGGCTCAGACACGCACGGCCGGCAAGGTCGGAGCCCGCTCTCCCCGGGAGCGCAGGTGCCGTTCAGACGCTCATCAATGCATGGAAGCCGAACCAGAGGAGAAACAACAGCCACGAGCCAGCTCCGATCAAGGCCAGCACGCCCACGAAGCGCCACGCTCGCCGTCCCTCGCGATGGTCCTCACGAACCTTTCGAGCAAGGTAACCCAAGTTCACGAGCATCAGCACGAGCGTCGCCGTCCACCAGAAGATGAAGATCATTGCGACGCCCTTTCGCTACGCTTGTGCTCACTCGAGGGCTATTCGTCGAAACGGGCTGGCTCAAAACCATCACCGAGCGCCATAGCACGCACACCCCACTTGCAGGTCGCACGATCCGTTCCGGAAGCGTCGCCCTCCCTGCCCGAACGGCGCCAAAGCGGGCATTCGGCGCCGCCGCATCGAAACTCGCTTCATTCGCCGGCGCGCATTTGGCTGGCCGGCTCCTCCGGCCGCTTCGTGCTCTTCGCGGCGTTTCCTGTTCTTCGTGCCGGATGTGTCGGGCCTAGCGGCGCACGGCGCCGGCAAGGATCGCACGCGCCAGTGCGCCGACATCGTTCTTTCGCTGAAGGGTCGGCGCTGGTCTTCAGCCCGGGCCGAAGCGAAGCCGAGCGGTGCTACCGATCCAAGTCGCCGCGGCACTCTGCATTCAGATCGAGCAGCTTGCGCCTTTCGCAACTTTCCCTTGCCTCCATGTGGGCCGACATGGTAGGAACGTTCAGGGAACAGGGGCCGGGAGCAAGCATCCTCATGGCCGATCGCTTTCGCCTCGATGCCCACGCCCGAGAGGAGAACGACATGGACGATCACGCCACACGCGTGGAAGCCCGGCCCATCCCGTCCGGTGACCACGGCCACATGGCGGGCCCGCCGCGTTTCTCGCACCACCGCGCATCGCTGCTGCAAGCCGCTTCTGGTTCGCCCGAACCCGCCCCTCCGCCCTGCCGAGCAGACGAAGCCTCCAACGGCGCAGGCGCCGCCCAGGCGATTGCAGGCGCGCAACCGGTCCCCGCAGCATCCCCAGCCTGTATTTCACCTGTTTTAACGGACTCGTTTACCGCCGGCGGGCATGGAGCCTTTGCCACGTCTGCGCCCCCCTGCCGCGCGCCAGCCTGTATTTCGCCTGTTCTTTCGGTCGCCGGCACGCCCCTCCGGTCCTCGGCGCGCCTGATCCCGGTTCGCCGTCAGCCTGTATTTCGCCTGTTCTTTCGGACGCGGGCAGCGCCCCGCTCGCCGCCGATCCGCTCCTCCCGGATCCGGCTTCCACCTGTATTTCGCCTGTTTCCAGCCCAGGCGAGCCCGACATCCACGAGCGAGCGTCCGACGTGGTCTCAGCCGAGGATCAGGACCCTGGTATGTGCCGCACGCACCAGTCGCGACCGACGGCGTCGCCGCGCGCGCTCCCCGGGCGGCGCGCGATCCCGCCCCTGGTGACAAACGCCCGCTCTTCCTCGTCCCGCTTCCGGTCTGATGTCAGCACCGAGACCCGGTGGCGCGCTCCGGCGCGGCGGCTCGGACCGGTCTCCGCCGGGATCGCCGCGGCCCCCGTCGATCGTCACAAAGCTCCGGCGCGGCGGGATCGCGGCGTGAGGATGGTGCCGGATGCGGTCCCGATCGCTTCCCCGCCCCAGGACCCTTTCGGCGCACTGTGACGGCTCGCGCGCCGAGCCTCCGTAAATCCCCGTAACCAGGGCTTTACATCGCCGGTCCGCGTCCCTAAATAGCCGTCACACCCCATAGGCATCGGAACAGGACACGCCGTCGCGCAGCGTGTTCAACGCATTGAGCCGATGGGGAATTCAGGACGCTGAAGCTGCGGTCTCCGGTCAGAGGGACTCGCGGCTTTTTGCGTCTTCAGGCGCGCCCAATTCTGACGGCGAAGGCGAGAAAAACCTCCATGGCGACCACCGCTCCCAAGGCCCCCGAGACCCGCTCGACGGCCTCCAAGCGCATCCGCAAGATCTTCGGAAACATCCACGAAGTCTCCGAAATGCCGAACCTCATCGAGGTTCAGCGCGACAGCTACGAGCAGTTCCTGCGCTCGCGGCCCCAGGACGCCTATGTCTCGGGCCTGGAGAAGACGCTCCGCTCGGTCTTCCCGATCCGCGATTTCGCCGGCACCGCCGAGCTCGATTTCGTCAATTACGAACTCGAGGATCCGAAGTACGACATCGAGGAATGCCGTCAGCGCGGCATGACCTATGCCGCCCCGATGCGAGTCACCCTTCGCCTGATCGTGTTCGAGGTCGATCCCGATACCGAGACCCGCTCCGTGCTCGATATCAAGGAGCAGGACGTCTACATGGGCGACATGCCGCTGATGACGCACAACGGCACGTTCATCGTCAACGGCACCGAGCGCGTCATCGTCAGCCAGATGCACCGCTCGCCGGGCGTGCTGTTCGATCACGACCGCGGCAAGACCCACGCGTCGGGCAAGTATCTCTTTGCCGCCCGCGTTATCCCTTATCGCGGCTCATGGCTCGATTTCGAGTTCGACGCCAAGGACATCGTCAACGTCCGTATCGACCGTAAGCGCAAGCTGCCGGTGACGGCGCTGCTGCACGCGCTCGACATGTCGAGCGAGGAGATCCTCAACACCTTCTACGATCGCGTGACCTTCGTCCGCGGCAAGAATGGCTGGCAGATCCCCTATGTCGCCGAGACCTGGCGCGGCCAGAAGCCGACCTTCGACATCGTCAACGGCGAAACCGGCGAGATCGCCTTCGCCGCCGGCACCAAGATCACGCCGCGCGCCGCCAACAAGGCGGCCAAGGATGGCCTCACCCAGCTCGTCATCCCGACCGAAGAGATTTTCGGCCGTTATTCGGCGTTCGATCTGATCAACGAGAATAGTGGCGAGATCTACATCGAGGCCGGTGACGAAGTGTCGCCCGAAAATCTCGAGCGCCTCGACGCGGCCG
Source organism: Sphingosinicella sp. BN140058 (assembly GCF_004135585.1). NCBI lineage: Bacteria > Pseudomonadati > Pseudomonadota > Alphaproteobacteria > Sphingomonadales > Sphingosinicellaceae > Sphingosinicella > Sphingosinicella sp. BN140058. The sequence continues at coordinate 4,088,559 of NZ_CP035501.1, read as the reverse complement.
GCATCGATCGGATCGAATTGCTCGACATCGATCACGTCAACATCGGCGCCTGGATGCGCAACACGCTGAAGGCCGACAAGGCCGAGGATCGCGATCAGGCGCTTGCCGACATCTACCGCGTGATGCGCCCCGGCGAACCGCCGACGCGCGAGACCGCCGACGCTTTGTTCGCCGGCTTGTTCTTCGATCCGGAGCGCTACGACCTGTCTGCGGTCGGCCGCGTCAAGCTCAACATGCGTCTCGACCTGCAGGTCGAGGACACGGTGACGACGCTCCGCAAGGAAGACATCATCGCGGTCGTCAAGACCCTGGTCGACCTGAAGGACGGCAAGGGCGACATCGACGACATCGACAATCTCGGCAACCGACGCGTGCGTTCGGTCGGCGAATTGCTCGAGAACCAGTATCGCGTCGGCCTGCTCCGCATGGAGCGCGCGGTGAAGGAGCGGATGAGCTCGGTCGACGTCTCGACCGTGATGCCGAACGACCTGATCAACGCCAAGCCGGCGGTGGCCGCGGTGCGCGAATTCTTCGGTTCCTCACAGCTGTCGCAGTTCATGGACCAGACCAACCCGCTCTCCGAAGTGACGCACAAGCGTCGCGTGTCGGCGCTCGGGCCGGGCGGCCTTACCCGCGAACGCGCGGGCTTCGAGGTTCGCGACGTCCACCCGACCCATTATGGCCGCATCTGCCCGATTGAGACTCCGGAAGGGCCGAATATCGGCCTGATCAACTCGCTCGCCAGCTTCAGCCGGGTCAACAAATACGGCTTCATCGAAACGCCGTACCGCAAGGTGAACGACGGCAAGGTCACCAACGACGTGGTCTACCTCTCCGCGATGGAAGAGGGTAAGCACACGATCGCCCAGGCCAATGCCGAGATCGACGAGAACGGCAATCTGATCGAGGATCTCATCTCGGCCCGTCAGGCCGGCGAGTTCCTGATGGCGCCGCGCGACATCATCACCCTGATGGACGTGTCGCCGAAGCAGCTGGTCTCGGTCGCCGCCTCGCTCATCCCCTTCCTGGAAAATGACGACGCCAACCGCGCCTTGATGGGCTCGAACATGCAGCGCCAGGCAGTGCCGCTGGTTCGTGCCGAGGCGCCGTTCGTCGGCACCGGCATGGAAGAAACGGTCGCCCGCGATTCCGGCGCCGCCATCGCCGCCCGCCGCTCGGGCATCGTCGATCAGGTCGACGCGACCCGTATCGTCATCCGCGCGACCGGCGAGATCGAGGCCGGCAAGTCCGGCGTCGACATCTACACGTTGATGAAGTTCCAGCGTTCGAACCAGAATACCTGCATCAACCAGCGTCCGCTGGTGAAGGTGGGAGACGTGGTCAACGCCGGTGACGTCATCGCCGACGGTCCCTCGACCGAGATGGGCGAGCTCGCCCTCGGCCGGAACGTGCTGGTCGCGTTCATGCCGTGGAACGGCTACAATTACGAAGATTCGATCCTGATCTCCGAACGGATCGTCAAGGACGACGTCTTCACCTCGATCCACATCGAAGAATTCGAGGTGATGGCCCGCGACACCAAGCTTGGGCCCGAAGACATCACCCGCGACATCCCGAACGTCGGCGAAGAAGCGCTGCGCAACCTAGACGAGGCCGGAATCGTCTATATCGGCGCCGAAGTGGAGCCGGGCGACATCCTGGTCGGCAAGATCACGCCGAAGGGCGAAAGCCCGATGACTCCGGAGGAGAAGCTCCTCCGCGCCATCTTCGGCGAGAAGGCCTCCGACGTTCGCGACACCTCGCTCCGCCTGCCCCCGGGCGTGGCCGGAACGGTGGTCGAGGTCCGCGTCTTCAATCGTCACGGCATCGACATCGACGACCGTACCCGTGCCATCCAGGCGGAGGAAAAGGATCGGCTCCGCAAGGACGCCGACGACGAGCGCACCATCCTGAAGCGCGCGACCTATTCGCGTCTTCGCGAGATGCTGCTCGGCCAGAACGCCACCGCGGCGCCGAAGGGCGTCAAGAAGGGCGGCGACATCGACCTCGAGACCCTCGACAGCGTCGAGCGTCACGAATGGTGGAAGTTCGCGGTCAAGGATGACCGTGTCCAGGCCGATCTCGAAGCGGTGAAGGCGCAATATGACGATGCCGAAGCTGCGATCCGTCGCCGGCTCGAGGATCGCATCGAGAAGCTGGAGCGCGGCGATGAGCTGCCGCCGGGCGTCCTCAAGATGGTCAAGGTGTTCGTCGCGGTGAAGCGCAAGCTGCAGCCGGGCGACAAGATGGCAGGCCGTCACGGCAACAAGGGCGTGATCAGCCGCATCCTGCCGAACGAGGACATGCCGTTCCTGGAGGACGGAACCCCGGTCGACATCGTGCTCAATCCGTTGGGCGTGCCCTCGCGCATGAACGTCGGACAGATTTTCGAGACCCATCTCGGCTGGGCCGCCCGCGGCCTCGGCAAGCAGATCTCGGAGATGCTGGAAGACATCCGTCATCGCGCCGAAAAGTTCGACGCCAATGATGCGGGCCAGGTCCGCGCCAAGCTGAAGGACATCTACGGCGACCATTACCATGCCGAGATCGACTCCCGTGAGGACGACGAGATCATGGAAATGGCGTCGATCCTCGTCAGCGGCGTTCCGATGGGCACTCCGGTGTTCGACGGCGCCCGCGAGGCGGACGTGTCGGCGATGCTGGAGAAAGCGGGCCTCGATCCCTCGGGTCAGGTGACGCTCTTCGACGGCCGCACCGGCGAGGCGTTCGACCGCAAGGTGACCGTCGGCTACATCTACATGCTGAAGCTGCACCACCTCGTGGACGACAAGATCCACGCCCGCTCGATCGGGCCGTACAGCCTCGTCACCCAGCAGCCGCTGGGCGGCAAGGCCCAGTTCGGCGGTCAGCGCTTCGGTGAGATGGAGGTCTGGGCGCTCCAGGCCTACGGCGCCGCCTACACGCTGCAGGAAATGCTGACCGTGAAGTCGGACGACGTCATCGGCCGCACCAAGGTCTACGAAGCGATCGTCAAGGGCGACGACACCTTCGAGGCCGGCATTCCGGAGAGCTTCAACGTGCTCGTCAAGGAAATGCGGTCTCTGGGTCTCAACGTCGAGCTGAACAGCAACGCCGACGACGAGGACGGCCTCGCCGAGGCGGCAGAATAATTCTCCCTCTCCCCCTGGGCCCCCATCAAAGTAGCACTTTGATGGGACCTGCCGGGGGAGAGGGCCGGGGAGAGGGGCAGTCGGCAAGCGGCGCTGTCTTCCCCTCTCCTTCGCCGCCTGCGGCGGCTCTTCCTCTCCCCTGAAGGGGAGAGGGTTTGAAGGAAAAGAGCATGAACGAACTGACCAACTTCGCCAATCCGGTCGCCAAGCCGGAAACGTTCGACCAGATCAAGATCGGCATCGCCTCTCCCGAGCGCATCCGTTCCTGGTCTTTCGGCGAGATCAAGAAGCCCGAGACGATCAACTACCGCACGTTCAAGCCCGAGCGTGACGGCCTGTTCTGCGCGCGCATCTTCGGTCCGATCAAGGATTACGAATGCCTGTGCGGCAAGTACAAGCGGATGAAGTATAAGGGCATCGTCTGCGAGAAGTGCGGCGTGGAAGTGACCGTGTCGAAGGTCCGCCGCGAGCGCATGGGCCATATCGAGCTGGCCGCGCCGGTCGCCCATATCTGGTTCCTGAAGTCGCTGCCGAGCCGCATCGGCCTGCTGCTCGACATGCAGCTGAAGCAGCTCGAGCGGATTCTCTATTTCGAATCCTATGTCGTCATCGAGCCGGGCCTGACCCCGCTCGAAAAGTATCAGCTCCTCACCGAAGACGAGCTGATCGAGGCACAGGACGAGCATGGCGAGGACGCCTTCTCCGCCGGCATCGGCGCCGAAGCGGTCAAGCAGATGCTGATCGACCTCGATCTCGAGGGCGAGCGTGAGGCCCTGCTCAAGGATCTCGCCGAGACCAAGTCGGAATTGAAGCCCAAGAAGATCATCAAGCGGCTGAAGGTCGTCGAAAGCTTCCTCGAATCCGGCAACCGTCCGGAGTGGATGATCCTCGACGTCGTTCCGGTGATCCCGCCCGAGCTGCGCCCGCTGGTGCCGCTGGACGGCGGCCGCTTCGCGACCTCGGACTTGAATGATCTCTATCGTCGCGTGATCAACCGCAACAACCGCTTGAAGCGGCTGATGGAGCTGCGCGCGCCGGACATCATCGTCCGCAACGAAAAGCGCATGCTGCAGGAAGCGGTCGACGCCCTGTTCGACAATGGCCGCCGCGGCCGCACCATCACCGGTGCCAACAAGCGTCCGCTGAAGTCGCTGTCCGACATGCTGAAGGGCAAGCAGGGCCGCTTCCGCCAGAATCTGCTCGGCAAGCGCGTCGACTATTCCGGCCGCTCGGTCATCGTCACCGGTCCGGAGCTCAAGCTCCACCAGTGCGGCCTGCCGAAGAAGATGGCGCTCGAGCTGTTCAAGCCGTTCATCTACTCGCGGCTCGACGCCAAGGGTCTCTCCATGACCCTGAAGCAGGCGAAGAAGTGGGTCGAGAAGGAGCGCAAGGAAGTCTGGGACATTCTCGACGAGGTGATCCGCGAGCATCCGGTGCTGCTGAACCGCGCGCCGACGCTCCACCGCCTCGGCATCCAGGCGTTCGAGCCGGTGCTGATCGAGGGCAAGGCGATCCAGCTTCACCCGCTGGTCTGCGCCGCGTTCAACGCCGACTTCGACGGCGATCAGATGGCCGTGCACGTTCCGCTGAGCCTCGAGGCCCAGCTCGAAGCGCGCGTGCTGATGATGTCGACCAACAACATCCTGTCGCCCGCCAACGGCAAGCCGATCATCGTTCCGTCGCAGGACATGGTCCTCGGTCTCTATTACCTCTCGCTGGAGCGTGAGGGTGAGCCGGGCGAAGGCGCCCTGCTGTCCGACATGCAGGAAGTCCACCAGGCGCTGAACGCCGGCGCGGTCACCCTGCATACCAAGATCGTCAGCCGCGTTCCGCAGACCGACGAGCAGGGCAAGCAGTACATGAAGCGCTTCGAGACGACGCCGGGCCGCATGTTGCTGGGCGAGACGCTCCCGAAGAGCCACAAGGTGCCGTTCGAGACCGTCAACCGCCTGCTGACCAAGAAGGAGATCGGCGACGTCATCGACACCGTCTATCGCCACACCGGTCAGAAGGAGACGGTGCTGTTCGCGGACGCGATCATGGGCCTCGGCTTCCGTCACGCCTTCCGCGCCGGCATTTCGTTCGGCAAGGACGACATGATCATCCCGCACGAGAAGGTTGCTCTGGTCGACGAGACCCGTGCACTCGTGAAGGATTACGAGCAGCAGTATCAGGACGGCCTGATCACCCAGCAGGAAAAGTACAACAAGGTGATCGACGCCTGGAGCCGCTGTGGCGACCAGGTCGCGAATGCCATGATGGAAAAGATCAAGGCGCAGCCCAAGGACGAGAATGGCCGCATGGCCCAGATCAACTCCATCTACATGATGGCGCATTCTGGTGCCCGTGGTTCGCAGGCGCAGATGAAGCAGCTTGCCGGCATGCGCGGCCTCATGGCCAAGCCGTCGGGCGAGATCATCGAGACGCCGATCATCTCGAACTTCAAGGAAGGTCTGACCGTCCTCGAATACTTCAACTCCACCCACGGCGCCCGCAAGGGTCTGGCCGACACCGCGCTCAAGACGGCGAATTCGGGCTATCTGACCCGCCGTCTGGTCGACGTCAGCCAGGATTGCGTGATCGTCGAGGAGGATTGCGGGACCGAGAATGCACTCGAGATGCGCGCCATCGTCCAGGGCGGCGCGGTCATCGCCTCGCTTGGCGAGCGCATCCTCGGCCGGACTCCCTCCGCCGACATCGTCGACGAGAAGACCGGTACCGTGCTGGCCAAGGAAGGCGAACTGATCGACGAGGCCGGTGCCTTGAAGATCGACGAGCTCGGCGTGCAGGCGGTCAAGATCCGCTCGCCGCTGATCTGCGAAAGCGAGCACGGCGTCTGCGGCAAGTGCTACGGGCGCGATCTTGCCCGCGGCACGCCGGTCAACATCGGCGAGGCGGTCGGCGTGATCGCCGCCCAGTCGATCGGTGAGCCGGGCACGCAGCTGACCATGCGCACCTTCCACATCGGCGGTGCCGCCCAGCTCAACGAGACCTCGAACCTCGAGGCCACGGTGGACGGCACGATCGAGCTTCGCGACCTGCCGACGATCGTCGATCCGCGCGGCCGCCGCGTCGCGATGGCCCGCAACGGCGAACTTGCGATCGTCGACATGGACGGCCGCGAGCGCTCGTCGCACCGTATCCCCTACGGCGCGCACCTGATGGTCGATCATGGGCACATCGTGAACAAGGGCGATCGGATCGCCGAGTGGGATCCGTTCATGATGCCGGTGATTACCGAAAAGGGTGGTATCGTGAAGTTCCAGGATCTGATCGAGGGCAAGACGCTCGCCGAGCAGACCGACGAAGCCACTGGTATTGCCCAGCGCATCGTCACCGAGTTCCGCGGTTCGGCCCGTTCGAAGGAGGATCTGCGTCCGCGCATCACCCTTCTCGACGAGCAGAGCGGCGAGGCTGCCCGCTACATGCTGGCTCCGGGTGCGATGATGTCGGTCGAGGACGGTCAGCGCGTGCAGGGCGGCGAAGTGCTTGCCCGCGTGTCGCGCGAAGCCGCCAAGACCCGCGACATCACCGGCGGTCTGCCGCGCGTCGCCGAGCTCTTCGAGGCCCGCAAGCCGAAGGAGAATGCGATCATCGCCAAGGTCTCGGGCCGGGTCGCGTTCGGCAAGGACTATAAGGCCAAGCGCAAGATCGCGATCATCCCGGACGACGGGTCGGATCCGGTCGAGTATCTGGTGCCCAAGTCGAAGGTCATCGACGTGCAGGAAGGCGATTTCGTCAAGCGCGGCGACAACCTCATCGGCGGCAGCCCGGATCCGCACGACATCCTCGAGGTGCTCGGCGTGGTTGCTCTGGCCGAATATCTGGTCTCGGAAATCCAGGAAGTTTATCGACTCCAGGGCGTTAAGATCAACGACAAGCACATCGAGACGATCGTCCGTCAGATGCTGCAGAAGGTCGAGATCACCGACGGCGGGGACACCACCCTGCTGGCCGGCGAGCAGGTCGATCTGCAGGAAATGCGCGACATCAACGCCAAGCTGAACCCGAAGCAGCGCCCGGCCGAAGGCAAGCCGGTCCTGCTCGGAATCACCAAGGCGTCGCTCCAGACCCGCAGCTTCATCTCGGCCGCCTCCTTCCAGGAGACCACCCGGGTGCTCACCGAAGCCTCGGTCCAGGGCAAGATCGACACGCTCGACGGCCTCAAGGAGAATGTCATCGTCGGCCGCCTGATCCCGGCGGGCACCGGCGCCGGCATGAACCGCTACCGGATCGCCGCCACCAGCCGCGACGCCGCGCTCCGCGCGCAGCATCGCTCGCTGCAGGAGAGCCTCTACGCGCCGAACAGCGCCGCCGAGGAGCATGCAGCGGAACTGGCCCAGGGTCCGGAAGCCGCGATCGGCAACGATCCGCTCGGCGATGTCACCCCGAGCGGCCACGGCACCGACGCCGATGCAGGCGAATATCTGCAGAGCTGAGGCGCGCGTCGTCGCAGAATGAGAAAAGGCCCCGTCGGAGCGATCCGGCGGGGCCTTTCCTTTGGGGCGCCCCGCCTCCCATGAAGTCAAAGCCCTATCGTCAGGGGAGTTAGCTGGATTTTACTGCCATGAAGATTGCGATTGCCCTGTTCATCCTGGCCCTGATGATCCTGCCCGCCGTCGCCCGCATCCGCATCAAGCTCGACCGCGGCCGCCGCGCGCCGAGGGTCCAGGACGGCTCAGAGGTCCTCCCCGCACGCCGGGAGGGGGACCGCCTGCAAGACGGTGGAGGGGGCTCCGAGACCCACTAAGCGCACGCCATGAGGGTTGGGCGGATCCGCCCCCAAGCGGTTCCCCTCCCCCGCATAAGCGGCTATTCGCGCCGCAATGGACGTGACCGGCCTTCGCATTGCCCTGTTCAGCGGCAACTACAATTACGTGCGCGACGGCGCCAACCAGGCGCTCAACAGGCTGGTCGAATATCTGCTGCGCCAGGGTGTCGCGGTGCGGATCTATTCGCCGACGGTGGCCGAGCCGGCGCTGCCGCCGATGGGCGACCTCGTCTCGATCCCCTCCTTCGCCATTCCCGGACGGCCCGAATATCGCTTCCCCCTGCCGATCCCGCGCCGGGTCAAGCGCGACATCGAGGCGTTCGCGCCCAACATCTTCCACGTCGCCAGCCCCGACATGCTCGGCCACGATGCAGTCAGGTTCGCGCGCCGGCTCGGCAGGCCCGCCGTCGCCTCGGTCCACACCCGCTTCGAGACTTATGCCCGTTATTACGGCTTCGGCTTCGTCGAGCCGGTGATCGAGGCCATGCTGCGCCGCTTCTACCGGCGCTGCGACGCGATCTTCGCGCCCTCCGACTCGATGGCGCAATTGCTGCTCCAGCAGCGGATGAACTACAATGTCGGCATTTGGACCCGCGGCATCGATCGCGCCGTGTTCAACCCGGGCCGGCGCGATCTAGACTGGCGGCGCGGCTTCGGCATCGAGGACGACATGCCGGTGATCGGCTTCGTCGGCCGGCTGGTGATGGAAAAGGGCCTGGATGTCTTCTCCGACACGATCGACCAGCTGACCGCGCGCGGCGTCCGGCACAAGGTACTGGTCGTCGGCAAGGGCCCGGCCGACGAATGGTTCGCCCAGCGCCTGCCCTCGGCGGTGTTCGCCGGCTTCCAGGAAGGGCCGGATCTCGGCCGCGCCGTGGCGTCGATGGACATGCTGTTCAATCCCTCGGTGACCGAGACGTTCGGCAACGTCACCCTGGAGGCGATGGCGGCCGGCCTGCCCGTGGTCGCGGCAATCGCCACCGGCAGCGCCAGCCTGGTCGAGGACGGCGTCACCGGCCGTCTCGTGCCCGCCGAAGAGATCGAAACCTTCGCGCAGGCGCTCGCTTACTATTGCGACCATGCCGACGCGCGCCGCGAAGCCGGCCGCGCCGGCTGCGAGGCCAGCCGCTGCTTCGGCTGGGACGAGGTCAACCAGGCGCTGGTCGACGGCTACCTCCGCGTGGTCCGCGAACGCGCCGCCGGCAAGATGCCGCGCTGAGCGGGTCTCGCGCATAAGGAAAGAGAAGGCTTCGACAGGCTCAGCCCGAACGGCAATGGGAGCGAGGCCCTTAGTCGGGCGCGCCGCCCCCCTCATCCCGTTGGGGCTGAGCTTGCCGAAGCCCTCTCCTTCCGAGCTGAAGACGCAGCGACAGGACCGAAAGCCTCAGTCCTCGAACGCCTCCACCTCGATCCGCTTACCCAGCAGGAAGGCGTCGGCGGTGAGACGCAAGGGGGCGAGATCGACATGGCTTTTGGCGCCGGCGACCAGCTCGGCGAAATGGGCGTAGATGCCGGGATATTCACCGTGGCCGGGGGCGACCAGCTCCTGGCCGCCGACGCTGAGATGGGAGCCGCCCTCGCTGAGCAACAGCATCTCGCCGGCCGCCTCGACCTCGATGTTCCAGGCCTCGCCGCCGCTGTGCCGCCAGTCGAACTCGGCGGTGACCGCGCCGGTCGCGGCCGGACTGGTCAGGTCGAGCCTGGCCGCGATCGGCGTGTCGCGATTGGCCGGGAACAGCAATTCGGCCCCGCGCAGGATCAAAGTGCCGGGAAAGATCTTGCTGGCGATGGACAGCGCGTTGATGCCGGGATCGAACACGCCGAAGCCGCCCGGCGCCCAGATCCATTGCTGGCCGGGATGCCATTCCCGCACGTCCTCGCGCCAGACGATGCGCATCGCGTCGATCGTCTTGCCCGCGAGCCGCTCGGCCGCCGCTTCCACTGCAGGATTGTACTGGGCATGCCATGTCGTGAACAGGCTGACGCCCTTCGCAGCTGCGATACGGACCAGCTCCTCGCACTCGCCAAGGGTAACGCCGGGCGGCTTTTCGAGCAGGCTGTGCAGACCCGCATCGAGGCAGGTGCGGGCAATGTCGTAGCGCACAGAGGGCGGCGTGCAGATCGCCACGGCATCGACTTTGGGGCCGGACGCGAGCAGGTCCTCCACGCTGCCGAAGCAGGCGACGCCCTCCGGCGCCCCCGACGAGCGGCTGACCGTTGCGACCAGCTCGAAGCTACCATTGGCAGCGATCGAGGGAACGTGCTGGTCCTGGGCGATCTTGCCGTAGCCGACGATGGCGATTCGGATCGGCGCCATCAGCCCCGCGCTCCGGCGACATAGGCGCGCGCCTTGTCGGCGGTCTCGGCGGCGGACTGGCCGGGCTTGTAGAGGCCGGAGCCGAGCCCGAAGCCTTCCGCCCCGGCGTCGACCCAAGGTCGCATGGTGTCGGGACCGACACCGCCGACGGCGAGCACGGGCACATGCTTGGGCAATACCGCCTTGTGCGCCTTGATCACGGCCGGTGTCGCCGCTTCGGCCGGGAACAGCTTGAGCCCGGTCGCGCCGGCGCGGACCGCCTCGAACGCCTCGGATGGGGTGAAATAGCCGGGAAGCGAGATGAGGCCGGCCTCTGCCGACGCCTCGATCACCGGCGCGTAGGTGTTGGGCGAGACGATCACCCGGCCGCCGATCGCGTGCACCCGGCGCACGTCCTCAGGATCGAGCACCGTTCCCGCGCCGATTACGGCGTCGTCGCCGAGCAGCCTGACCAGCCGTTCGATGCTGGCGAACGGATCGGGCGAGTTGAGCGGTACCTCGATGATCCGAATACCCGCCTCGAAGATCGCCGCGCCGACCGCCTCGGCGTCGGCGGGAGTGATCCCGCGGATGATCGCGATCAGCGGGCTCTCGGCAAGCTTCGCCTTCAGAAGATCGAGTGCAGTCGTCATTGTACAAGCTCCGCAAGATGCCGCGCACCGCCCAGGAACGCCGTTTCGCCGTCGACTTCGCGCGCCGTTCGCCCGGCGATGCGGAGCGCGGCCGCGAACAGAGAGGTAAGCTCGGGCCGGCCCATCGCAACCACCTCCGCCTGTTCCGCCAGCGCCAGGCCGGCGCGGACGTCGGCGCCGATCAACAGCCCGCTGGTGAAGGAGGCGGCATCCTCGCGCGCCGCTTTGCCGAGCAGGACGCGGGCGCGGACCGAGAACAGCTCGGCGGTGATGTGCGGGGTGTCGAGGCCACGGCGAACGCCCGCCTCGAACGCCGGATTGATGCCGGCGGGCAGGGCCAACAGATCGGCGAGAATGGAATTGCCTTTGAGCAGGTTGAACAGCTCGCCGGTCATCACCGTTCGAAAGGTGCGGATCCGGCCATCCTCGAGCCGGATCCATTTGTTGTGGGTTCCCGGATGGCAGACGATCGCGTCCGCCGGTACCAGCCCTTCGGCATAGGCGCCGAGGATCTGGACCTCCTCGCCGCGCATCACGTCGGCTTCGTCCCCGTCGGAGAAGCAGACGCCCGGAACGATCGCGGTGCGGCCGGGCTCGACCCATTGCAAGTTCCGCGCGAGCTCCGGCAGCCCGGCCGGACACGGCACATAGGGCGCCTCCACCCAGCCGCGATTGGAACCGATCATCCCGGCCATCAGCATCGGCAGATCGCCAAGCCGCTCCCGCAGTTGCGCCACCGCAGCGTCGAAGCCGCCGGCCTCGACGGAGAGGATGCCGAGATCATCCTCCATCTCGTCCTCGAGCGTGCCGCCCGGGCCGACACGATAGCCGCGGCGGTTGGTCGTTCCCCAATCGACGGCGATGAAGTTCTCAGCCCAGCGCATCCATTCCCTTTCGATCAGCCGTCCAACGCTGAAGCGTCGAAAGCGTCGCAAGGCAAGCGCGAAAGCGGCTAACGGGCGGCGGGCGGAGGCGACGGCGCGGCGGTGCGGACCACCGGCGTGGCGGCCGCGACCGGGACATCGGTATTGACCGGGATCGCAGCCACGGGGGCTGCCGGCGCCACCCCCAACGGTGCGACGTTGAAGATGCGCCCGATCAGCGCCTCGAGCGCATTGAACACCGCCTCGACCCCGAAGCCGGCGACGAACGAGATCGCCGAGCTCGACAGCGCGACCGGCCCGAGCAGAGCGAGGTCTGTGCCGCCCTCGTCGTTGGGTCCGGCGATGAACAGGCCGATACAGGCGCCGAGGACGGCGCCGAGGGCGAGCTGCTGCAGCGACAGCTGGCGGTCGCGCGGGCTGAGCAGGCTGCCCTTCATCTTGCGCGACAGCGAGCGGACGATCGCGGCGGCGGCGCCGATCAGCCCGTAGAAGACCGGCAGCACGGCGGTGGCGAGGGTGTTGAGCGTCCAGCGGGCGGTGGTCTCGTTGCCCCAGAACAGCGCCCAGGTGTCGAGGCCCTGCCGCGCCTGGCTGCGCACCCGGCGCGCATCGATCAGTGCCATGCAGGCTTCGGCAAGCGCGCCGTTCCGCTCGGTACGGGCGGCGGCGCGAGCGCAGTCGACCGGCGCCGGGGCGGCACCAGCGCCGCGCTGCGAGACCGAGGCGCCGGCGCTGCTGACCCTGAGCTCGGCGGCCTGCACCGCGCGATCCGCGGTCGCCATGTCGGCGAGCGCGGCATTGCCGAGCGCCGCATACCAGGACAGTAGGCAGGTCAGCGCCAGGATCAGCACCAGGACGAAGCCCATGGTCCGCATCCAGGCGCGGAACTCCCGCGCCTTTTGCTGAAGGTCCGGATAGGCTTCGCGGGCGAGCGAACTGCGCGAATGGCTCGCCGCCCCGGGCGCGCCGAACACGCCGCCGAGCAGCCCGGGCTGACCTGCGTCTTCGTCCTGCGTAACCATCAGGGTGAAGGCGATGGTGGCGCCGCTCGCCGGCTTGGCGAGGCTGTTGAGATAGTCCTTGGCCCGGATCAGAAGGGCTGCCTGCTCCGCCTGGCCGGCGCTGCCGCTGCGGGCCTCGGGCGGCCAGGTGATGCGGCAGACCTGATCGAGCCAGTCCGTGTCGAGGCCCGTCGGGGGGTGGGCAGCGGCGAGTGCCGAGATGCTGATCTCGGGGCTCGCCGAAAGATTGTCGAGCAGGAGATGAACCTCGCTGCTGGTGCGCTCCAGGACATAGGCCCTTCGATCGTCGACGACCGTGCCGGCAGCCGGCGAGGTCTCGCTCTCTCCCTGCACACCCGGCATCGGCTTCTCCGTGACGTGTCCGGCTCCAAAGACATGGAGAGGATGACACCATCCTGCCCGAGCGACAAGCCGAGCGCCTCCGATCGCCGCACCGTGCAACTTTCCGGCGGCCCGCCCTTTTTAGGTGCGAGCCGGCGCCGTGGCGCTAGCCGCGGTGCCACGCCATCGTTACCGGCAGGCACCGACATCAAGGCCAGGGAGGAATCCATCGCCAACTTCATGTTCGCAACCGGGATCGAGAACTCCATCCCGACGATCAACAACGGCCGGACGCGGGTCGACCAGATGGAGGTGTGCGGCCACTATCGCCATTGGCGGACCGATTTCGACTGCGTCGAGGAGATCGGCATCCACTATTTGCGCTACGGGCCGCCGATCCACCGCACCTTCCTGGCGCCCGGCCACTACGACTGGGAATTCTCCGATCTGACCTTCGCCGATTTGAAGCGCCGCAACATCACGCCGATCGTCGACCTTTGCCATTTCGGCCTGCCCGACTGGATCGGCAATTTCCAGAACCCCGATTTCCCGCAGCTCTTCGCGACCTATGCCGGCGCGTTCGCGGATCGTTATCCGTGGGTGCAGCTCTACACCCCCGTCAACGAGATGTTCATCTGCGCGGTCTTCTCGGCCAAATATGGCTGGTGGAACGAACAGGCGACAGACGATCGATCGTTCGTCACCGCGCTCAAGCACATCGTCAAGGCGAATGTCCTCGCCATGATCGAGATCTTGAAGCGCCGCACCGATGCGATCTTCATCCAGTCGGAGAGCTCGGAATATTTCCACGCCGACAGTCCGGCCGCGATCGGCCCGGCCGAGATCATGAATTCGAAACGCTTCCTGACCCTCGACCTCAATTACGGCCGCCGAGTCGACAGCGAGATGTACGAGTTCCTGATGGACTGCGGCATGACGCGGGAGGAATATCACTTCTTCCTCGGCCAGCGGTTGAAGCAGCATTGCATCCTCGGCAACGATTATTACTGGACCAACGAGCATCGCGTGTTTGCCGACGGCCATACCGAGGCGAGCGGCGAAGTGTTCGGCTACAGCGAGATCACCCGCCAATATTACAACCGCTACAATCTGCCGGTGATGCACACCGAGACCAATCTGAAGGAAGGGCCGAAGGGCGACGAGGCGGTTCACTGGCTGTGGAAGGAATGGGCCAACGTGCTCAGGATCCGCAACGTCGGCATCCCGACCGTCGGCTTCACCTGGTATTCGCTGACCGATCAGGTGGACTGGGACACGGCGCTGCGCGAGCAGAACGGCAACGTCAATCCGCTCGGCCTGTTCGACCTCGATCGCAACATCCGCAACGTCGGCAAGGCCTACAAGAAGCTGATCCAGGACTGGGGCGACGTGCTGCCCGCGTCCAGCCTCTGCCTGACCGTTCCGATCGTGCCGCCGTCGCAATGGGGCCGCGCGCCGGAACGCGAACAGCAGGCCGATGCCCGCCGCTGGCCGGTGCTCGCCACCGAATCCGCATTGCCGGAGAATGAAGCATGAAGATCGCCCGCATCGAAACCTTTCACGTGCCGCCGCGGTGGCTGTTCGTCAGGATCGAAAGCGACGATGGCGCGGTCGGCTGGGGCGAGGCCAGCCTTGAAGGCTGGGCGGAAGCGGTCGACGGCGCCTTCGAGGCGCTGAAAGACCGGTTCATCGGCCACGATCCTTATCGCATCGAGGACATCTGGCAGATCGCCTATCGCGGCGGCTTCTATCGTGGCGGCCCGGTGCTGATGTCGGCGCTCTCCGGCCTCGATCAGGCGCTCTGGGACTTGAAGGGCAAAGCGCTCGGCCTTCCCGCCTGGCAGATGATGGGCGGTCGCGTGCGCGACCGTATCCGCGCTTATGCCTGGATCGGCGGTGACCGTCCCGACGACGTCGCAAGCGCCTGCGAAGTGCGCAAGAGCCAGGGTTTCTCGGCGGTGAAGATGAACGCCACCGCCGAACTCGACTGGATCGGAACGCCCAAATTGTTCGACGAGGTCATCGCCCGGGTCGAAGCCGCGCAGGGCGCGGGCATGGACGTCGGCCTCGATTTCCACGGCCGGGTGCACCGGCCGATGGCGAAGCAGCTCGCCAAGGTGCTCGAGCCGCTCGGCCTACTGTTCATCGAGGAACCGTTGCTGTCGGAAAATCCGGAAGGGCTCGCCGATATCGCCGCTCTGGTGTCGACCCCGATCGCGCTTGGAGAGCGGCTGTTCAGCCGCTGGGACTTCAAGCCCTTCTTCGAACGCGGTGCGGTGGACATCATCCAGCCCGATCTCAGCCACGCCGGCGGGCTCAGCGAATGCCGCAGGATTGCGTCGATGGCCGAGGCCTATGACGTGGCGGTGGCGCCGCACTGCCCGCTCGGGCCGCTGGCGCTGGCAGCCTGCCTGCAGCTCGCCGCCAACGCGCCCAACGTGGCGATCCAGGAAATGTCGCTCGGCATCCACTACAATGTCGGCCACGACCTTCTCGAATTCCTCACGGACAAGGAGGTGCTGACGCCGATCGACGGCTATCTGCCCGTCCCGGAGAAACCGGGCCTCGGTATCACCATCGACGAGGATGCGGTGCGCGAGGCGCACAAAGATCGCCACCGCTGGCGCAATCCGATCTGGCGCCAGAAGGATGGAAGCTTCGCCGAATGGTGATGGCCATTCGGCGCGCTCTTGCGAAGACGCTGCCTCCGCCCCCCGGCGAGCGCAGCGCTTCGCGGATCGTCAGGCGACGATGCGCAGCTGACGGGTCGGCCGGTTCGACACGGCACAGAAACCGAGCTCGTTCTCGAAACGAGCCGCTTCACGGTCACGTGATTCCCGATAGGCCTCGGCGTAGCGGGCGTCGCACTCGGCCTCTTCCGCCGTTTGCGGGCGCATGAAGCTGACGCAGAGATGACGTCCGAAGACATCGTCGCCGCGCATCTTGACCTGCGCTTCGCCGGTCTGCGGCAGGCTGTCGCGAACTTCGACGAGACGCGCAATCAGCGCATCGAGCGTGCCATGGTCCTTGATCTCAAGAAAATCTTTAACAAGCTTACTCATTGGACTTACCCCTCCCCGGATTCTCCTGGGCCCGAAAATAACCCGGAGCGGATTCCGCTCGCAAGGCCAAGTTGCACTTTTATCCACAAGAGAGTTTCAATCCGCTGAACGCCCCCGTAAGCGGCTTGAAATATGACCGATGATTCCCGCCCGATCCTCTCTTCCGACACCCTCACGCTGGTGCTGGCGCCCGCATGGGGAGGCAGCATCGCACGATTTGATTACCGCAGTCCCGAAAAAGGGGACATACCGGTATTTCGCGGACTTGACGCGGATCAGAAAAGCATTCTCGACTCTGCGAGTTTCCCGCTGGTCCCTTTCGTGAATCGGATCCGAGACGGACGGTTCAGCTTCCGGGGCCGTGAGGTCAGCCTCAGCCTCAACCTTCCGGGCGAAGCAAGCCCCCTCCACGGGCAGGGCTGGACCTCGCCTTGGCAGGTGGTGAGGCTCGAGGACAGAAGCGCCGAGCTGGTGTTCGAGCACAGCCCGGGCGAGTGGCCCTGGGCCTATGAGGCGCGGCAGATCTTCACGCTGGACGATGGCGGCCTCACCATGGTCCTGCGCTGCACCAACCGATCCGACGCGCCGATGCCCTGCGGCCTTGGCCACCATCCCTATTTTCCGTGCACAACCGAGACCCGGCTCGACACCGAAGTCGAGAGCGTCTGGACGATCGACGACAAGGTCCTGCCGGTCGAGAAGGTGTGGGCCGAAGGCCGCTACGACCTCAAGGATCGCCCGGTCTGCGGCCAGGATCTCGATCACGGCTTCGGCGGCTGGGGCGGAACCGCCCGGATCTCGGATCCCGCCCGTCCCCTCCGGATCGAGGTCCGTTCGGACGATGCCAAATTCTTCCAGCTCTATTCGCCGGCAGAGGGCGGCATCTTCGTCGCCGAGCCGGTCACCCATGCCAATGCGGCGCTCAACGAGCCGGAAGGCCTCTGGCCGGAGCTCGGCATCAAGGTGCTCGATCCCGGCGAGAGCATGAGCCTAACCATGCGCGTGGACGTCATTCCGGTTTGACGGACCCGCTCTGACCGCCTTGCGCCGTTCTGGCTGAGCTTGTCGAAGCCCTCTTCTTCCTGTCATTACGAGACCAAAGAGGGGGCTTCGACAAGCTCAGCCCGAACGGGTCATGAAGCGAACGGATCGCTCAATAAGCCGGCTTCAGCAGGCCCTCGATCGTGTGATGCTGGACCACCGTTTCGAGCGTGTCCACGATCCGGTAGGTGAGGTGTTCCCGCACCCGCGGCGGCAGGCTGTCCAGATAGGCCGGCGTGACCTGGAGATCGTGATGCGCCGCGTTGGCCGCGTCCGGGGCATCAACCCCCACCACCAATACCGGCCGCGGCTGATCGGACCGGTTCGCGGTGCCGCGATGGATTGTGAGCGCCGAGCGGGCCGACATGTCGCCCATCTGCGGCAGTTTCGCTTGCGCCCGGCCGATGTAGCGCGGCCAAGTCTCGCGTGGCGGGAACATGCCCTTAGGACAGCCTTCGAACTGATCCCATTGCGTCCCGGGGGCGATTTCGAACGGACCCATTTCGGGAATGGTGTCGACAGCCGTCAGATTGAAGGCGAGCGAATTGAGCCGCCGCCCGCGCGTGGTTGCTTCCGGCACGGCGAAGTCGCGATGCCAGGGCTGGTCGGCAGCGCCCGGGAACGGAATGTCGAAGCCGACTTCGACGATCCGGTAGTCGGGGCCGAGCACCGCTTCGGACACTGCGACGAACCAGGGATGGGTGGCGATGTCGACGAACCCGCTGATACGTTCAGGCGGCACTTCGACGTACCAGCGTTGCGGTCCTCGCGGCAGCGCTCCGCCCCGCACCGCCTGTGCCTCGGCGAACAGGGTATCAATATCCTCGCGCATGCGCTGCGCCCACGCGCGCGGGAACGCACCCTTCAAAGCGATGATGCCGTCACCATAAAGGCCTCGCAGGATGTCCGCGGGCTCGTAATCCTGGGCTTCGCTCCGCACCGCCGTCGCCATCGTCCACTCCTCGCCACCGGCCTAGGAAGTAACGACTTTCTTCCGGCTGTACGAGCCGCATCACGACGAAACGAAGATCGTCTAAGCCGAACCCTGCTCCAGCCCGGCAAGGCGCGCGGGGAGCTCACGCTCGGCCCGGCGAAAGGCGGGTTCGTCGTCGACGTCGACCCACCAGCCATCGCCGATGTCGAAGGTGAAGGCGGCACCGGCGTCGGCGAGTTTGGCAACGCCTTCCGACAGGCTGCCGCTGCCGCCGCTCTCGATCGACAGCAACAAGGCGGCGAGCAGATCGGGCCCGGCGACGAAGATGCCGGTATCGACCGCATCGTAATCGTCGAGCGCCTTGCCGATGCCGACGATCCGCGCCTCCGCCCCAAGCTTGATCTTGGTGGCATCGTCGAGATCGAGATCCGGCCGATCGACCCGATAATCGGCACCGAGGGTCAGCGCGGCATCGGAACGCAGTGCCGCCACCAGCCGGCGCAGGATGTCTGGATCGAACAAATGGTCGGACATCAGCAGGATGAACGGATCGTCGCCGAGCGCTTCGGCCGCCCGCAGCACCGAGACGCCGTTGGGCCGCGCCCAGTCGAGGTTGCGGACGCAGGTTACCTTGAGGCGGAGACGGCCCTGCAGCTTCTCAAGGAAGGCTTCCACCCCCTCAGCTTCATAGCCTGTGACGACGATGAACTCGGTCGCGCCGCCGGCTGCGGCGAGACGGATGACATGCTCGATCAAGGGCGCGCCGGCGACGGCGGCGAGCGGCTTCGACGGGGCCATGGCGCGGAGCCGCGTCCCCTGACCCGCCGCAATGATCAGGCACTTCACCGGGCCGTGCGCTTTTTGCTTTCCATCGCGCGCCTTTAGAACGAGAGACGCGGCCGAGACGAGCGGAAAAGAGCAGGATGGCGCGCGCCGGCAATATGGACACGATTGCAGAACCACAGGCGCAAAGTCCGTTCAAGGCGCGGCCGGAAGAGCTCGAGGACGGGCTGAACCGCACGATCTACCACCCCTTGTCGCGCCGGCTCGCGCTGATCCTGCAGCACAGTCCGATCACGCCGAACATGGTGTCGGTGACCAGCGGTCTCTCGATCGCCGCCGCCGCTTATTGCTATACGTCGGTGGCGGGCGCGACCGGCGTTCTCGTCGGATTGTTCCTTCACATCCTCTGGCATGTCTTCGACGGTGCTGACGGCGATCTCGCCCGCCTGACCGGCAAGACGTCGCCGCTCGGCGAGATGATCGACGGCCTCGCCGATTATCTCGGCCACGTCATCCTCTACACGGCGCTTGCCTGGCATGTCGGCGGCTGGATCTGGTTCGCGGCATTCGCCGCAGCCGGATCGCGGATCCTGCAGGCCAACCATATCGAGAGCGTGCGCCGGACTTATCTCTGGCGCGCTTACGGCGTGCCATGGCTCCGCCAGTCGAAGGAGCGGGTCGCCGAGCGCCCGGGCCTGACCGGAATTGCCCTTGGCGGGCTCGCTCGTCTCTACGTGTGGCTTGCAGGGAAACTCATCCCGCACAGCGCCCGCACCGATGCGATGGTAGAGCAGCTCGATGCCGATCCGGCTTCGCGCGATCGGGTGCGCAGCGTCTCGCGCCAGGTCGGCCGCCGCGCCCTCGCTTACCAGGCCTGGCTGGGCCCCAATCGCCGGACACTCCTGCTCGGCCTCAGCATGGCGCTCGGCAGCCCGCTATGGTTCTTCCTGTGGGAGGCGACGATCTTGAACCTGCTGCTTGCGCTCTCCGTCCGCCGTCAGCGCGAGGTCAATGCCGGCTTGCACGACGCCCTGGTCGCTCAATGATCTGAGGCAAGACGAGGCCTTGCCAAGCCTGAGGCCTGCCCCTATCTGGCGTTTCATCGTTATAACACGTTGGAACACTGGATGGCAGGCAAGGACGCTCCGATCGAGGCGACGCGCGACGCCAAAGCGTTGACGCAGGACCTCTGCGCTGCCCTGCTCACGCCTGATAACACGGCGGAGATGGCGCGCCTGCTGACCGATCTCTGCACACCGTCCGAGATCCGCACGCTGGCCGAACGCTGGCACGTTGCCCGTCTGCTGGACGGCACCGACCTTTCCTATCGCGAAATTCATGAGGCGACCGGGGTCAGCACGACAACCATCGTCCGCGTCGCCCGTTTTCTGCGCCAGGAGCCGAATGAGGGCTACCGCCGCGCCATCGACAGTCTCGGAACCCCCCATGCTCGTTGACCAGACCCGCCTGCACATCGCCATTCAGAAATCGGGCCGCTTGTCCGATTACAGTCGCGGGCTGCTCCGCGACGCCGGCCTCAAGATCCAGAACGGAAAGAACGATCTGACGGCACGGGTGGACAATTTCCCCGCCGACCTGATGTTCGTGCGTGACGACGACATCCCGATCTTCGTCAGCGACGGAGTCTGCGAATTCGGCATCGTCGGCGAGAACGTGCTGCGTGAATTCTCGCTCGGCGAGCCCGAGCCCCGCTTCGAAGTCGTTGCGCAGCTCGGCTTCGGCCGCTGCACGCTCAAGATCGCGGCACCGGAGGCCACCGGCTACGAGGGACCCGAGTCGCTCCGCGGCGCCCGCATCGCCACCTCTTACCCGCGTATCCTCCAGCGCTTCCTGGACGATCGGGGGATCGAGGCGACGGTGGTCAAGATGAACGGGGCCGTCGAACTCGCGCCGCGCCTGCAGATCGCCGGATTCATCTGCGACCTCGTCTCGACCGGCGCGACACTGGAGGCGAACGGGCTTCGCGCGGTCGAAACGGTGTTCGAAAGCGAAGCGGTACTGGTGCGCACCGGAAAGCCGATGGCCGAGGCGAAGGTCGAGCAGGGCGCGCAATTGCTCAGCCGGATCGACGGCGTGCTCGCCACCAAGGAATCGAAATACATCATGCTCAACGCGCCGAGCGAGGCGCTGCGCGAGATCACCGACATTCTGCCCGGCGCCGAGGCGCCGACGATCATCCCGCTCCACGGCCGCCCCGGCCATTTCGCGGTCCATGCGGTCTGCCAGGAATCCGTCTTCTGGGAGACGCTGCAGAAGCTGAAAGCCGCGGGCGCCTCCGCGATCCTCGTCCTGCCGATCGAAAAGATGATGCTGTGAAGACCTACAACTGGACCGATCTGAACGCGGCCGCGCGCCGCATAGCCCTCGCCCGCCCCGAGCAGCGCAGCGATCCCGCTCTGCAGGTCGCGGTGCGCGCGATCGTCGACGACGTCCGCAGCCGCGGCTGGGAAGCGCTGGTGCAGCAGGCGACCCGCCTCGACGGCGAAGCGCCGACGCGGGTCGCCGTGGCGCCGATCGCCGCCGAGGCACGCCGCACCCTTTCCGCAGATCAGATTGAAGCGATCGAGCTGGCTGCGCGCAACATCGAAACCTTTCACGCCGGCAGCTTGCCGCAGGATCATGTCGTCGAGACGCTGCCTGGCCTTACCGTTCGCAAGATCTGGCGGGCGATCGACCGGGTTGGGCTCTACATTCCCGGTGGCAAGACGCCGCTTTTCTCAACTCTGCTGATGCTCGCCATCCCGGCCCGTGCCGCCGGCGTTGCCGAGATCGTCGTCGCAACGCCGCCCCGCCCCGGCGGCGGACTCGATCCGGTGATCGCGCTTGCCGCAGAGCTTTGTGAAATCGACGCGATCTGGACGGTCGGCGGTGCGCAGGCGATCGCCGCTCTGGCGTTCGGCGCCGGCGACATCCCGGCGGCGGCGAAGATCTGCGGACCTGGCAACGCCTGGGTCGCCGAGGCGAAGAATTACGTCGCCTCGCTGCCCGGCGGAGCTGCGATCGACATGCCGGCGGGGCCGAGCGAACTGATGGTGATCGCCGACGACAGCGCGGATCCGACAACGGTCGCCGCCGACCTGCTCAGCCAGGCCGAGCATGATCCGACGGCGCAGGTGTTGCTGGCGACGCCGTCCAAGGCACTCGCCGACGCCGTGGAGCGTGAAGTGTCCGCACAGGCGGCGACGCTGCCGCGCGCGGAGATTGCCGAGGCGTCGCTGGCCCATGCCCGGTTCGTCATCACCGCCGATCTCAAGGACGCGGCAGAGGTCGCCAATCTCTATGCGCCCGAGCATCTGTCGCTGGCCGTGGCACAGCCTGAAGACCTGCTCGGAGGCATACGCAACGCTGGCGCGATCTTCGCCGGCCGCCTCGCGTCCGAGACGTTCGGCGATTATCTCGCCGGATCCAGCCATGTCCTTCCTACCGACGGCGCAGCCCGCGCCTGGAGCGGGGTTTCGGCCTATACCTTCCTCAAGGCGATCAGCGTGCAGACGGTCACGGCCGAGGCCGCTGTGCGCATTGCGGGCCCGGCGGCGGCGCTGGCACGGCTCGAGGGCCTGGAAGCGCATGCCCGTTCGGCCGATGCGCGGCTAGCGGTTGCGGCAGGTTCCAACGCTGCCCCACCCCCATTCCCTTCCCCGAGCGGGAGGGGAGTGAAAGAGGTGGCGGAAGCCTTGGCGAGACCGGAGATCCTTGCGCTGCCGCCGTTCGATATTGCGGCGCAGGCGAACGAGGCGTTCGGGCCGGATGCGATCAAGCTCGACGCCAACGAGAATCCATTCGCGCCGCTCAGCGAAGGCGCGCTCGCGGCCGGCCTCAACCGCTATCCCGAACCGCAGCCCGCCCGCCTCAAGAAGGCGATGGCTGCTCTCTACGGTGTTGCACCCGACAATCTGATCGTCACCCGCGGTGCCGACGACGCAATCGACATCCTGATCCGCGCCTTCTGCCGGCCGGCGCTGGACGCCGTCTCCATCTGCACGCCGACCTTCTCGGCTTACGGCCATTTCGCCAAGTTGCAGGGCGCGCGGCTGATCGAAGCGAAGCTCGACGCCAATTTCGATTTCGACGCCGATGCCTTTCTCGACACCGTCCGCCACGAGCCGTCGCTGAAGCTCGCCTTCATCTGCGCGCCCAACAATCCGACCGGCAATCTCGTCGATCCCGCCGACGTGCTTCGCGTCGCCGATGCGCTTCCGAACACCCTGATCGTGCTCGACGAGGCCTATCTCGAATTCTCGGAAACACCGAGCCTCGCCGAGGAAGCGATCCGTCGGCCCAACCTCGCCATCCTCAAGACGCTGAGCAAGGCCTTCGGGCTTGCCGGCGCCCGGATCGGCGCCTTGCTCGGCAACCCGGATCTGATCGCGATCGCGGCGCGTGCGCTTCCCCCTTATCCCTTGCCGAGCCTTTCGATCGAGGCTGCGCTTGCGGCGCTTTCGCCATCGCGACGCCCGATCCACCTCGAGCGGATCGCGCGGATCAAGGCCGATCGAGATCGGCTGGCTGGCGAGTTCGCCCGCGCACCGATCGTTAACGCCGTGCGCAGCGGCGGCGGCAACTTCCTGTTCCTCGAAGTCGACGATCCTGCCGCTCTCGCAAAGAAGCTCAACGGCCTCGGCATCCGCGCCCGCTTCCGGCCGAATGCCGCACCGGGCGGGGTCCGAATCACGATCGGCACCGATGCCGAAAACGACGCCGCCCTCGCCGCCTTCGGGGTTCCGGCCAACGATTCGCCGGCCCGGCGTGGCGAGGTCGTGCGCGACACCAAAGAGACCAAGATTGCAGTCGCGGTCGATCTGGATCGCCCGGCACCGCGCAAGATCGACACCGGCATTCCTTTCTACGACCACATGCTCGATCAGATTGCAGCGCATGCCGGGTTCAGCCTGATCCTGTCGTGCGAAGGCGATCTCGAAATCGACGCCCATCACAGCGTCGAGGATTGCGCGATCGCGTTCGGCACGGCGCTGTCGCGCGCGCTCGCCGACCGACGCGGTATCGGCCGCTTCGGTTTCTCCCTGCCGATGGACGAGACCGAGGCGCATGTTCTGATCGACCTTTCCGGACGCCCGTACAGCGTCTTCGAAGGCACGTTCGAGGCGAGCCACATCGGCGACTATCCGACCGAGATGACCCGCCACGTCTTCCGCTCGCTGGCCGACAGCCTCGGCGCGGCGATCCACGTCCGCGTGCAGGGCGAAAACGACCACCACAAGACCGAGGCCTGCTTCAAGGCATTCGGACGCGCGCTCCGCCAGGCGGTCGGGCGCGAGGGCGATCGCGACGCAATGCCGAGCACGAAAGGCGTGTTGTGAATCTCGTCATCGTCGACATCGGCTGCGGCAACATTGGGTCGGTCGGCATCGCGTTCGAGCGATTTGGGCTGTCGCCGACCATCACCGGGGATCCGGAGGTGATCGGCGCGGCCGACAAGGTCATCTTTCCCGGGGTGGGCGCCGCCGGCTACGCGATGGAGCAGATCAACGCCCGCGGCCTTGCCGGAACGCTGCGCGGGCTCACTCAGCCGGTGCTCGGCATCTGCCTGGGCATGCAATTGCTGTTCGAACATAGCGAGGAAGAAGATACCGCCTGCCTCGGCATCATCCCCGGCCGGGTCCGCAAGCTCGTGGCACGGCCCGGCATGCCGGTGCCGCACATGGGCTGGAGCAAGCTGGATGTGCGCGATCCGGATCTTGGACTCGCGCCAGGCGACTATGTCTATTTCGCCAACAGCTTCGCCAGCGATCCGGGGCCGGTAACCGTCGCCAGCGCGCAGTACGGGCGCGAGATTCCAGCTGCTGTTCGTTCCGCCAATTTCCTCGGCGCACAGTTCCACCCAGAGCGCTCCGGCGAGGCCGGCGCGCGCTTCCTCGAGAGTTTCCTGAAGGCATGATCATCTATCCCGCCATGGACCTGATGGGGGGCCGCGTCGTCCGGCTCGCGCAGGGTCGCTTCGACGACGCCACCACCTATGCGGCGGATCCGGCAGAAGCGCTGGCCCAATTCGCAGCGGCAGGCGCACTGTGGGCGCATGTCGTCGATCTCGACGGCGCACGGGCGGGCACCCCCGTCCAGCACGATCTGATCGCGGATCTCGCCCGCGCCGCCCCCCTCAGACTCCAAGTTGCCGGCGGATTTCGGACCGGCGAGCAGATCGCGCGAATGTTCGACGCCGGCGTCGGCCGTGTGGTGATCGGCAGTCTCGCTGTAAAGCAACCGGATCTCGTCCGCGGCTTCCTGGCGGAACATGGCGGTGACCGCATCACCTTGTCGCTCGACGTGCGGGTGATCGACGGAACGCCCATCGTGGCGACTGCGGGCTGGACCGAGGACAGCGGACGATCCTTGTGGGACATTGCCGCTTTGTACCCCGAGGCCAGGCACTTGCTCCTGACGGATATCGGCCGCGACGGCATGCTTGCCGGACCCAATTTCGAACTGCTCGAAGACGCCGGCCGGCGCCTGCCCCACGTCGCCATCCAGGCGTCGGGCGGCGTTTCGTCGCTCGACGATCTGAAGCGCCTCGACACCGACGGTGCGATCGTCGGCAAGGCTTTGTGGGAGGGGCGGATCACGCTCGAGGAGGCGGTGAACCTTGCCGGCGCGTAGGATCATCCCCTGCCTCGACGTCAAGGACGGCCGCGTCGTCAAGGGCATCCAGTTCCGCGACCATCGCGATGTCGGCGACATCGTCGAGAGCGCGATGCGTTACCGTGAAGAAGGCGCCGACGAGCTGGTTTTCTACGACATCTCCGCGAGCGCGGAGCGGCGCAGCCTCGACCCTGAATGGGTGCGCCGGATTGCGAAGGTGATCGACATTCCGTTCGCCGTCGCCGGCGGTGTCCGAACCCGCGACCAGGCTGCAGCCTGTCTCGACAATGGCGCCGACAAAGTCTCGATCAACTCGCCGGCCCTCGAACGACCTGCCTTGATCGAGGAACTGGCCCGCGATTTCGGCAGCCAGTGCATCGTCCTCGGCGTCGACAGCTTCGAGGCGGACGGAGACTATTGGGTGAAGCAATATACCGGTTCTCCCGATGCCACGCGCGACACCGGTCGCCGCACGCTCGACTGGGCGCGAGAAGCGACGGAGCGCGGTGCCGGCGAAATCGTGCTCAATTGCATGCGCCGGGACGGCGTACGCACCGGCTATGATCTCGCCCACACCAAGGCCGTCGTGGACAGCGTCGAAGTGCCGGTGATCGCCTCCGGCGGTGCCGGCGCGCCCGAGCATTTCCGCGATGCGTTCCTCGAGGCCGGCGCAAGCGGCGCGCTGGCCGCCACCGTGTTCCACGATCGTCTGATCGCGATCCCCCAATTGAAGGAGTATCTGGCAACATGCGGGATCGAAATGCGCCGCTGAGCGCCGCCGACATCAACGCGCTCGCCTGGGAGAAGATGGACGACCTTCTGCCCGCCGCCGTGCAGGACATCGCCACCGGCCGGCTGCTGATGCTCGGCTATATGAATCGGGAAGCGCTCGCTGCCACCCTCTCCTCCGGCTTCGCCACCTTCTACAGCCGCTCCAAGGGGCGGCTGTGGATGAAAGGCGAGACCAGCGGAAACCGTCTGGCCGTGCGCAGCGTCCACGAGGATTGCGACTCCGATGCCCTCCTCGTCCGCGCCATTCCCGAGGGCCCGACCTGTCATCTCGGCACCGCCTCCTGTTTCGGCGGCGAGGAGCAGGGACCCGGCTGGCTCGCCGAGCTTTCCCGCATTGTTCACGACCGCGCCGTCTCGGGCGAGGCGACGAGCTACACCCGTCGCCTGCTCGCCGAGGGCAATGCCAAGATCGCGCAGAAGATCGGGGAGGAAGGCGTCGAGGTCGCGCTTGCCGGCGTCACCCGAGACGCCGTCGGCTGCGCCGAAGAGACCGCCGACCTGTTGTACCACGTGTCCGTGCTGATGGAGGCGCGGGGATATGAGTGGACGGATGTGGTCGACATCTTGCGCCGACGACACAAAGCCTGACGCGTTACGGAAGCGCCTTCCATCCCAACGCGCGCTATGCTTGTGTCGCTCTCCCCGGTTCGGAGTTCACCCATGCGCATCGTCTACGCCGCCGCTTTCGCTCTCGTTTCCACCATGGCCATTGCACAGGCGCCGACTTCGGCGCCGGGTAGCCGCAATCCCGCGGCGGTGACTGGCGGAACCTATACGGCCGATCCGAACCATACGCTGGTCATCTGGACGCTCGATCATCTCGGTTTCTCGCCTTACACAGGCATCTTCGGCGACGTCACCGGAACGCTCACGATCGATCCCAAGGCACCGAATTCCGCCAAGGTCGATGTGACCATCCCGGTGTCGAAGGTCGTCACCGCAAGCGCTGGCCTCACCCAGCACCTGCTGCGTCCCGGCAAGGACGGCGGCAAACCCGATTTCTTCGGAGGCTCTCCCGCGGACGCTCGCTTCGTATCCACTGCCGTTGTCGCCAGCGGTCAGAAGGCGCGGATCACCGGCGACTTGACCCTGAACGGAGTCACCAAGCCCGTCACCTTGAACGCGGAATTCTACGGCGCCGGCAAGATGCCGGCGGAGATGGGCGGCAAGGAGAATGTCGGCTTCCACGCTACCGGAACGATCCAGCGCAGTCAGTTCGGCCTTGGCTTCGGCGTTCCGATGGTGGGCGACTCGGTGAAGCTCGACATCTCCGCCGCCTTCCAGAAGTAACGTTCAGCGCTGGACACGGCCGCTCTCGGCGCGCGGCCGTGTTCCGTCTCCTGCTGCGGAAAGGCGAACGTCCACAACCAAGCCCGGTCCACCGGTGCGGAAGGAGATCTCTCCTTCGTGCAAGCGCACGATCGCCCGTACGAGCGACAAGCCCAGCCCCACTCCGGGCGCTTCCAGCGAAGCCGGGGCACGGAAGAAGCGATTGCCCAGGCGGCTGATCGCCTCATCCGGAACTCCGGGACCGGTGTCGGCGACCTGCAGCCGAACCTTATCCTCCCCACGAGCGGCCCGAACCGTCACGTAACCACCAGCGGGCGTGAACTTGATCGCGTTGTCGAGGAGATTGGCAACCATCTGGAACAGAAGGTCGCGATCGCCGAGGACCACCAGATCGCCGCCGAGCTCCTGCGCAACATGGATCGCATTGTCCTCGGCGGCGGGACCATAGAGTTCCACAGCGTCGCCGATCAATTCGGCAAGATCGACAAGGACGAACTCCGCGTCGTGCCGGCCGCTCTCGATACGGGAGATGCGCAGCACCGCATCGAACAAGGCCTGCAGGCGATCCGCCTCGTCGATCACATCGAGCAGATTCGCCGACGTCTCGGCGTCCGGCGATGCGAGCTTTCCAAGGCTTGCCTGCAAGCGGCTGAGCGGCGTTCGCAGTTCATGCGCGACGCTGTCCGATGCCGTCCGTACCGCCTCCACGCCCGCCTGGACCCGCTCGAGCATCAGATTGAGGGTAACCGCCAGACGATCGAATTCGTCGCCGCTGCCGTTGATCGGAACGCGCCCGGCGAGATCGCCGGCCATGACCCGGCGCGCCGTTTTCGTGACCGCGCCGAGGCGGCGCCCGATCGCCCAGTTCATCAGCAAGGCACCGATGGTGGCCAGAAGCAGAGTCGCGGCGATCAGGTAGAGCACAGCCGACGCGATCGCTTCCTCGACATCGTCCAGATCCTCGACGTCGCGGCCGAGCATCAAACGCGATCCGTCCGACAGGCGGCGATCGAGGACCAGCGCCTCATGATCGTCCTCGTCGCCGTCGCGGTAGATGTCGGCCTCGATCGAATGCCAACCGGTCCCACGATATGCGGGCCAGCTCGGCAGGTTGGTGCTCACCACCGTCCCGCCCGGATCGGCAAGCAGGTGAAAGCCGGCGCGGTGGGAGGGCGCGCCTGCGCGCGCTTCCAGCCGTCTCGCCAGCGCATGGCGATCGCCGCGATAGGCGGAGGCGAGCGCATCCGACTCCCTTTCGAGTTCCGCTTTCACGGCATTGCGCGGCCAAGTGATGCTGACCAGCTGATAGGTGCCGAGCACGAGCGCCAGCGAGATTGAGAAGATCAGTGCGTAGCTCGCCGCCAGACGGAAGGAGAAACTGCGAAGCAGCCTCACGGATCGGCCCGAAGCATGTAGCCGGAGCCTCTTACGGTGTGGATGAGCGCTGCCGGCGAGACCAGTGCCAGCTTCTGGCGAAGGCGGCTGAGATGTTGATCGATCACGTTGGTCTGCGGATCGAAATGGTAGTTCCAGACATGCTCGAGCAGCATCGAGCGGGTCACCACCCGGCCGGCATGAAGCGCGAGCATTTCCAGGATCCGGTACTCGCGCGCGGTGAGGTCCACCACCTTCCCATCGAGCTTCACGCAATGGCCGAGACGATCGACCAACAGCGGCCCGACACGCAGATCCGACACCTCTTCCTGAAGCACGCCCCGCCGCCCGAGCGCCTCGACCCGGGCGATCAGCTCCGAGATCGCGACCGGCTTGGCGAGGTAATCGTCACTGCCGGCGCGGAGCCCCTTCACCCGCTCATCGACGTCGCCGAGCGCGCTGAGGATCAGGACGGGTGTCGAGTCCCCGGTTGCGCGCAAGGTCTGGAGGATCTTGAGACCGTCGACATGCGGCAGCATGCGATCGAGCAGGATGACATCGTAGCGCTCGGTCGAGGCCTGGATCAGTCCGGAGCGACCGTCTTCGCGCAGATCGACGATGTGGCCTTCTTCTTCCAGGCCCTTGCGCAAAAAGGCGCCGACGCGGGGATCGTCCTCTACGAGCAGGATGTGCATGCTCTCTGTCTTTCAGAGCCGAGCGCCCGAGACAATGGCCGTGCGCGAAGCTGACGAAATTCAAAGGTTGGAGCAAGCCAAGCGTCAGCGCCGACCGGCAGAAGGCATTCATGGAGACGAACACGGGCCTCACCGGCTGCTCCATGACCCCTACTCCCACACAGGACCAAGATCATGCGCATCCGCACCCCGCTCCTCATCGCCGCGACGATCGGCATCGTTCCCGTGACTGCCTCGGCCGCCGGCACCCCCGACCGGGCTCCGACCGAAGCCGAACGCGCGGCGATCGTTCGTGTCCTCCAGGCCAACGGCTTCGTCGCCTGGGACGATATCGAGCTCGACGACGGTCGCCGCTGGGAAGTCGACGACGCGCGGCTCGCCAATGGCGAGACCTATGACCTGAAGCTGGCGCCGGACACGCTCCGCATCACACGGCGCAGCCGCGACGATTGAGGCGAAGCAGCGCCGGGTGCGCCGCTTCGGACGCTCTCAGCCGGCGTCTCGCATCACGGCCACCGCCTGCTCGAACAGAGCGGGCGTGGCCGCTGCGATGACCCGCCCGGCAGAAAAATCGTCGCCGCCAGTCCAATCACCGATGACTCCGCCGGCGGCGCGCACCACCGGAATGAGAGCGTTATAGTCATACGGTTTCAGCTGTGATTCGATGACAAGATCGAGCGTCCCTGCCGCGAGCCGGGCATAGGCATAGCCGTCATGGCCATAGCGGGTGGTCCGGACACCGGCGCGGACCCGCTCGAACGCGCCGCGTTCGGCGTCTTCGAAAAGATACGGATCGGTGGTCGAGAGTCGCGCTTCGGCAAGGGACGTGCGGTCGCTGGCGCGGAGCCGCACCTGCTGCCCGGAGCGGACGAAAGCTCCGTCTCCACCCGCGCCCCAATAGCGCTCGCCGAGGCAGGGCACGTCGATCAGCCCTATCGTCGGGCGGCCGTCCTCGAGCAGAGCGATCAGGGTTACCCAATTGGGCAGGCCGCAGGTGAAGGAGCGGGTGCCGTCCACCGGATCCAGACTCCACACGAACGGGCCGCTCGAAGGCCGCTCGGGAAATTCCTCGCCGGCGATGCCGTGCTCGGGATAAGCGGCCTCGATCGCAGCGCGCATCGCGCGCTCCGCCTCGCGGTCCGCATCGGTGACCGGGTCGAAGCCATTCGCGCCACCCTTGTCGTCGGCCCCCACTCCCGCCTCGAAGCGGTGGAGGGTCTCGGCCCGCGCGAGATCGGCCAGATTGTGCGCGAAGGCGGCCAAGGCCGCGTGATTCCCGTTCATTGCCATCCGCCTCGCGTGCGGCGGCGCATGGAAGTGGTCAAGCCTGCATGGATTGCAGTCGAAAAAAGCGCCGGCATTCCATTGGCGAAGCACGAGCCAGAGCTGCATCGCTCTGCCATGGATGCATACGAACCCGCCGCAGCGTCGCAGTTCAAGAATCGGCCCTTTCGGGACCGGCTGGGATTCGCCTTGCGCGGCGTTCGCCTGATACTCGCGCGGGAGCGGAGCTTCCGAGCGCAAGCCTTGATCGGCCTTTGTGCGCTGGGGATCGTTGGCTTGCTTCAACCAGGCTTCATCTGGGCGGCCCTGGTCGCGCTCTCCGCCGGCATCGTTCTCGCCTTCGAAGCTTTCAATGCTGCCCTGGAATATGCGATCGACCGCCTTCATCCGGAAGTTGCCGAGGAGATCAGGCACGCCAAGGATGCCGCAGCCGGCGCCGTGTTGATCGCGAGTGTCACCGCCGTGCTGGTCGGCGCAATGTTGCTCGCGTCAAGCTTGTAACGGAAGCGAGGGAGGTCGCCGTCGGCGGCGCACCGCCGACGGCGACCGGCGCCCTGTCGCGGCAGGGGGGCCCCCGCGACAGGACGAAGGCGTCAGAAGCCGATCTGCAGCGCGATCCGGCCGGAGACCGCCGCCCGGCCCTGCTGTTCCTCGGCGCCGACCTCGCCGCCGATGGAGAAATCGCCGCTGCCGCCGATCAGACGGAGCTTGCCCGTCCAGCCGTCGGTGCGCTTCTCCGGCAGCAGGGTGAACGCGGTGCCGCTGCCGAAACGCGCAGTGGTGGCGCCGATGTCGCCGCCGAGGATCTGCCGGCGTCCGCCTTCGATCTCGACCCGGAAAAAGCCGGAGTCACGGTCCTTGCGTTCCTTGAAGTCGTAACCGAGGGTGAGCGATGCCTCCCCGGCAAATTCGTCGCTCTTGCGCTTGTCGACGGTCAGATCCATCGCATTGCCGCCGCCGCTCTCGGCATAGCCATCCTCGGTCAGGCGGTAGTAATCGATCGCGAGCAGCGGCCGAAGGCTGAAGCGCCCGAAAGCGGCCTCGTAGGAAATGCCCGCCGCGGCCGAATAAAGCCGTCCGTCCCACTCCCCGGTCGAGGTGCGGCGGATTTCCTCGCCATTGACGACGCCGCTGAAGTGACGCGTGCCGTCGAACTTGATCGCCGCCGCCGAGCCGCGGACGAAGGAGCGGAAGCCGCCCCATTCGCCGCGCCAGTGCACCCCGAGCTCATATTGATCGGTGCGAACCTCGCTGTCGTTGATTCCTTCGTCGCGGCCGCTGAGATAGGACAGCGAGGCACCGATCCTGCCGGCGCTGCCGAGCGCGATTTCGGCACCGCCGTTCGCGCCCCAGCCGGTGATGTCGTATTCCGAGGTGTCGCCAAGATTCTTCGAGGTTCCCCAGGCGACCTGCTGAACCCAGAAGCCCCATTGGCCGGCATCGAAATAAGGAGCGCCCGGATCGCGCAGCATGCGTGCGGTCGCGCGCGATGCCTGGGTGACGGTCTCGAACACGCCGCCGGCATGTTCCGGCAGCAGCTGCTGGATCGAATCCCGGAACGTCTCGGTCTCGCTCATCTGGAGAAAGGCGCCGGCGAGCTTGGTGTCCTTGTCGAGCACCGAGTAGACGGCGTCCCAGGCGCCCGCTTCCGACCGATTGAGGCCGATCTCGGCCGCCGTCTTGCGAGCGATTGCGACCTTGATCTCGCCGGCCTGCTCGTTCGCCGTCAGGCTGCTCTTGAGGAACACCGGCAGCAGGACCGAAGTCGATGTCAGACCGGCGGTTCCGGTCAGGCTGCCTGCCTTGAGCACAGTATAGGTACCCAGCGATCCCGAAACGCTGTTGAGGCGGACCTGAAGCTTCGAGCCTTGCGCGAAGGCCGCGTTCCCCGCGACCTGGTACAAGCTGCTCTTGCCCGCCGCGGGATCGAGCGTGACGCCGAGCACACCGGTGGCGCCGACGTTCAGCGACGCGATCGCTGCCGTGCCGGTGCCGCTCAGCTCGAGCGTGCCGCCGGCGACGTCAACGGCAAGGCCGGTGGCATTGAGCAAGCTGCCGCTGAAACGCGCCGTCCCGGATAGCGCCAGCACGTCGGCACCGCCGCCGAAATCGGCGCTGCCGCTGAACACCGACGTTCCCGCCAGGCTCATCCGATCCGCGCCGGAGCCGAACACTGCGCTTCCCGAATATTCCGCATCGCCCGCCATCGTCAGGCGGTTGGCGCCGGTGCCGAACCTGCTCGTTCCCAGTACCTTGCCATCGGCAAGGTCGAGCTGATCGTCACCGGCGCCGAACAGGATGTCACCCGAAATCGAGGGGGCGGTGACACCCTGTCCAACCGTTGTCTGGCGCACGACGGCGCCAGCATTGTTGCTTCTGAGGTCGATCGCGACGGCGCGGCCGGTATCAAGGCCGAGCGTGGCGATGGTGATGGCGCCGCTATTCTCGACCAGCGCGATCTTGCCGCTATTGTCGACGATTGCCGACGCGCTGCCGGCGCCGCTCGCCGCAGCGCCGATCGTGCCGCTGTTGCGGATGGCCGTGACGGTCGCGCCCTGATCGACGACGATGCCGCGGGAGATGGTGGACGCCGTCGAGGCGCCCTGGGCAGTGACGCTGCCCGAGACCCGGATCTCGTTCACGGTGGCGTCGCTGCCGATGCGGATGCCGGTGGCGTTGGCCGCGTTGGAGACTGCGCCGACCGCGCCTGTGACGGTCATTCCGCCGGCAACGTTCACCGCCTGGCCCAGGCCACCGATGACGATGCCGTTGGCCTCGACGCCGCTATAGACGCCGCGGCCGGCGATGGTGCCGTTCAGCACCATGCCATGGCCGTTCGCATTGCCTGCGACGGCGCCGATGGTGACGGTGCGCGTGGCAGATCCGACCAGCAAAGCCGGCGCCGCGCCATAGGAGGTGACGGCGGCGCTGCCTTCCTTTGAATCCTCGACGCCGTCCTTGTCTTCGTCATTGTCGGTGGCACTGCTGTCCTTCGGCGGCACGTCGAAGAAGATACCCTTGGCGACGTCGGCACCGACCCGGACGGCTGGTCCGCCCTGCAGGAGATCGTCGGCGTCGAGCTTGGAGACGTCGCTGGGTGCGGTGGTCGCGCGATAGCCGGTCGAGGCGACGGCCGCCTGGATCACGAACGCACCGCCGATGTTTCCGTCCAGCGATACCGCGGTTGCGCCAAGGCCGGTGGCACCGGTCGCGCCGGTGATCCGGACGTCCCCGCTTACCGCGCCGGCGCGGACGCCTACGGCGCGATCGCCGACGACGGCGATCGTGCCGCTCTGAGTCAGTGATCCGGCAAGAGCGCCGTCGAGCGCAATGCCGGCGGAATCGTTGCCCTCGATCGAAATCGAGCCGCTGTTGACGATATTGCCGGTGAAGGTCCCGCCCGGGGCGATCCGGATGCCGATCCGGCGTGCACCGCGGGCGAGAGCGCCATCGAGGTCGCCATCCTTGTCCGCATCGGTGGGTGCATAGCTTTCCAGCAGCTCGATCTTGCCGCTGTTGGTGACCGTTCCAGTGGTTCCGCCATTGACAAGAATGCCGGTGACGTCGTTCAGATCGTTGGTCTGGATGGCGCCTTCGTTGGTGATCTTGTTGTTGCTGTCGAGCGTGACAGCCGCACCACCGCCGGCGGCGAGCACGACCGACCCGGCGCTGGTGATCCGCAGGTCGTCCGCGGCGCCGGCCTTGATCGTCGAGCTCTTCTGGCCGGTGGTGACCTTGGTGGTGATGGTGGTTTCGGCGCGCGCCGCCGTTCCAGTCACGGCGAGCAGGGCGAGCGGCGTCAGGCAGGTGCAAGCAAGCAGATTACGCATGTGAGTCCTTCGTTTCGGCAAGGGCACCACCCCCCGGCGGATCGCCCATTCGAAGGACAAGACGGCACCGCGGAATCCGACCCGCACCCGTACCGAAAGGATTTTTTTAGAAGCGCACGTCCCAGCCGAGGCGTACCGTCCGCGGCTGCATCGGCGTCACCTGGCGGGTGTCGTTGAGCGTGAACGGGGAGCCGAAGGCGAACCGATTGCCCCGCTCGTCGAGCAGATTGGAGATGGTGAACGACCAGGCATGATTGCCGCGCTCGAGCCTGGCGCCGAGGCGGGTATCCAGCCAATCCCCCTGCGGTTCGCCGAGGATCGGTCCGATGCCGAGCCGCGAACGACCGACGTAGCGGGCGGACGCCGACATGCGGAGGGTGACCGCTCTCGACAGGGGTCTTTCATATTCGGCGCCGATCCTGGCGTTCACCTTGGCGACGTTTGGCAAAGGCGCGGTGGGCGTCATGATCACGCTCGGTGCCGGGTTGGTGACCAGGCTGTCGTTCAGCACGGCCGCAGCATCCAGCATCAAGCCCGGCAGCGGCCGCCAGCCCGCCCGCAGATCGAGCGTGTAAATGCGGCCGTCACCGATGTTGGTCGTCGTCGGCAGACCGTCGAAATCGATGATGTCGGCCTGAATGTCGTTCCACCGCGTGTAGGACACCGACGCCGTGCCTTCGAAGCTGCGGTCGCGTCCGCCGAGCAATCGCACGCCGCCTTCGAGCGTCGCCACGCGATCGTTGCGGAAGCGCTGCACCAGAGCGCCGGTGACCGACAGGCCCCCGGGACGGAAGCCCTCCTGGTAGCGCAGGAAGAAGGACAGATGCGGCGAAGCCTCGGCAGAAATCGCGACCGAAGGCAGGAAGGAGGTTTCGGTCCGGCTCGCCTCGATCGTCCGGAGCAGCGCCGCGAAGGCGAGCGGCGCATCCAGCGCCGCGCCCGACAATCGCGAGTGCGACAGCCGGGCCCCACCCGTGACGGTGATCGCCGGTCCGACGCCGACGCTCGCCTCGCCATAGACGGTGGCTTCCTCGATGCCGTTGCGCACGCCGGTGATCGGCTTCAACACATCGGGTGGGCCAAGCGCGCGGCTCTGCTCCGACCGATTGCTGATCAGGCTGGCGCCGATCAGCCAGCCCCGTCCCTGTGGCCCCTCGCGCGAAAGGCGGGTGTCGGCGGACAGCATCGTGACCTCCGTCCGCTGCTCGAACTGGGTCGGCGGACCGCCCATGCGCGTGGAATCATAATGTTCGGTGAGCGTCTGCCGCACGGCGCCGGTCGCGGTGACGAAATGGAGATCGCCCCAGTGCTTGCCGACGACAAGATCGGCCAGCGCATAGGAATTGCGGAAATCCTGCGGCACATAGCTGTGACGCGTGAGCGGCTTGCCGTCCCGATCGGCGAATTGCGCATCTTCGCCGCGAATATGCTGGCCGGTAAGACCGAGATCGACCGTCCAGCCGCTTGGCGAGCGCAGGCGCAGGGCGGCGCGTCCGCCGACCGTGCGCGTGCGGTTGACGTCGTCCAGCCCACGCTCGAGATCGTCGATATAGCCGGCTTCGGACTCGCCGTAGTAGGAGAGGCGCAGGGCCGCGCGCCCTTCGGCAATCGGCACGTTGATCAAACCGGCGAGATCGCCGCCGATGCCGCCATGCTGCGTGGCCGAGAGGCCGGTAGAGGCACCGCCCTCTTGGTCATAGAGATCGGGTGCGTTGGGTAGCACGCGGATGATGCCGCCCACCGATCCGGCCCCGTACAAAGTGCCCTGCGGCCCCGGCAGAATCTCGATCCGCTGAACGTCGTGCAGCTTCAGATCCGGATCGGGCGCATTGTAGTTGAGCCGGGTCTCGCCGAGATATTGGCCGACGGTCGCCTGGGTTGGACCGTTGAAGCTGGAATCGGCGATCCCGCGCAGGAACAATTTGTTGCGCCCGGGGCCGAGATGCGTCGACGTCACCGCCGAAACCCGCCCGGCCAGTGCCTCCGATCCACCGAGGCCGGCGAAGGCGGGATCGTCGCCATCGATCAAGGTCGCGACGCCGGGATAATCGGCGAGCGGAAGTTGCCGTTTGCTGCCGGTAACGACGATCTCTTCCGCCGGTGGCTCGATCGCCTCCGGAGGCCGGGCCGGCTTCGTCCGGGGTTTGGGTGGCAAAAGCCTTGCTACGCGCTGCGGCGGCTGCGGCTGGGACCGAGGCCGCCGTTGCGGGGCAGAGACGATCAGCCAGGTTCGGGGGCCAAGCGGAACCGCCCGCGCCCCTGCCCGCGCCAGCATCCTTTCGAGCGCGTCTTCGACGGACAGCTTACCGGCAACCGCCGGAACGGAAAGCGCTGCGAGCGCGGGATCGCGGATACCGATGCTGATCCCGGCTTGCCGTCCAAGCGCGTTGACCGCGTCTCCGAGACGACCGCCGGGCAAGAGCAGCCGATGCCGCTGGGCGGCCTCGGCGGCAGAGCTCAGCGACACGATGATTGCTGCGGCGGTAAGGACCCTAGCTGCCCGCACCCGTCGACATCTTCATAACCCATCCGTCGCCCGAGCGAGCAACCTCCAGACCGAGCAATGCGGCGGCGCGCGACAGCACTTCCTCCTTGCCGCCGTCGAGCATGATCACGCCGCTGAACGGGCGCCCGCCGGCACCGGCTTCGGCTTGGACCTGGACACCCAGGTTGCGGCCGAGATCGACGGCGATCCGCGATACCGGCGCACCGGAATAGACCAGCCGCCCCTGCCGCCACGCGCCGACCGCGTCATTGTCGACTCTGGTCACCTCGGCGCGTGCGCCTCTTGCCTTGCTGAGGGCCATGCCCGGCGACAGGCTCTTGCGCTCGCCATCGGGCTCGAACAGCACCGCGCCTTCCGAGACGGCGACGTCGAGCGACGCGTCGGTCCGGACCACGTTGAACACGGTGCCGAGATCCCGCAGCAATGATCCGCCCGCTTCGACTTCGAACGGCCGGGCGCTGTCATGCACCACCCGGAACAACGCCTCGCCGCGATCCAACTGCGCAAAGCGCGGACGATCCTTGTCCAGCGTCACGCGGGTGCCGCCATTGAGCTCGATGCGGGTGCCGTCCTCGAGCGCAATTGTGCGCTGTTCTCCCGGCGCCGTTTCGACGGTGTAGCCGCTTCCCCATCCGGCGACGCCATACCAACCGGCGAACAGCGCGAGACTCGCGGCGATGCCCCAGCCCAGGAACGCGCGCCGGTCGCCGGTTCGGCGTGGAACCGCGGGGGTGGCGGGTGCAGGCTGCCAGACGGGCGCCGGAGCGGCAGCCGGCAGAGCTTCGGCGTCCGCGTCAGCCAGTGCCGCGACATCGTAGGCCGCAAGATTGGCGGGATCGGCTTCGAGCCAGGCCGTGAACGCGTCCCAGTCATCGGCCGAGCCGTCGCGCAGCCGGATCACCCAGCCGATCGCCTCATCTTCTGTCTGTCTCTGGCTCTTCAGCATCTGGGTCACCTCGATGCCCTGACGCCGCGGCGCGCTTCAACCCGCATCCAGCCGCCTCCGCAAATCGACGAGCGCGCGATAGGCCTTCTGCAGATGCTTCTCGACGGCACTGAGGCTGATGCCGAGATCGGCGGCAATGTCGCGCTGGCTTTCGCCCCTGAGCCGGAAACGGCGAAAGATCGTGTCGGTACGTTCGCCGAGCTGGGCGAGCGCGGCCTCGGCGGTGTCGAGCTCGTCGCGGGCGAGCGCGCTCTGCTCCGCATCGGGCCGTTCGTCGGCCGGCTCGATGCCCGGCTCGGCGCCCACCCAATCGGCATCGCGCTTCGCCTGCCGCTGCGCCGCGCGGCGGCGATCGAGCATCAGATTGTTTGCGGTGCGATAAAGATAGGGAAGTGGATCACGGATCGGTCCGGTCGCCCCTGCCGAAGCCTTGATCCACATCTCCTGCAGAAGATCCTCGGCCTCGTCGGCGGCCCCGCGCGCGCGCAAGAAACGGAGCAGCGCCGGCCTGTTCGCCAGGTAGACCTGCTCGAGCCCGCCGGGGCTCCCCGCATTCTCGTCGCGAGCGCGCTCCAGGGCACTCATGCGATTCCCCAATCTCCCCAAGGGCGAGCCAGTCCCACCCCTGCCATGAACGGCCGATGACTCACTCTATACCCGATAATTGAAACTGATGCTGATCCGCGGATCCTTGCCGGTGCCGGGAACCACCTCATGCCGCAACCAGCTTTCCCACAGGAAGACGGTACCCGGCTGCGGCGGCGCAGTCACGAACGTCCGTAACATTTCGGGCGCATCCTCGCGCCGAGTAGGGGCCGCCATCATCATCGCCAGGCGAGGATCCTCGAGCTTCAACGGCCCGGCACCGGGCGGCACCGCGACGTACACCGTACCGGAGATGACGCTGTGGGGATGGATGTGAGCGCCATGAACCCCGCCGGGCTTGAGCAGGTTGACCCACAGGCTGTCGAGCTTCAGACGACGGCCGCCGAGATCGAAGGCGCAATCCGCGGCGAATTTCGCCACGTGACGGTTGAGCGGCCGCACCAGATCGGCGAAGCGCGGATCGCGGATCGGCAGATCGTTCAGCGAGGCATAAGAGGTATAGCCGCGGTAGCCGTGATCGCGCGACCAGCGCCGCCCCGCCTCATCCTCGTCGGCGAGCGCACGACAGGCCTCCTCCAGTTCGGCGAGCAGGGCGGGATCGTCAAGCGCCCCTTCGTAGAACAGGGTCGCAAACAGGGATCGGATCGGCATTGCGCCCCGTTAGTCGAAGCCGTGCGCCGCGAACAGCTTCAATGCGCCCTTTGCCCGGGCCGCCGAGCAGCGCTAGGCAGCACGCCTGAGGGAGGGCCTCTATGCAAGCCTATGTTGATTTCGTCATGGAGCTCGATCGCCTCAAGGGCGTGACCCGCAAGGTCAAACCGATCGGCCTCGATCGATACGAGAATAGCGCCGAGCATAGCTGGCAGATCGCTCTGCTCGCTGCCTCGCTCGCCCATCTTGCTGAAGAAAAGGTCGACGTGAGCCGGGTCGTCGCGATGCTGCTCGTCCACGACGTCGGCGAGATCGACACCGGCGACGCGATCGTCTTCGCCGAAGGCGGATGGGAGGAGCGCAAGGCGGCGGAATATGAGGCGGTCAAACGCATCTTCGGCCATTTGCCGGAGGATCGCGGCGCGCCTTTCTTGGCGCTCTGGCGAGAGTTCGAGGCGGGAGAGACGGCGGACGCACGGTTCGCAAACGCCGTGGACCGGGCGATGCCGGCCCTCCTCAACCTCGCCAATCACGGCCAGAGCTGGCGCGAGAACGGGATTGCCTTCGAGCGCGTGGTGGCGCGGATCGGACCGCCTATTAACGCCGGATGCCCGGCCTTGTGGGCCTATATGCTGCCGCAGCTCGAAATCGCCCGAGAGCAAGGCTGGTTCGGCGCCTGACCCGGCAGAAAGCATCAGGAACGTGCGCCCCCGAGACCTGTTCTTGCTCGTCGAACCGGAAAGGATAGCGACATGGCCAAGGACCTGAAGGCCGGCGATCACGTCAAGTGGAAGAGCCACGGCGGCGAAGCCCATGGCACCGTCGAAAAGAAGCAGACGAGCGAGACCCACATCAAGGGCCACAAGGTCGCCGCGACTAAGGACGAACCACAGTTCATCGTCAAAACCAAGGAAGGTAAGCGCGCGGCGCACAAGCCGGAGGCGCTGACCCGCGAGTGACGCTGGCGGGCTGACTCGATAATAAGAGCCATCCACACGCCACCGCTGGAGCTGGAGGGGAGAATATGCTCCCGCAGTGCCGCAGCAGAGCATGATTTTGCTCCGGCGCGCCCCGTTGCGCAACGACGATGCTAATTGCGCTCGCGCAGCCGAGTAGATTGTTTACTCGTGCAGTAGACAATAAATTCCTTCTGATGTTTTTCAGGCTGCCCTCTCCGTATCGAGACATCTCTGCGGCGTTCCGCTGTTACGGCGCGTTGCACGGCCGATGATCGAAATCACAAACGTTTCCAAGCGGTTCGCCGACGGCACATCGGCGCTCGACGACGTCTCGCTGACGGTTCCGCGCGGAGCGGCGTTCGGCGTGATTGGGCGGTCGGGCGCCGGAAAATCGACCCTGCTGCGGTTGATCAACGGGCTCGAGCGGCCGACCGAAGGCGATGTCCGGGTCGACGGTATTTCACTGCCGCGCCTGTCCGAGGGTGGGCTGCGTTCGCTCCGCCGTCGGATCGGCATGATCTTCCAATCCTTCGGATTGCTCGACGGGCGCGACGTTGCCGGCAACGTCGCCCTGCCGCTGGAACTGGCCGGCGTCGCCGAAGCGGAGCGTGAAGTGCGGGTGGCGGAACTCCTCGCCCGGGTCGGCCTGGCCGACAAAGCGGGCGCCTATCCGAGCCGCCTGTCGGGCGGGCAGCGTCAAAGAGTCGGCATCGCGCGGGCGCTGGCGACACGACCCGACATCCTGCTCTGCGACGAGGCGACCAGTGCGCTCGATCCCGAGACCACCCGATCGATCCTCGCTCTGCTCGGCGAGTTGAACCGCGAGCTCGGCCTCACCATCGTTCTGATCACCCACGAAATGGCGGTGGTGCGGACTGTCTGCGACCAGGTCGCCGTGCTCGACCAGGGCCGGATCGTCGAGACCGGTGCCGTGGCGTCGGTGTTCGGTGAAACGCGGCACGACGCGACCCTTCGGCTGCTCGGCGAGGCGGCGCGATGAATGGCCTGTTCGCCAACATCGTCTGGGGCGACATCGGCCAGGCGACGCTCGACACGCTGGTGATGCTTGGGGCGTCGCTGGCGCTCACCGTTGCGCTCGGCATTCCGCTCGGCGTGCTGCTGTTCCTGACCGCCGACGGCCAGCTCGCACAGAGCCGCGGCCTCAACCGGCTGATCGGCGTTCTGGTCAACATCCTCCGCTCCGTGCCGTTCGTCATCCTGCTGATCGTGATGATCCCGCTGACCCTGCTGATCATGGGCACGTCGCTCGGCGTCGCCGGGGCGATCCCGCCGCTGGTCGTCGGCGCCGCGCCTTTTTACGCGCGGCTGGTGGAAGGCGCGCTGCGCGAGGTGCCGCGCGTGACGATCGAGGCAACCCAGGCGATGGGCGCGTCGCGCCTGCAAATCGTCGTCAAGGCGCTGCTGCCCGAAGCCCTGCCCGGCCTGATCTCGGGCGCCACCGTCACCGCCGTCGCGCTCGTCTCCTTTACCGCCATGGCCGGCGTGGTCGGTGCCGGCGGCCTCGGCGATCTCGCCATCCGCTACGGCTATCAGAGGTTTCAGACCGACGTGATGCTGGTCACCGTCGCGCTGATGGTGCTGCTGGTCCAGCTGCTCCAATTCGCCGGCGATCGCCTCGCCCGCCATTTCGATCATCGTTGAGGTTCCTGATGCTCACCCGTCGCACCCTGATCGCCCTCGCCTCTGCCGCCTTGCTCGCAGCCTGCGGCGGTGGCAAGGACAAGGCCGATCCGAATACGCTCAGCGTCGCCGCGACAGCCGTGCCGCACGCCGAGATCCTGGAGTTCGTCAAGCCGGAGCTCGCGGAGCAGGGCCTGAAGCTCGATATTCGCGTGTTCAACGATTACGTGCAGCCGAACATGCAGGTTGGTCAGGGCCAGATCGACGTCAACTTCTTCCAGACCAAGCCCTATCTCGACGAGTTCAACGCCTCTCAGGGCACCAGGCTGGTGACGATCGCCGGCGTCCACGTCGAACCGCTCGGCGGGTATTCGCGCAAGTGGAAGCGAGGTCAGCAGCTGCCGCAGGGCGCCACCGTCGCGCTCCCCAACGAACCGAGCAATGGCGGCCGTGCGCTGCTGCTGCTGCAGAAAGCCGGGCTGATCCAGCTCGCCCACCCGGCCAACCCGCTGTCGACCCTGAAGGACATCAAGGCCAATCCGAAGCAGCTCCAGTTCCGGGAGCTTGAGGCGGCGACGCTGCCGCGGGTGCTCGACGAGGTCGATCTTGCGTTGATCAACACCAATTACGCGCTCGACGCCAAGCTCAATCCGGTTCGCGATGCGCTCTTCATCGAGGACGGCAATTCGCCGTACGTCAATTTCCTCGTCGGCCGCCCCGGCAGCGACAAGGATCCCAGGGTGCAGAAGCTGGTCGCCGCGTTGCGCTCCCCGGCCGTCAAGACCTTCATCGCCCAGAAATATCAGGGCGCGGTGCTGCCGGCCTTCTGAGGACCATCGTCATGAGCATCACACGCCGCGTGGACGCCGGGCGTCTGCCTCTGGGTCTCGGCAGCACCGGCGGCCAGGTGCTCGCCGGCATGGTCGTCGGCCTTGCGCTGGGATTGGTGGCCCGGGCGACCTCGGCGCCGTGGCTGGCCGAGGCGCTGGCGACGATCGGTTCGCTGTTCGTGCAATTGCTGAAAGCGATCGTGCCCCCGCTCGTCTTCACTGCAATCGTCGCCAGCATCGCCAATTTGCGCGCGGTCGCCGACGCCGCGCGGCTCGCCTGGAAGACTTTGCTCTGGTTCGCGATCACTGCGGCCATCGCGGTCGCGATCGGCCTGCTGCTCGGGACGGTGATCGCGCCGGGCAAGCATGCCGCCGTCGCCGCAAATCTCGCGGGCGCGCCATCGAGCCAGGGCGGCTGGACCGACTTCCTCAAGAGCGTCGTCCCGGGCAACTTCCTCGGCCTCACCGCCACGACCAGCCTTGGCGACCACGGCCCGGTCACCAGCCTCGGCGTCAACGTGCTGCAATTGCTGGTCGTCTCGGTCGCGATCGGTCTTGCGGCGGTCAAGAGCGGCGAGGCCGGCGCACCGTTCCTCGCCTTCGTGCAGTCGGCGCTGGTGATCGTGCGCAGGATCCTGTGGTGGATCATCCGCCTGACTCCGATCGGCACCGCGGCGCTGATCGGCACCGCGGTCGCGCGCTACGGCTGGACGGCGCTGGCCGGGCTCGGCTGGTTCGCTTTTGCCGTCTATCTCGGTCTCGCGCTCGTCCTGTTCGCCGTCTATCCCGCGCTGCTGCGGTTGAACGGCCTGTCGGTGCGCCGCTACTTCGCAGCCGCATGGCCGGCGATCCAGCTCGGCTTCGTTACCCGCTCCTCGATCGGCACCCTGCCGGTGACCGAGGAAGTGACGATCGAGCGGCTCGGCGTGCCGCGGGCCTATGCGAGCTTCGCGGTGCCGCTCGGCGCGACCACCAAGATGGACGGCTGCGCGGCCATCTACCCGGCCGTTTCGGCCTTGTTCGTCGCCCAATTCTACGGCGTTGCGCTTGGCCCGGCCGATTATGCGCTGATCGCGCTCGTGTCCGTGCTCGGCTCGGCCGCGACTGCCGGGGTGACCGGCGCGACGGTGATGCTGACCCTCACCCTCTCCACGCTCGGCCTGCCGCTGGAGGGGGCCGGGCTGCTGCTCGCGATCGACCCGATCCTCGACATGGGCCGAACGGCGGTCAACGTTGCCGGTCAAATCCTGGTGCCGCTGATCGTCAGCAAGCGGGAGCAGCTCGCCGTCGCGCACGACGTTCCCGTGTCCCTGTCCGCCGGCCTCGTCCGCCGTCATTGATCCGGCGCCCCTGGCCTTTGGGCCGTGGCGGGCGGAAGTTCGGAACAGGCGCCCGCCTGCCCGGTTTGCTTGCCGACACCGGGAAAGGCACGGGCATGACAGCGACACCTTCCGGGCGGCTTTCTCTGGTCGCCCGCTTCGATCACCAGGTCACCGGCGTCGCCGTGAGCGAGGACGGGCGGATCTTCGTCAACTTCCCGCGCTGGACCGAGGACAGCCCAGCCTCGGTCGCCGAATGGAAGGACGGCGCGCTCATCCCTTATCCGGACGAAGAGTGGAACAGCTGGCGCAACGCCAGCAAGAACGAGATGACGCCCGACGACCATTGGGTCTGCGTCCAATCGGTGGTCGCCGATCGCAAGGGATCCTTGTGGGTGCTCGATCCCGCCGCTCCGGCCACCGAGCAACGGGTGAAAGGCGGACAGAAGCTGGTCCGCATCGAACTCTCCGAGAACCGGGTGGTGCAGAGCTTCATGTTCGGCGACGATGTCGCGCCTGAAGGAAGCTATCTGAACGACGTCCGCTTCCACCCCGACGGACACCGAGCCTACATCACCGATTCCGGCGCCACCGGCGCGCTGATCGTGGTCGATCTTGGGACCGGCGAAGCCTGGCGCGTCCTCCACGGCCACCCGAGCACCCAGCCCGATCCGAAGGTGCTGGTGAAGCATCGGGGCGAGGTGCTGCGCCGAGCCGACGGCCGCGGCGCCGAGTTCGCTGCC
Source organism: Sphingosinicella sp. BN140058 (assembly GCF_004135585.1). NCBI lineage: Bacteria > Pseudomonadati > Pseudomonadota > Alphaproteobacteria > Sphingomonadales > Sphingosinicellaceae > Sphingosinicella > Sphingosinicella sp. BN140058. The sequence continues at coordinate 4,043,580 of NZ_CP035501.1, read as the reverse complement.
GACGGGATCGAGGTCTCGCCCGACGGTGCTTTCCTGTACTGGCAGGCGCTGACCGGACATACCCTGTACCGGATCGCCACCGAGGCGCTCGAGGTGCGCGACGATCGCGCCCTCGGCGAGAAGGTCGAACGAGTTGGCGAGGTCGGGGTCTCCGACGGCTACTGGATGGATCGGCAGGGACGACTATACCTGAGCGCGCTGGAAGAGGATGCGGTCAAGCGTCGCCTGCCCGACGGCGCGATGGAGACGGTGGTGCAGGATTCCCGGCTGCGCTGGCCTGACAGCTTCGCCGAGGGACCGGACGGCGCCATCTACGTTACCTCGTCGCACATCATGGACACGTCCTGGTTCGATCCGGAGGCGGGCCCCGCCACCGCGACCGAGCTGTGGCGCATCGACGAAGACTAATCCCTTTAGTCAACGGGAGACCCGCAATGTCGATCGAGAAGATGATTTCGCTGCACCCGGACGTCGCCGGGAACGTCAACGCACCCCTCGCCCTGGCGGTGCGGCATGCCCTGTACTGCTCGGCGATGTGCACGAGCTGCGCCGACGCGTGCGCGGCCGAGGAGATGGTCGCGCACATGCGTCAATGTATCCGCACCTGTCTCGACTGCGCGGACATCTGCACCGCCACCGCACGCGTGGCGACACGCCGCACCGGCAGCAACGACATCGTGCTGCGCGAGATGCTTCAGCTCTGCATCACCGCCTGCGACATCTGCGCCGAGGAATGCGCGCGCCACGACGACGAGCATTGCCGGCTTTGCGCGGAGATGTGCCGGGAAACGGCACGCGACTGCCGCGCCGCCGTCGAGACGCTCTGAGCCCGCGGGACGGGGTCGGTACGGGCCCCGTTCGCCCTGCCTCAAATCTCTTCGACGATCCTGTTGCGGCGGCTGATTCCGACCGCCGCGGCCACGCCGACCGCTGCCAGCGCGACACCGCCGGCGATCGCCGCCTTGCCGACCCCGGCCTGCTTCACAGGCCGCCTGTCGTTCGGCTCGGTCATCCCGCGATGGACGCTCGCCCGCAGCGGCTGCGGCAGCGCACCGGTGACCTTGCCCTGAAGCCGGGTCTTCAGGCTGCCGGTGAAGGCGTGATGGCGATTGCCCGTCAGCGTTTTGTAGGCCTGGGCGGCAACCTGCGCCGGATCGTCCTTCTTGCCCTCGCCCGCCGGCGTATCGTCCATTCCGGCGCGATGGAAGAAGTTGGTGTCCGTCGGTCCCGGCATGAACACGCTGACGGTGATGCCGCGATCCGCCCATTCGTTGCGCAGCCCCTCCGCAAACGAGTGCACGAAGGCCTTGGACGCCGAATAGACGCTCTCGAACGGACCCGGCATGAACGAGGCGATCGAGCCGGTGAACAGGATCTTGCCCGCGCCGCGACCGGCCATGTCGGCCAGGACCAGCTTGGTGAGATGGACCTGACTGCGCACGTTGAGATCGATCAACCGGAGCTCGCCGTTCAGATCGGTTTGGGTGAAATCGCCGCCGCCCATGCCGACCCCGGCATTGGCGCAGAAAATCTCGATCCGCCTCCCGTCGCCGGTCGCCTCGCGATGAAAGCGCTCGACCTCCTCGGCACGGCTGAGATCGGCGGCGATGGTGACGACGTCGGCGCCTGCGGCGCGAAGCTGGGCTGCAGCCTCGGTGAGCTTTGCTTCGTCCTGTCCGCCGATGACGAGATCATGCCCCTCGCGCGCGAAGATGCGGGCGAGTTCGAGGCCGATGCCGCTTGAAACGCCGGTGATCAGGGCGAGCGGTTTGCGATCCTGAGCCATGGCATTCCTTTCCTGCTGCAATTCGCGCAGTCGACGTATCGTCGCGCGGGCTGTTCCAGAGGACACTTTCCGTCACGTCGGCATGAACCTGGGGCGCGGCAGGCTGTTGAGCGGATCGATGATCGGGGAGGCGACGGCGTGACGGACGAATATGACGTGGTGATCGCCGGGGCCGGCGCGGCCGGGATCGCCGCGGGCCTGCGGCTCGCCGGCAGCGGCCTCAGCTTCTTGATCGTCGAAGCCGCAGCCCGGGTGGGCGGCCGGGCCTGGACGGTCAAGCGCGACGGCATGCCGCTCGATCTCGGCTGCGGCTGGCTTCATTCGGGCGACCGCAATCCCTGGACGCGCGTGGCCGGGAGGATCGGCGCGGCGATCGACCGGACTCCGCCGGCATGGGGCCGCCAATATCGGGATCTCGGCTTTCCTCCCGACGCGCAGCGGGCGGCAGGCGCCGCTTACGAAGCCTTTCACAGCCGCCTGCGCGATGATCCGCCGGCGAGCGACCGCGCCGCCGATGCGCTGGACCCTGCATCGCCCTGGAACCCGTATATCGACGCACTGAGCGGCTACATGAACGGCGTCGGCCTGGCGCACCTCTCCGTCGCCGATTTCCTGGCTTACGAACGCGCCGACACCAACGTGAACTGGCGGCTGCCGGGCGGGTATGGCGCCTTGATCGCCCGGGCCGCGCGTGAGCTGCCGATCCTGCTCGACACCTGTGTCACCGGGATCGATCGGCAAGCGGCGCGGCTACGCGTCTCGACGCCGCGCGGCGTGCTTTCGACGCGGGCGGTGATCGTCGCGCTGCCGACGCCGATCCTCGCCCGCGGCGACGTCGCGCTCGCTCTCGACGACAAGCTTCACGCCGCATCGTGCCTTCCGCTCGGCCTCGCCAACAAGCTGTTCCTGGCCGTCGACGAAGCCGGGGACTTGCCGGCGGACGGCCACCTGCTCGGCACCCCGCATCGCGCGGAGACCGGCAGCTACTATTTGCGGCCGTTCGGCCGCCCGGTGATCGAGGCCTTCTATGGCGGCAGCGGTGCCGCAGCGCTCGAGGATGACGGCGGACGCGCGATGACGGCGTTTGCGGCGGAAGAATTGTCCGCCTTGTTCGGCAGCGACTTCCCGAAACGCCTCCGGCCGCTCGCCGCCTCCGGCTGGGGAAGCGCGCCGCTCTCCTGCGGCTCCTACAGTCACGCTTTGCCAGGACATGCCGACGCTCGCCGCGCCCTTGCTGCCCCTGTCGAGGACCGCCTGTTCTTTGCCGGCGAAGCCTGCTCGCGTGACGATTTCTCGACCGCCCACGGCGCTCATGCAACCGGCACGAGGGCGGCGGAACAGGCGCTCGCCGCCCTGGGCTCGCCTGCGGCAGCCTAGGCCGCGTTGCTCTCCAGCGCCCAGCGGGTCACCGCGGCGACGCTGCGCAAGCCGGCACGCACCGCCGGCCGCTGGTGCTGCGGCACCGACAATCCGTGCATCCGTGCAGCCCAGGGCGGAAGCAGGTCGATGCTGGCGCGGGTCACCAGCTCGCGATAAGGGACAAGGGCGAGCGACGGCGCCGGTTGGCCGAGAATAGCCCGGGCGACATCGGCCGTGCGGTGATCGAAGAGCAGGTTCGGCCGAACGCTTTCCAGATAGAGCGCGACGGCGCGGCGACTGCGCGGGAGTTCGGCGGCGCCGAGGCGCTCCGCGGTGATCGCGGTCTCGGCGTAATAACGATCCTGATCAGCGCCGCGCATGCCCGGATTGCGATAGCGCAGATAGGCCGCGAGGAAGCTCGCCGCACCGGCCACGTGAACCCAGGTGAGCAGATCGGGATCGTTCGCCGAATAAGGCGTTCCGTCCGGCAAAGTGCCGTGCACATGATCGTGGATCCGGCGCACCCGGCCGATCATCGCATCGGCATCGGCGGCGCTGCCGTAGGTCGTTACCGAGATGAACTCGGCCGTGCGGCGCAGCCGGCCCGACATATCCTTGCGAAACTCGGAATGGTCCCAAACGCCGGCGAGTGCGCCCGGATGCAGCATCTGCAGCAGAAGGCCGGAAATGCCGCCGACCAGCATGGTGGTGAAATCCCGGTGCACCTCCCGGCATACGGCATCGGGAGAGACGAATGGCGCTCCGCCGCGGAGAAGATCGGAGCTTGTTTCTCCGCCTCCGACAAGACGTTGCACCTGAACTTGGATAGCGCGCTGAAGAGCTTGCATCGATCAATCGTTGAAACGGGTCCGAAAGGCCGTACCCTTTTGCAGGAACCTACCAGCCGCCGCTTGGTTCACAACAATCAGAACCATCCACCGATTTGCAGATCCGAAGTCCTACGGCAAAAATGCTGTGAAGATGGACGATTCCTAATCTTGAGGAGGAGCGATTGACGGGCTTTCTACTCAGCGGCGACGAGGACGAACGCGGCGACACCCTGCAGCGCACCTTGATTGGCGCCGCGGCGATGGCGGCCGCGGCCGGAGTCGCCCTCTATTTCGGGCGCAAGCGCAGCGAGACGGCGGGAGAACCGTTGCTCAGCGACGCGCCAGCATCCACCCTGCGCGGCAGCCGCAAACCCGATCCTGCCCTGATTGGGCGAACGGTGACGATCAACCGGAATGCGCAGGAACTTTACGATTTCTGGCGCAAGTTCGAGAATTTGAGTCAGTTCATGGACAATGTCCGGGCGGTCGAAACGCTCGACAACAGCCGGTCCCGCTGGACGATCGCTGCTCCGGCCGGAACCGAGATCGAGTTCGTCAGCCGGATCACCGAGGATCAACCCGGGCGGGTGATCGCCTGGGAATCGGAGGAAGGCGCAACGATCCGCAATGCCGGGCGGGTCGAGTTCATCGATGCCGCGCCCGGGCGCGGCACGATGGTTCGTGCGACGATCACCTACGACCCCCCGGCGGGCACCGTCGGGCGGGCGATCGCCAAGGTGCTGCAGCGCGAGCCGAACGTGCAGGCACGGCGCGACCTTCGCCGCTTCAAGCAATTGATGGAGACCGGTGAAGTCACCAGCTCCGCCAGTCCGTCAGGCCGCCGCTCGGAAGAGCCGACCAAGCAATATCTCTGACACCAGGAGCAATCCCGCATGCGTGCACTCACCTGGCATGGGCGCCACGACGTCCGCGTCGACACCGTTCCCGACCCCGAGATCGTCCATCCGCGCGACGTGATCATCAAGATCACCTCCACGGCGATCTGCGGGTCGGACCTGCATCTGTTCGACGGCTACATCCCGACGATGCGGGCCGGCGACATTCTCGGCCATGAGAATATGGGCGAAGTGGTCGAAGTCGGCGCCAAGAGCCCGCTCAAGAAAGGTCAGCGGGTCGTGATCCCGTTCACAGTCAGCTGCGGCAGCTGCTATTTCTGCGGCAAGCAGCAATTTTCGGCCTGCGACAATTCCAATCCGGCGACCACGTCGGACATGTCGGAGACGCTCTACGGCTATCCGATGGGCGGCGCGCTCGGCTACGCGCATCTCACCGGCGGCTATGCCGGCGGCCAGGCCGAATATCTGCGGGTGCCCTATTCCGACGTCGGCCCGGTCGTCATCCCGGACGGGATGCCCGACGACCAGGTGCTGTTCCTCTCGGACATTCTGCCGACCGGCTGGATGGCCGCGGAAAATGCCGAGATCGAGCCCGGCGACACCGTTGCCGTGTGGGGCTGCGGCCCCGTCGGCCTGTTCGCGATCCAGTCCGCCTTCCTGATGGGCGCGCACCGGGTGATCGCGATCGATCATTTTCCGCGCCGGCTCGAACTCGCCAAGGGCCTCGGCGCCGAGATCCTGCACTTTCGCGAAGTGAACGTGCGCGAGGCCCTGTTCGAGATGACCGGCGGCATCGGCCCGGATGCCTGCATCGACTGCGTCGGCATGGAAGCCCACGGCCTCGGCATCGACAATATCCTCGACACGGTGAAGGCCCACACCTTCCTAGGCACGGATCGCCCGGCCGCGTTCCGGCAGGCGATCCTGTCGTGCCGCAAGGGCGGTCGCGTCTCCGTTCCCGGCGTCTATGGCGGGATGATGGACAAGTTCCCGATCGGCGCCTTCATGGAAAAGGGGCTGACGATGAAGACCGGTCAGACCCACGTCCAGAAATACACCGCCGAGCTGCTGCGCATGATCGAGGAAGGCAAAATCGACACCACCTTCCTCGTCTCGCACCACGCGAGCCTGGAGGATGGACCGGACATGTACCGCCACTGGCACGACCACCAGGACACCTACACCAAGATCATCTTGAAGCCCGGCCTGGAGAAAGGCGCGGTACAAACCCAGCAGGAGAAGATTCATGAGCCAGCCTAAGCTCGCCATCGTCACCGGCGCCTCGACCGGCATCGGCCTCGAACTCGCCAAGCTCGCCGCCCAAGACGGCTACGATCTCGTGATCGCCGCCGACACGCCTCTGGTCGACGCCTCGTCGGCGCTTTCCGGCTACGGCGTCCAGGTGCAGAATGTCGAAGCGGATCTGTCGACCTTCGAAGGCGTCGACCGCCTGCTCGCCGCCACCGGTGGCCGCCAAGTCGACGCCTTGTTCGCCAATGCCGGCCACGGCCTCGGCCATGCCTTCCTCGATCAGGATCCCGCCGATTGGCGCCACGTTGTCGACACCAACATCACCGGCACTGTCTATCTGATCCAGAAAGTCGCCAAAGAGATGGTGGCGAGGGATGACGGTCGTATCCTGATCACCGGATCGATCGCCGGTCACATCGCCGGCGCCTTCCAGGCCGTCTACAACGGCACCAAGGCGTTCATCGACAGCTTCTCCGATGCGCTCGTAAACGAGCTCAAGGACACCAACGTCACCATCACCTGCCTGAAGCCGGGCGCGACCGAGACTGAATTCTTCGAGCGGGCCGGCATGGAGGACACCAAGGTCGGCCAAGCCAAGAAGGACGATCCCGCGGACGTCGCCAAGACCGGCTACGAGGCGCTGATGAAGGGAGACCGTAGCGTCATCTACGGGCTCAAGAACAAGCTCCAGGTTGCCGGTGCGAGCGTGCTCGGCGGCGGCGTCTCCGCGCAGATGCATCGCGCGCAGGCGGAGCCGGGCAGCGGCGAAGACTGAACGTGGCGCCTCCATGTCGCTGCCGCAAAGGTGCGACATGGTTGCGGCATAGAAGCGCAAGAAAGCCGGGCCACAAACGCCTGGCTTGCCGGTTCCCTGTCATCCCGCCCGCAAGCGAAGGGCTCCGGAGTCGCTGCTCCGGAGCCCTTCTTGTGCGTATCCATGAGAAGGCAGGCGAGGGACAAATGCCACCGTTCGGGCTGAGCCTGTCGAAGTCGATCCTTCCTTTTTGCGGAAAAGGAGAAAGAGAGGGCTTCGACAGGCTCAGCCCGAACGGGTATCACGTGGGTCTCCGCGCTTTCCCCTCCCCTGTGCTCCGGCGGACACGCTTTGTGTCGCCAATCTGTCCGTGCTGAAAAATCGAGTCTAAGTGGGAATGGCATGGCGCGACCATGCTGATGCAAGTGACCGCCGCCGTGGAAGAAAAGACCCGTATCCTGATCGTCGACGACGATCCTGCGCTCCGGAGCCTCGTCGGAGAGTTTCTCCGCGGGCACGGCTATGCCGTGTTCGAGGCCGAAGGCGGCGTCTCGATGCGACAGATCCTGGAGGAGCAGGAGGTCGACGTCGTCGTGCTCGACGTGATGATGCCCGGCGAGGACGGGTTGTCGATCGCGCGGTCGCTGTCGAGCCGCCGCGAGATCGGGATCATAATGGTCTCGGCGCTCGGCAGCGAGACCGATCGGATCATCGGGCTGGAAGTCGGCGCTGACGATTACCTGCCGAAGCCGGTCTCCCCGCGCGAATTGCTCGCCCGGATTCGCGCGGTGCTGCGCCGCCAGCAGCCGCATGAGGAGGTGGACGACAGCGGCAGCGTCTACACCTTCGAGGGCTGGACGTTCGACGTCGTGCGGCGGGTGCTGCGCGATCCCAAGAACGTGATCATCAGCCTGTCGGAAGGCGAATTCTCGCTGCTGCGGGTGCTCGTCGAGCGGCCGCAACGGGTGCTGACCCGCGATCAATTGCTCGAATATGCCCGCGGCCGCGACAGCGACGCGTTCGACCGCGCCATCGATACTCAGGTCAGCCGGCTCCGTCGCAAGCTCGGCACCCGCACCGAGACAGAGCTGGTCCGCACGGTGCGCAGCGAGGGCTATATGTTCCTGCCGCGGGTTTCCCGGAAGTGAACCCGCGCCGACGTCTGCGCATGCCCGATTCGATCTTCAGCCGCACCCTCGTGCTGGTCTTCGCGACCGCCCTGACCGTCGCCCTGCTCAACGTCGGCATCATCGTCTTCCGGCCCCCGCCCAACGACGCCCCGGTGACTGCCCACGAGATTGCGCGCCTGATCAACGGACGCCCGATCGCAAAGCTGGAGACGAGCTTCGCGCGCACGCGGTCGGCAAGCCCGCCGGCCGAACTCGGCACCGGGCGCGATCTCGTCGCGACCTCGGTGGCACGCTACCTCGGCGTTCCCGCCGATCAGGTCAGGATCGATCGGTCGCGCAAGGATCCCCGGATGCTGGCGGGTGCCGAGACCCAGATGGAGCGTGAATATCGGCTCTACGCCGAGGAAGGCGAGTTCAACCCGATCGTGTTCGGCGGTTTCACCGTGTCGGCGCGCCTGCCGGACGGCCAATGGACGACGGTGACCCGCACCCGCCGCGGTCCGCTCGCCAATTGGCAACTGTCGACGATCGTCCGCATCCTGCTCACGGTCGTCATCCTGGCGCCGTTCGCCTGGCTTTTCAGCAAGCGCCTTGCCCGGCCGATCCGCGCCTTCGCCGGCGCCGCCGAGCGGCTGGGACGCCGGCAGGAGGTCGAGCCGCTCGAAGTGGAAGGGCCTGCGGAGATCCGGCAGGCGGCACTGGCGATGAACGACATGCAAACGAGGCTGCAACGTTATGTCGCCGAGCGCACTTCCGTTGTGGGCGCGATTGCCCACGATCTTCGCACCCCGCTTTCCCGGCTCAACTTTCATCTCGCCGCGGCGCCCGACCCGATCAGAGTGAAGGCGGAAGCGGAGATCGCGGAAATGGAGCAGATGATCACCGCCACCCTCGATTTCGTGCAGAACGAGGCCAAGCCCAGGGTGCACGAGCCACTCGATCTTGCTCTGCTCGTCGAGGGGGTGATCGACGATCTCGCCGATCTCGGCCGTGACGTGGCCCTGGTCCGCTCGGCGGCGGCAACGGTCAACGGCGATCCGATCCTGCTCAAACGGCTGTTCGCGAACCTGATCAACAATGCGGTCACCTACGGCCGCCGCGCGATCGTGACGCTTGATATCGATGGCGGGTGGGCGATCGTCGAAGTCGCCGACGAAGGGTCGGGCCTTGGCAGCGAGGATCTCGCCCGCGCATTCGAACCCTTCTACCGGGCCGAGGGATCCCGCAACCGAGGGACGGGCGGGATGGGGCTCGGGCTGGCGATCGTGAAGACCGCAGCCGACGCGCATGGCGGCGAAGTGCGCCTGCACAACCGCGCCGAGGGCGGCCTGTGCGCCCGGGTGTCGCTCCCGCTCGCCGGATGACGGGTCATTTCGCCGCGTGACAGCGGCGGCGAGCGACGACACGAAGCCGAAATCCTTCCGGCACGCACCGCCTTCAGAAGCAGAGGTTCCGGCGCGGGTCACCCCCCTCCCGCGCCGGGACCCTGTTTGGAAGGAAGGAAAACCTCATGAACTACGGACTGATCGGTCTCGCAGCGACGGCCCTCGTCACCTATGGCAGCGCGGCGCGCGCCGAAGACTTCACCGGCCCGCGCGTCGAAGCGACGATCGGCTGGGACCAGCTGCGCTTCGATCTCGCCCGTTATGGCATTGCGGGCACGAACAAGGAATCGGACATCGCCTGGGGTCTGGGCGTCGGCTATGATCTTCCGCTGAACGCCAATCTGATCGCCGGCGTGGAAGCCAGCGTCACCTTCTCGGATGTCGACAAGGCGTTCAGCGACGGCACCACGGATTATGGTGCCCACGCCAGACGCGATCTCGAACTTTCCGGACGGCTCGGCACCCGGATCGGCTCGAATGCGCTGCTCTACGGCAAGCTCGGCTATACCAACTTCCGTGTCGGGCAGGAGACAAGCAGTGCCGGCTTAACCAGTGTCGACACCGTCAACCTCGATGGTGTCCGGCTCGGCACCGGCATCAAAGTCGCGCTCTCGAAGGCCGCCTATCTGAAGACCGAGTATCGCTACTCCAACTATCAGGATGGCGTGTCCCGGAACGATGTCGTGACCGGCCTCGGTCTCCGGTTCTGACTTGCCACCCGCCCCGCGGCCCGGTCGCTGCGGGGCGCCCGCTATCTCAGCGGGGATGGCGGCCCCCAAGGTATCGCCGAGATATTCGATCCCGCTTGCTCCCAGCCGCTCCGCCTCCATCATGCGCACGCGCACAGAGACGATTCGGAGGTGATAGCGTGAAGAGCGTTCGATGCGGCAGCGTCCAGTTTACCCATCGAGCCGACGACAAGGCCTATAATCTGTCGGTCATCGAGGGCTTCGCCGCGCGGGCAAAGGAGGACGGCGTGCAGATCCTCGCCTTCCCCGAAATGTGCATCACCGGCTATTGGCACGTTCGCAATCTCGATCGACCGCCGCTTGACGCGCTCGCCGAGAGCGTGCCCGACGGTCCGTCCACTGCCCACATCGCGGCGCTGGCCCGCAAGCTCGATATGGTGATCGGCGCCGGCCTGCTCGAGCGCAGCGCGGATGGCCGCCTGTTCAACACCTATGTCGTGTGCCTTCCCGACGGAACGGTCCATCGTCACCGCAAGCTTCACGCATTCGAGAATGCGCATATCGACAGCGGCGATGCCTACACCGTGTTCGACAGCGGACTGGGCGTTCGGCTCGGCGTGTTGATCTGCTACGACAACAATATCGTCGAGAATGCGCGGGCCACCGCGCTGCTCGGTGCCGACATCGTGCTTGCGCCGCACCAGACCGGCGGCACCCGCTCGCGGAGCCCGCATGCGATGGGCGCGATCGATCCCGAACTCTGGCATCGGCGCGACGTCGATCGCGCCGCGATCGAAGCCGAGTTCGCAGGGCCCAAAGGAAGGGAATGGCTGATGCGCTGGCTGCCCTCGCGGGCGCACGACAACGGCTATTTCATGCTGTTCAGCAACGGCGTCGGTCTCGACGACGACGAAGTCCGCACCGGCAATGCGATGATCATCGATCCTTACGGTCGGATCCTCGCCGAGACCCACAAGGCTGCGGACGCCATGGTGACCGCCGATCTGGACCTCGATCTCCTGCCCTTGTGCAGCGGGAGGCGCTGGATCCGGGGCCGCCGGCCGGAGCTGTACGGCCTCCTCACCCAGCGGCTCGGCCACGAACTCGATCCCCGCGCAGCACGCTTCTCGACGGAGCCCGTATGAGGGGTGCGGCACCAAAATGGCTGTGGGCGATGCTGGTCGGCGTGGGCGCCGCTCCGCTGCAGGCACAGCCCGTCGTCGGAACCTATTATGCCGCCACCGGCAACCCGGAGGCTTCCGCGGCGCTGCCCGCCGAAAAGCTCACCCATGTCATCTATGCCTTCGCGACCCTGTGCGGCTCGCATCCGAGCGACACCAAGGCTGCGGGCGCCGCCCGTGCGGCAACCTGCAAGGGCCGTCGCGCGCATGAAATGACGGTGCCGAGGGACCGGAAGACCAGCGCCGAGATCGCAGCGCTCGACGCGTTGAGGCGGCGCAACCCCAAGCTCAAGATACTCGCCTCGATCGGCGGATGGGGAATGCCCCTTTACCCCGAAATGGTTCGCACCCCCTCCAGTCGCGCCCGCTTCGTCAGCTCGGCGGTGCGCTTTCTGCGGAGTCATCCACAATTTGACGGCATCGACATCGATTGGGAGTATCCCGGCGGTGGCGACAACCTTCGCAAGCTTCTCCCCGAAGTGGAGCGAGCGGCGGAAGCCCCGGCCTTCGACGCGCTTGCGCAAAGCCTGCGCACAGCGTTGGACGATCTCGGCCACCGCTCGGGCCGATCCTACCAGCTCACGGCCGCGATCGCAGGCTATCCTCGCAGCGTCCGGGGCGTCGACTGGAAGACCAGCCAGGGCGCGTTCAACTACCTGTTCGTGATGACCTACGACTTCACGCCGGAGAAGAGCTTCGCCGTTCGCGGCGATTATTCGGGCGGCGGCGGTCCGCCCGGCCATCACACCAATCTTCACGCTTCGGCAGCGACCGACGGCTATGGCGCCGATGCGATGATCGAAACCCTCGCAGGTGCCGGCGTGCCGCGCGCGAAGATGGTGATCGGCGCGGCCTTCTATGCGCGCGAATGGAAGGACGTCGATTGGGACCAGGGGAGATTCCCGGCCGCGACCCCCACCGGAACGTTCGTCGACAGCGTTCCCTATCGAGTCCTCACCGCACGCGATCTTTCCGCGAAAGGGGTGCGCGAAGGGTATGACACGGCGGCAGAGGCCGCTTATGCCGTCAGCGACGGACGCCTCCTGTCGTTCGACAACCCGCGATCGATCTGCGCCAAGGGCATGTGGGCGCGCCGGAGCGGTCTTGCCGGCATCTTCGCCTGGGAGGCGTCTCAGGATGACGGCAGCCTGGTCACCGCCATGCACGACAGCGTGAACGGCGGCTGCAAACCCTGACATCATCAAAACGCGGTTCCCACGTTGATCGTGATCAGCTTGGTGCCGTCGCCTTTCTGCTTCAGCAGAGCTTTCGCGATGTCGATGCGGAACGGGCCCATTGGCGAGTTCCAGTTGATGCCGAAGCCGACCGACAGGCGGGGCTTGGCGCTGTTGCCGTAATAGAGTTCCTTGAAGGGCGAGATCGAGGTGGCAACCAAGGTCGATCCGTCGGGGCAGCCGCTCGCGCCGGCCGCGATCGTACTGACCGCACCGCTGGTGCTGTCGGTACACTGGCGGAGGCCGTCGGACGTGAGCGTCGCACGCGTCAGCGCCGCCGATCCCGGCGGAAGATCGAGAAGATCGGGCGTGTCGACGCCGAACACCGCGCCGGCATCGACGAAGAGGGACGGTCGCAGACCCATCTCCCGAAGGCCGCCCGGCACCGGTATGTCGAGCTCCAGCGACCCCTTGTAGTAAGCGCGTCCGCCGAGCGCATCTTCCGACCAGCTGCTCTTGTCGGTGGAGAGGGTGCCGTCGCTTTCATAGGGAACCCGGCGGATGCGGGGACCGATTCCGCGGATGTCGAAGCCGCGGAGTTGCGGCTCGCCGAGGAAGAAGCGGTCGGTGATGCGGACGGCGTCGCTGCCGTCCTCGCCCTTCTTGTCGAGCGGATGGATGTAGCCGCTCTCGGCACTCGCCTGCAGGACGAAGCCGCTGTCGCCAAGACCCCAATATTTGGCGCCCTCGAGCCGGCTGCGGATGTAGCGGACGTCGCCGCCCAGGCCGGCAAAATCCTGCGAGAAGGTCAGGCGCTCGCCCTCGATCGGGCGAATGCTGTTGTTGAGATTGTTGTAGGCCAGGCTGTAACCGACCGAAGACGTCAGCCGGCTACCGAGCTCGCTGCAAAGATAGCGGCCGGCAATCAGGGGGTCGCAGGTGGCGACGCCATTGCCGTCGCGGTCGGTGAAATAGGTCGCCTTGTCGAGCGAGATCTCATCCTGGCTGAGGCCGTAGCGCAGGGCAAGCGAGCTATATTCGGTGAGCGGCACGCCGAGGCGGATCTGGCCACCGGTCGTGACCTGGCTATAGGTCGTGTTCCGATCGTCGCCGATATAGTTGAAGCTGTTGTAATCGCGGCGAAAGATATCGACTCCGAGCGCGATGTTGCGGTCGAACAGATAGGGTTCGGTGAAGCCGAGCTCGACCGACTTCGAGTAGGCCGAATAGGCGACGGACGCCCGGGCGATCTGGCCCTTGCCGCGGAAGTTGCGCTGCGTGATCGACAGGTTGACGAGGAAGCTTTCGAGGCTCGAATAGCCCGCCGACACCTGGAGCTCGCCAGTCGCTTTCTCCTCGACGTCGACCGCGAGATTGACGCGATCGGGTGAGGAACCCTGTTCCTGGCGGATCTCGAGATTTTCCTGGAAGAAGCCGAGGGAGTTGATCCTATCCTGCGAGCGCTTAATGCGAACGCTGCTGAACGCGTCGCCTTCGGCCAGCCGGAACTCGCGGCGGATTACCTTGTCTTCGGTCAGCCGGTTGCCGTTGATATCGACCCGCTCGACATAGACACGCGGGGTCTCGCTCGCGCGGAACGTGACCGACATCGTCTTCTTGTCCTTGTCGCGCTGAAACTGGGGCGAGACGTCCGCAAAGGCGTAGCCGAACGTTCCCGCCGCCGCGTTCATCGCGGTGACCGTGTCCTCGATCTGCTTGGCATTGTACCAGTCGCCCTGCTTCATCGGCAGCATCGGCCGGAGCCGCTCGGAGGGCAGATCGCGAATCTCGCTGTCGACCTTGACCTCGCCGAAGCGGTAGCGCTCCCCTTCTTCAACGACATAGGTGATAATGAAGTCGGTCTTGTCGGGCGTGAGCTCGGCGATCGCGGAGACCACTCGAAAATCGGCAAAACCCTGCATTAGGTAGAATTGCCGCAGCTTCTGCTGATCGTAGGCGAGGCGATCGGGATCGTAGACGGCACCGGAGCCGAGGAAGCTGAGCGGACCGGTGCGTTTGGTCGCCATTTGCGCGCGGATCTCACCATCGGAGAAATGGGTGTTGCCGAGGATGTTGATCTGGCGGACCTTCGATTTCACGCCTTCACGGATCTCGAAGATGAGATCGACGCGATTCTGATCGAGTTGCACCATCTTCGGCTCGACCTCGGCCGCAAAACGGCCCTGCCGTCGGTACAGTTCGATGATCCGGGCGACGTCGGCGCGTGCCTTGGAGCGGGTAAAGATCTGGCGCGGCTGCAACCGGATTTCGGGTCGCAGCTTCTCGTCCTTGATCCGCTTGTTACCCTCCAGCAGAATACGATTGATCACCGGATTCTCGCTGACCTGGACGGTCAGCGCGCCGTGATCGTCGCGGATCTGGACGTCGGCGAACAATTCGGTCGCGTAGAGATCGCGAAGCGCATCATCGAGCCGCTCCCGCGTATAGGCCTCGCCCACGCGCAGCTTGACGTAGGAGATCACGGTCTCGCTCTCAAGACGCTGGGCACCGTTCACTGCCAGAGAAAGGATCTTTCCGTCCGCGAACTGAGGCGAGACCTTGGGGGTGGATCCGGACGGCGGCGGAGTGTCCTGCGCCCCGGCCGGCGCGACAAGCGTGCTGCCGATCAGCAGCGCCGCGGAAACGCGGCGGATCGTTCGAATGTTCGTGGATGTCACGGATGATGCTTCCAAGCTCAGATCTGTACCCGGTGCTCCGGGGCCCCGATGCAGCTGGTAGGAAGCGCGATGCGCGGCGGTTTTTCGGAAGAATGTCGGCGGCGACACGCACTGCCATCCGCCGACACAATGAGGATGATCAGCGGTGGGGGCGCGGCGCCCGCGGGGGCGGACCGAGTTCGTCGCGCCGAAGCAGGCCGTCGCGGTTGCGGTCGAGCAGGATGAAGCGCTGACCCGCCGCCGCCGCAAATTCCTCGGTGCTCACGCCACGGTTGAAATTGGCATCGGCCGACGCGACCGGCTGACGCAAACCGAGCGGGCCGAGCCCGCCTTCTCCGCCGCCCCTGCCGCCACTCGGGCCTCCATCGCCGGGGCCGCCCGGGCCTCCGGGTCCGCCAGGCCCACCGAACCCGCGCGCGCCGTGAGAACCGCCGCGACGCGGGCCTCCTCGCCCGCCCATCCGGCCATGGCCGAGAGCACCCTTGCGGCCGCCCGGCCCCCGCATCAGTTCGGGCGCGATCTCCGTCTCGTAGCGGTTCATCTCGGCGGGATCGATCTCACCGTCATGATTGAGGTCGAGCGTCGCGAAAAAGCGGGCTCCGTCCTGCTGCACTTCGGCGGCGGTAAGCGCACCATCGGCGTCGGCGTCAGCGCCGCTGAACCAGGCCGACAGCGGATTCTCGCCGTCGTGCCCGGCGCGGAATGGCTCCCCCATCGGACTCATGAAGAAGGCACCGCGCGGAGGCGGCGGCCCGTCAAGTCGGAATCCAGGACGATCCGGCACCTCGGAGGTGCAGGCCCCGGCGGCAAGAATCAGGGGAAGAAGAATCGGAACACGCATGGCAGACTCCCTGTTGCGGCGTGCGCCTCACCTCGCTTTCCATTGTTACTGCCGTTTGTCCGTGGCACCGCTGCGGTTGGGCTACGTTCATCCGGCGTGACACAGACTGTCACAAACGAGGCGATTCCACGAAAAGCCCCGTGCCTAGGGCCGCCGGACCGTGCCGAAGTCGAAGAAGGGATTGTCGTGAGCCTGCCGTTTGGAATTGCCGCCGCCCTTCTCGTCGCCTCGGCCGCCGCCGCCGCGCAGGACGGTGATCCCGATCTTCCCGAGCGTTCGTCCAGCCTGGTCGTCTATGGCGACGATCCCTGCCCGAAGGCCCAGGACGACGAAGAGATCGTGGTCTGCGCACGCCGCCCGGAGACGGAGCGCTATCGCATTCCGAAGGAATTCCGGAAGAACAAGGACGAGCGTGGTTCGGTCGCCTGGGGCGCGCGCTTCGACCAGCTCGAAGAAGCCACCCGCTATACGCGACCGAACAGCTGCTCCGTGGTCGGCACCTGGGGTCAGACCGGCTGCTGGAACATGAACATCGGCCGGTGGGCCGCCGAACGCCGCGCGATGCAGGCCGAGGCAAACGCAATCCCCTGACCGGGGGCCTGCACAGATACATCTTGCGACAAGTTGCCGAGTTCCCCGGGATACTTCCGGGACAGAGGCGGTGCATTCCCCAATTTCCAGGCCGCACTCCTGCAGCCAGCAGGCAAAGCTTATGATGACACGATTCCCCTCACCCTTGCTGATCGGCGCCTTGCTCGTGTCCGCATGCACCACGGTGGGACCGGACTACCGGGCTCCGACCACGCAGCAATTGAGCATCCCCGACAGCTATTTCGGTGCCGCGCCCGCCCCCTCTGCAACCGAGGCCGCGACATGGTGGCACAGCCTCGACGATCCTTTGCTCGACAGCCTCGTCGACCGGGCCCTGCCCGGCAATCTGGACCTCGCGGTCGCCACCGCGCGGCTGCGACAGGCCCGTGAAGGCGTGGTTCAGGCGCGTGCCGGACGGGTTCCGACTGTAGGCATTTCCGGGGATGCAGGCCAGAATGTCGCCACCAAGGGCAGCGACAATCGCAGCTTCTCGGTCGGCGTCGACGCCAGCTGGGAAGCCGATCTGTTCGGCGGCGTCACCCGCACCATTGAAGCGGCGAACGCGAACGCCGATGCGGCGGGCTACGACGCGGCGGCGACGCGGGTGTCGGTGGTCGCCGAAATCGTCTCCAATTACGTCCAGGCGCGTCTGGCGCAGCAGCGGCTGGCGGTCGCCCGCGAGACGCTTGCGATCACCGAGGACAATCTTCAGATCGCCGGCTGGCGGGTGCAGGCCGGACTTGCCTCTTCCCTCGACGTCGAGCAGGCGCGCGGCCAGCGCGCACAGACGGCCGCGACCATCCCGACTTTGGAAGGCGCCTTTTCGTCCGCCGCATACCGCCTCGGCGTGCTCACCGGACAGGCACCGGCCGCCCTGATCGGGGAGCTTCAAACCGCCCGCGCCATTCCCGCGGCGCCAGCCCAGGTGGCAGTCGGGATACCGGCCGACACGTTGCGCCAGCGGCCCGACGTCAGAGCGGCCGAGCGCAGCCTCGCCGTCGAAACCGCCCGCATCGGCATCGCCGAAGCGGAGCTTCGCCCAGGGCTGCGGCTGACCGGCAATATCGGCACTTCGGCTCTCTCGATCGGCGGTCTCGTCGATCAGGTGGTCGGCGGGCTGTTCGCCGGGCTCAGCCAGACCCTGTTCGACGGCGGTCGCCTGCGCTCGCAGGTGCGCAGCCAGGAGGCGGCCGCGGAGGCGGCGCTCGCCACCTATCGGCAGACCGTGCTGACCTCGCTCGAGGATGTCGAAAACGGCCTTGTGGCGCTCGACACCGCCAAGCGCCGCCAGACGGAATTCAGCGCCGCGCTCGAGGCCGCCAGCAACCAGGAGATTCTTGCCCGGAGCCAATATCGGGCGGGACTCAGCGATTTTCAGGCGCTGCTCGAAGCCGAGCGTGCACTGCTTTCCGCCCGCGAAGGGCTTCTCACCAGCCGAGCCGATCAGACGCTCGCCGTCGTCCAGCTCTACCGCGCGCTCGGCGGCGGCTGGGATCCGACCACCCTCCCCGAGGACCAGACACGATGACCGACATCGCCATCACGTCCGCCGACAGTATTGCGGCAAAGCAGGATCTCGACGCTTTCCTCGGCGCACCGGCCGCCAGACCGTGGTACAAGCGGCCGATCATCCTCGTCGGGATCGTCGTAGCGCTGGTTGCGCTGTTCTTCCTGTTCCGGACGTTCTCGGCGACCACCGAAGCCGGCTACGCGACCCAGAAGGTCCGTCGCGACGACCTCAGCATCACCGTATCGGCGACCGGCAATCTGGCGCCGACCAATCAGGTCGAGGTCGGCTCGGAGCAATCGGGTCTGGTCGATCAGGTCTATGTCGACAACAACGATCGGGTGACCCGGGGGCAGCCGCTCGCCCGCCTCGATCCCTCCCGTCTTCGCGACACCCTGGTCCAGAACCAGGCGGCCCTCGCGGCGTCGCAGGCGCAGGTCGCGCAACAGCAGGCCTCGGCGGTGCAGGCCAACGCCAATCTCGCGCGGCTGGAGGAAGTGTGGCGCGTTTCCGGCGGCAAGGTACCGTCGCGCACCGAGCTGGACACCGGCCGGGCCGAGGCCAAGCGTGCCTCGGCCGCGGTCCGCGCCGCCCAGGCGCAGGTCACCCAGGCCCGGGCCCAGGTCTCGTCGGCGCAGACCAACCTTTCCAAGTCGACCATCTATTCGCCCGTGAACGGCGTCGTTCTCTCGCGCTCGGTCGATCCCGGCCAAACGGTCGCCGCGTCCTTCTCCGCCCCGGTGCTGTTCACCATCGCCGAGGACCTCTCGAAAATGAAGCTGGAGGTGAAGGTCGACGAGGCCGATGTCGGCGAGGTCCATGAGGGCCAGCATGCCAGCTTCACTGTCGACGCCTATCCCGGGCGAACGTTCGAAGGGCAGATCACACGGGTGGACGTGGGCGCCAATGCGACCAGCTCCTCGTCGAACAGTTCCAGCACCGCGTCGACCAGCAATGTCGTCGCCTACACGGCCGTGCTCAGCGTCGACAATCCGGATCTGGCGCTGCGCCCCGGCATGACCGCGACCGCCGACATCGTTACCTCGGCGAAGCAGAACGTCCTCGTCGTTCCCAATGCGGCCTTGCGTTTCTCGCCCGAGCGCGAAGCGGCGCGCAGCGCCCAGCAATCGGGCGGCGTCACCAGCGTGCTCGTTCCGCGCGGGCCGCGCCGCGGCGGCGGCGGCAACGATCGCGAGGCGACGATCGGCCGCGGCAGCCGCCAGACGGTGTACGTGCTCGGCGCCGACGGTCAGCCTGAGCCTGTCGAAGTCACCGTCGGCGACACCAACGGCACCGTCACCGAGATACAGTCGGGCGGGCTCAAGGCCGGTGCCGAGGTGGTCACCGGCCGTCTCAGCGTCGGCGAGAGCAGGAGCAGCGGATCGGGTGGGCAGAAGAAGGCCGGCTTCCTGCCGCTGGCGCTGCTCGCCGTTCGTCGCCGCCGGTGGGAGGTCCGCAATGGCTGACTTGCCGATCATCCGATTGACGAACGTCACGAAGACGTTCGGCACCGGTCCGACAGCCTTTCAGGCGCTGAAGGGCGTCGATCTCGACATCAACGAAGGCGATTTCGTGGCGATCATGGGCCCTTCGGGCTCCGGCAAGTCGACGACGATGAACATCCTCGGCTGCCTCGACGTGCCGACCGGCGGCACCTTCCTGTTCAAGGGCGTGCATGTCGAGCAGCTCGACCGCGATCAGCGCGCCTTGCTGCGGCGGAAATGGCTAGGCTTCGTCTTTCAGGGCTTCAACCTGCTCGCCCGCACCAGCGCGCTCGAGAATGTCGAACTGCCGCTTCTCTATCGGGGCGAGGACAAGAAGGTCCGGCACGCCGCGGCAATGGCGGCGCTCGACAAGGTCGGCCTCGCCGACTGGTGGGATCATACGCCGGCCGAGCTTTCGGGTGGACAGCAGCAGCGCGTTGCCATTGCCAGGGCCATCGTGACCAGCCCCGCCGTGCTCCTGGCGGACGAACCGACCGGCAATCTGGACAGCGAGCGCTCCGTCGAGATCATGGAATTGCTGACCGCGCTCAATCGCGACAGCGGCATCACCGTGCTTATGGTAACGCACGAGCCCGAAATGGCGGCCTTCGCCCATACCATCGTCCACTTTCGCGACGGTCTGGTCGAGCGCTTCGAAACGACCGGCACCGAGAGGGTCCACTGATGCTCGGCACCACCATCGTGCTCGCCGTGCGGGAGATCCGGCGTCATCTGCTGCGTTCGTTCCTGACCACGCTCGGCATCGTCATCGGAGTCGCGGCGGTGGTGACGATGGTGACGCTCGGCAACGGCGCCACCGCCGCCGTCCAGCAGCAGATTTCCAGCCTGGGCGCCAACATCCTGCAAATCCGGCCGGGACAGGGTTTCGGGCGCGGCGGCGGCGGGCCGACCCCGCCCGATTTCAAGATGGAGGATGTCGACGCGATCAAGGGCCAGATTGCCGGCGTCCGCGCGGTGGCGCCGCAGGCACAGACATCGGCCACCGTCATCCACAACGCCTCCAACTGGCAGACCACCGTCAACGGTACGACCGCGGAATTCTTCGTCGCCCAGCAATGGCCGCTGTCCGCCGGCCGGGTGTTCACCGCCGCCGAGGAGACGGCCGGGAAATCGGTCTGCATCATCGGCAACACCGTTCGCCAGAACCTCTTCCAGCGCGAGAACCCGATCGGCGGCCGGATTCGGATCAAGGACGTGTCGTGCGAAGTGATCGGCACCCTGACCGCCAAGGGACAGGGCGGGTTCCAGGATCAGGACGATACCATCATCACGCCAATCAAGCTCGTCCAGCGCCGTTTCAGCGGCAACCGCGACATCCGCATGATCCTGGTCGCCGTCGACGACGATTACGAAACGAGCGCCGTGCAGAACGCGATCTCTCAGCTGCTGCGCGAGCGCCGCAAGATTGGCCCCGGCGAGCAGGACAATTTCAACATCTTCGACACCAAGCAGATCTCGGAGACGCTGTCGGGCACCACCCGAATCCTCACCATGGTGATGGGCGCGGTGGCCGCGGTCAGCCTGCTCGTCGGCGGGATCGGCATCATGAACATCATGCTGGTTTCGGTGACCGAGCGGACTCGCGAGATCGGGATCCGTCTGGCGATCGGGGCGATCGGCCGCGAAGTGCTGCTGCAATTCCTGGTCGAAGCGGTCGTGCTCGCCTGCCTCGGCGGAGTTCTCGGCCTTGCCCTCGCGCTCCTCGCCAGCGTGGTGGTCGCGCCGCTGATCCAGGTGCCGTTCCTGTTCGATCCGCAGATCAATCTGATCGCCTTCGCCTTCTCGGCGGCGATCGGAGTGGTGTTCGGCTATTTCCCCGCGCGACGGGCGGCCGCGCTCAACCCGATCGACGCGCTCAGGCACGAATGAGGTGCGACGGGTGCGGCTTGATCACCGCTTACGCCCGTACGGACGGAGCTTGTCGAAGTCGTCCCTGCTTCTTTCCATGAACACGCAAGATGGACAGGGCTTCGACGGGCTCGGCCCGCACGGAGGCAAGGCCCAAAAAGCTTCGACCACGGAATCGCGTCACGAAAACAGGTTCGTTTCCTCGTGCTGGAGAAGCCAGCGTTTGCGATCGAGGCCGCCGCCATAGCCGGTGAGCGTGCCGTTTGCGCCGATTACGCGGTGGCAGGGCACGATGACGGCGATCGGGTTCGCACCATTGGCGAGCCCGACCGCGCGCGAGGCCGCGGGCGCCCCGATCGCCGCGGCCAGCCGCCCATAGCTCCACGTCTCGCCCGGACCGATCCGGAGCAGGGCCGACCAGACCCGGTGCTGGAATTCGGAGCCGCTGGCCGCGACCGGGATGTTGTCGAGCGCGGCGAAATCGCGCGCAAAATAGGCATCGAGTGCGGCGCGTATGGCGGCCGGCACCGGCGCCTCCCGACTTTCGACCGCCCCATAATGGCGTTCGAGCAGCCGGCGCATGCGTGGGCCGTAATCGTCGAAATCGAGCGCACGGACACAGCCGGCGGCATCGTGAACGAGCAGCAGCAGACCCATTGGCGAGGAAATTCGATCGAGGAAGAGCAGGCCTCCCGGAGGTACGGTGCGCAGCACCGCCCGTGATTCGATCGTTGCCGTCGCCATCGCCTTCCTCCCTTGCCCAGCCAGTCTAGCAAGGGTTGCGCCCAGCAGGCCACACTTTGCGGTTTGTGCCTGCCCGCTGCTAAGCAAAGCCGGTCGGGCGCGGCTTCGATCGCGGGACCGACGGCCGGGGAGGCACGTGATGAACAGCCGAGACTATCTGATCCTCCAACTCGCCGAGGAATTGCTCGCCACCCCGGCCGATCAGCTCAGCGATCGCGAGCGGCGAATCATCGACCGGGCGGTCAGCCGCCAGCGTAACCCGCTGCCGCCGACTGCTGCCCTGGACGAGAGGCTGAGCTGGCCGGATCGCCTCGCCGACCGGGTCGCCGCGATCGGCGGCTCGTGGTCGTTCATCGTCGGCTTCGGCCTGGTCCTCGCCGCCTGGACCGGGATCAACGCCCTGCTGCTGACGCGTCCATTCGATCCCTATCCGTTCATCTTCCTCAACCTGCTGCTGTCGATGCTCGCTGCGATCCAGGCACCGGTGATCATGATGAGCCAGAACAGGATGGCGGAATCGGACCGCAAGCAGGCCCGCCGCGACTTCGAGATCAACCTGAAGGCCGAATTCGAGATCCTCGCGTTGCACGCCAAGCTCGACCTGCTGCTGCAGGCAAATGGTATCGATCCGGTCCACAAGGCCGTGACCGGCCACAAGCCGGCCTGAAATCAGTGGGCGGGACCGAGGTTCGGCGGGCCGAGATGCTGGAGGAAATCCGGCTTGCCGAGCGTAACCCCGGCCGCGCGCAGGATCGCGTAGGCCGTCGTGACGTGGAAGAAGAAATTCGGAATGGCGAAGCCGGTCAGGTAGGCCGCCCCATTCCACCGGTAGCCTGTGCCCGTCGGAAATCGGAGCACGACCTCACGCTCCTCGCCGCCGCCATAGGCCGCCGCATCGACACTCTCGATGAACGCGATCGTGCGGTCGCAGCGATCCTTGAGTTCGGCGAAGCTCGCTTCGGTGTCCGCCATCGCAGGCGCCTCGACCCCGCACAGACGCGCGACCGCATTCTTCGCGGAATCCGAGGCCATCTGATATTGCGCCGGCAGCGGCCGCATGTCGCGCGCCAGTCGTGCGGTGAGCAGATCGGCCTCTGCCTTCTCGTCCGCCGCCTTGTCGAGCCAGCCACGCATGTCGCGCAGCGAGCGGACGAACAGCGGCGCGGAAGCTTCGTAAATGCTGAAGGTCATGGATGTCGCGTGCCTGTCCAGATCAGAGCCGACCCCATGCCTGCCCTCGATCTGATCCTCTACCCCCCTCGGGTCCTGGCATGCCAGCCTCTGTGAAGAAACCAGATCTACCATCCATGCAGGCGATAACTGTTAGTAGTTCTGACAGATGAATACGCCGAAATGAAGTATATAGCCAGGATGCAGGCGATTATCCCGAATCGGATCATTATTCCCGAGGCTTGCTGCGCATTTGGCGCGCTCGTCTTCCTATCCGCTAGGCAATGAATATGATCGAAGAAGGCGGGTTGCGATTCGCTCGTGGGACGAGGGGGACGAGAGGGGATGAAATATCTTCGTCGCAATGCCGGGAAACTCGGCAGCGACTGGTCTGATCCCATTCTCTGGTATGCCCGCGGTGTGGCGGCGATGCGACGGCGGCCGCTGGCGGAGCCGACGAGTTGGCGATTTTTCGCGGCGATACGCGGCTTCGATCCCGGGCTTTGGCAAAAGCTCGGCTGGCTGCGACCGTCCGATGCGCCCCCCGCCCGCGATCTCGTCGTGCTTTACTGGAACCAGCGTCGCAGGGTGCATGGCCAGGATGCCGCCTGGCACCGCTTCTACCTGCTTGCCTTCGAGGCCAACATCCGCAGCGCCATAGAGGCTCTCGGCGGCCCAAAGGATTGGGCACTTCCCTTCTGCGACCCGCAGGATCGGCTGCCGCCGGCCTTCGTCTCTCCAGATTGGCCCGATGGCCACGGCAACAATCCCCTGTTCAGCATCCAGCGCTACGGCCCCTCGGACGATGGCCGCGTTCCGCTGCCGACCGGCGAGCGAGTGGAAACGGCTGGCGACATGGATGCCAAGATCGGCCGCCTGATCGGTGGTGAGGATCCGCATCCGCCACATTTGCCGGGATTGATGGCGGAGCCGAACAGCGCCGCGCTCGACCCGATCTTCTGGCTTGTCGAAGCCGACCTGGATCGCGCGCGCGCTTCGATCGGCTCCCTTCCCGTGCCGAGCGCAGCGTCCGCAGGAGAGCAATTGTTCACGATGCCGATGACGGGGAACGCTCGGTGGCAAAGCACCGCAGCGGAAATGGCCGATCCTGCCGCCCTCGATTATAGCTACGCGTCCGCCTAGCCCCCGGCTTTCTCTGAAGCATGGGCGAAGCTTGCGCCGGGAGACGAGCGTCTCACCTGAGATCGCCGACGTGCGCGGTTAAGAAATCACGGGCGACCCGCGTCTAAGCCATCGAAGGGATTTGGGATGGCTGAACCAGTGCCGAATCGCGCGGAATGGCTGAAGGAGCATATCGGCATTCTGCAGCGGGTCAGCCGCGCGTTCGCGCAACCGGCCGACCAGCATGATCTGCTGCAGGAGCTGATGATCGCGGTCTGGAAGGCGGCACCCGTCTTCCGCGGCGACAGCGCGGCCGCCACCTTTTTCTACCGGGTCGCCCATAATCGCGCTCTGACCTGGCGGCGCCAGGACGGACGGCGGCGCAGCCGGGCCGCCGAGGCGGAACGTGGTGCCTTGGACCAGGCTGCAGCGGATCCGACGGAGGCGATGCTGCTCGAGCGCCTGTATGCGGCCATTCGCAAGCTCCCGCCGATCGATCGATCGCTCGTTCTGCTTTCACTCGAGGGCGTCACCTATGCCGACATCGCAGCGCTTCACCAGATGACCATCGGCAATGTCGGAGCGCGCCTGAGCCGCGCCCGCACCCGCATCGCCGCTCTCGTAGAGGAGGATCAGGATGGATTTTGAACGGCTCGAACGCGCCTACGCCTCATCGGCAAATCGTCCGAGCGAGGCCGGTGCGGCCTACCTGATGGAGGAAATGATGCACAGTCTTGCCACCCGCCGGCGCAAGTTCCGGCTGCAGATCGGCTTGATCGGATTGGCGATGCTCGCCTGGACCGGCATGGTCGTCAACGCCTTCTTCATCCGTCAGGTCGCCGATGCAGCTCGGGAATGGGGTGCGGCGGCCATGCTGCTGGTGAGTTGGGCTGCGTTTGCGGCAGTGGTTCACCAATATCGGCGCCACCTCGACAAGTTTCCGGAGATCCCGAATTCGATCCCCGAGGCGATAAGTGCGTTGATCGACGAAAATGCAGCCGCGCGCCGCCGCATCCGAACGCTGCTTTACGCTCTTCCTGTCTTCATCGCCGCACTCGTGATCGCCCTGTTCCAATTGCGCACCATCGGGAAGATGACGTCGTCCAACCTTCGCGATGCGGCGATCCTGATGGGCGGCGCACTTCTGTTCAGCACCGCGACCTTCACGTTGCGCTACCTGCGGGATCTCAAACCGGAAGCGGATCGGCTGAAGCGGCTTCTGGCCGGGTATCGGGCGTGAAGCGGCGGAAGGCGTCTGCGAGCCCCTCGGAAGCTTCGCTTACAGCACCGAACTCGCAGTCCGGCAGGAGGATGGAAGGTGTCGCGAGGTCGTCCACACGCAGCAGGAAGTGCCCGGTGCCGGCCAGCCCCAGCATCAGGGTCGGCGAGGTCGCGCTACCGGAATCGACCCCCGCCGGCCAGGAGCGCGGATCGTCGCCGAAACGATCGATCCCGAGCATGGCGATCGTCTCGACCAGATCGCGCGTTTCGATGAGGCCGCTGCCCGCGATCAGCGCCTCCGCATTGCCTGCGAGGCCGTGGCACAGCGAATAATTGCCGGAGCCTGCCTCCAGGGCTGAGCGCAGCCGTTCGGCGGTGGTGACGACCGCAGCCACCGCCTGCGCACGCAGCCCGGCATTTCCGGTGAGCACCCAGAGGCGGATCCGGGAAAGCGCGATGCCGGGCGCGCCGTGACACCAGGACATGGTGAAGCCTCGCCGCCCGCTCGCATCGCAGCTCTCGGGTGACAGATCAGGCCAGTTGCCGACCTTTGGATCGAACCAGGCCTGTTCGTGCGTGATCGCCCCTGCGGCCGCTTCCGCAAAGCGTGACTCTCCGGTCGCATGCGCGAGTTCGGCCAGAGCCCAGGCGATCCCGGCGGCACCGTGGGACAGCCCGCACAGGCCGATCGGTTCCTTGCGGTTCGGCCAATGCCAGCCTGCTCCGGTCCGTTCGGCCCGATCGATCAGGGCGTCACCGAGCGTCGACGCCCAGTCGATGAGGCTTTCTTCGTCCAATCGGCGCGCGAGCGCGAGGGCACCGGCGACACCGCCGCCGAGGCCGGCCATGAGATCGCTCCCGGCAAAGCCTCGGCAACCATCGGACGCCAAGTCCAGAGCCAGCGTCCGTGCCTGCTCGAGAAGCGCTTCGCGGCCAAGCCATTGGCCCGCTTGCGTCGCCGCGAGCGCAATCCCGACCCGGCCGACGAACAGGCCGTTGGTGCGGTGCATGTCGGGCGCACCCGCCTCGAGCAGCGCGTGGGTGAGTGCGCCGATCGCGGTGCGGCCGATGACCCGGTCCCCCGTCACTGCCGAGAGGCGCGCGAGGAAAAGGCCGATCCCCGCACTGCCGGTGTAGAGATCGCCGCCGCAGCTCCGGTGCACGGTCCGCCAGCCCGAGGCGGTGGAATCGATATCGTCGGTTGTGAAGGTACAGCGGCCGTCCCACCAAAGCGCTTCCGCGCACAGCGCATGGCCGATATCCAGCGCAGCCTCGCGCCTGATATCCGCGTCAGCCGGCATCGGCGAATACCAGGCGCCTCAGCCCGAACGGATCGCCGGTACCGGCGACGAGATGCGGGGCTTCGAGATCGATGCCGAAGGCGCTGAAGCTTTCGAGCAATGCGGCGCGTCGCCCAGCCTCGTCGCAGCGACCGTTTCGGTGCGCCGCGATCAGGCCATGGGCGACGGCGCGCATGCGGTGGCCACCGAAGCTGTCGGCCCCCGCCGGCTCCTCGGCGAAGGCGAGCCCCGGCGCGAGTGTCTGCGTCAGGATCGGCACTGCCGGACGCAGCAGCGGCGCCAGCAGCGGCTGCAAGGCTTCCAGTACGAAATGGGCGAGTTGCGCGTGACGCGCCCCGATGTAGAGGACGCAAGGATCGCGGCGCTCGAACCCGCCGGGGCTGTTGGCGCATTTACAGGCGAATGGAATGGCGCGCCGGCCGAATGCGCTCGTGAGCAATCCAACGACGTCCACCGCAGCATCGGCAGCGATGTTCAAATAATAACGGACCGACCGCACCCGCTCATATTCGTCTTCCGTCGCACTGCCGAAGGCGAAGTAGAAGCTCTCCTGAAGCGCTCTCGCCTCGCGTCTGCGCTGAACCTTGATCGGCGTCTTCCGCACGGGTCGGGCCGGCGCCGACTCCGACAGGAATTCGCCGGGCGTCCAGCGCCGCGTTCGGTAACCTTTCTGGGCGACGACGACGCCGCTCGCCAAGGTCTCGATGACCGTCCAGCCCTGCTCCAGTCGATCGCGGCCGGCATTTGCCTCCGACAGGCGCATGATGAAGGTCTCGCGCGCCTTCGGCGGATCCTCGGCAGCGGCGGCACCGGCATGGAAAGCGGCGTAGAGACGCCGGTGCAGGGTGCGCATCAGCGGGTCGGGATCGAAGAAATCGTCGTCCGGAGACGGTGCCGGGCGCGCCATCGCATCGATCCTCGTTCCGGCAAGCATGAAGCAGGTCGGGGATTCGATGCTGACGCTATCGAGAATCGGCTGAAGCGCCGCCAGCCAGGCGGGGCAAGATGCGCTCACGTCTCCAGGCCCAGAAAACCGGCAGCGGCCTCGGGATCGGCAAGCATGTTGGCGGAGAGTTGCAGCGCCAGCACCAGATGTGCATCGACCAGCGTGTCCCCGCCTGCTCCCTCGAACGCCGTCTGGACAATCCTGGCGGCCGCATAAGGAACGGCCCTCGACAGCAAGCCGGCGGCGGCGACGGCATCGAGATCGATCCGATCCAGATAAGCACCGAAGAAGCTGCGGGCGGCGCCCTGGAGGTCGGCAAGCGGGATCGTGGCGGTTGCGGCAATCGCCTCAGCATGGTCGGCGGCGGATGGGCGGGTGGACCGCACCCAGGCCACGATGCACGAGTGCAGGATGCCGGCGACGTCCCAGGCGACGTCTCCGCTTCCTGCCATTTCCCAGTCGACCAGCCGTAAGTCCGGCGCGCTCGCGTCCCGCGCGATCAGGCAATTTGCCCATTTCATGTCGCCGTGGATGATCCCGTTTACGCGCCACCCCGCCTCCAGCGCGCGCAATCGATCGATGAGATCGGCATGGCGCTGCACGATCGCGACGACCTTGGCTTGGGCGACGCTTTGACTCGGGGTTCGGTACGGTTCGAGGCGGTCCGGACGCAGGATCCAGGGACGGTGCGCAGGCAGGGCAATCTCGTTCCCGCCGAAGCGCAGCGCCTTGCCGAACTCGACATGGCAGGTCGCCAGCGCTTCGCCGAGCGCCGCGAGCACAGGGGGCGAGAAGCGGCCGGTACGGACGTGCAGACGGCGCAGCGACTCGGCAGGTTCAAACAAGTCCAGAACGAGTATCTGACCGCCGCGGTCGAAACCTCGAAGCGGCGGCAGCAGCTTGGCCAGACGGGCGCTGCCGCCCGCCAGCGCATATACGGCGGCTTCGGTCTCGACCGTCGAGCCCCGGCTCCAATGGCCTTCCTCGGGCCGGTATTGCTTGACGAAGAGGCCGGGACCGCGGCCGTTCGACACGGCGAACGCACGATTGCGGGAGGTGCGTGAAGCGATCTGGAAGCGGCCATCGACAACCTGCTCCAAGCCGAGATGCTCGGCCTGGAGCAGGTAATGGAGAACGTTCTGGCGGGTGAGGATCATCGATCGAACGCCCTGCCCGCCGGACGGCTCCAGTCGCGCCCGCGCGCCGCTTCAGACACTCAGCA
This sequence comes from Sphingosinicella sp. BN140058, assembly GCF_004135585.1. NCBI lineage: Bacteria > Pseudomonadati > Pseudomonadota > Alphaproteobacteria > Sphingomonadales > Sphingosinicellaceae > Sphingosinicella > Sphingosinicella sp. BN140058. Next base: position 4,014,487 of record NZ_CP035501.1, on the reverse strand, counting down.
GATCAAAGTCGCTGCGTGCCCGATAGCCGGACTCCTCCTCGGCATCACCCTTGCAGCAGGGGTTGCGAGTCGGCTTGCATGTCTTGTCCTTGGTGCCCTGGACGCCGTCGTCATCACCGCCATCGTCGTCCCTGCAGCAAGGATTCCGGGTCGGCTTGCACGTCTTGTCCTTGGTGCCCTGAACGCCGTCGTCATCACCGCTATCGTCGTCCCTGCAGCATGGGTTGCGCGTCGGCTTGCAGGTCGCCGCCTTGGTGCCCTGGACATCGTCATCGTCACCGCCCTCGTCGTCCTTGCAGCACGGATTGCGGGTCGGCTTGCAGGTCGCCGCCTTGGTGCCCTGGACATCGTCATCGTCGCCGCCATCGTCGTCCTTGCAGCACGGATTGCGGGTCGGCTTGCAGGTCGCTGCCTTGGTAGTCTCCGGCTCATCCTCGCCGTAACCGCCGTCGGTCGCGAACAGGGCGCCGGCGAATTCCGCGTCGAAAATCGCACCGCGAAACAACGCACCGACGCCTTGCACCCCCGTCGCGTCCCCTACGGCAAGCAGATGTTCCGTTTTCATCGCATCCTCCTCTTTCTTCTTGGCCTGTCGAGCATCTACAACGGCAACGAATTGGCGAGAGGGCTCGACGTCAGATCGATGTTCAACCAACCAAGGACGAAGTCGCCGATCCAAGAGATTCTATAATTGCAAGAGCCCCATCCTACTTAGAAGGTAAGGTCCGCCAGGATGCAGGCAAACGCTTCAGAGCACGGCACGACAACAACGTCACGATTTTCCGAGCACATCAGCGCTTTTGCAGGACGATATGGCTTGATGTACGAAGAGTCGAGACGGTGTAAAGCAATCGACACCGAAACGGATTGAAACGAGGATGAATCGCTTTAGTCGCGGTTGGCGGCGCCACGGAATGCTTACCGCCGCTCAACAGCGATGCAGGTTCCGTTTTCGCCCGCACGAAAGATCCTGATTCCTCAAGATCTTCCGGCAATACAAGTTGCCGATCGGCGCGGCCGCGGACACGACTGGGTGGCGGGAAATTGGATGGGAACCGCGGCGCGGCGTGGATAGGCACACCAGGATCGAAGATCGTCTTGTTCTCGCCACCAGAAGTCGTTCGCCTGACGCGATCGCGCGCGCTTGCCCCCATCATGACGGAGGCTCGTCACATCCGCCCTCGACAGATGGACGGTGCCGATACCTACCCCGTCCGCCTTATGTCGGCCAGGCGGCGGGCATTCAGGGCGGCGCCCTGAGCAGGTGGAAAGCGGGGCTCCACAGGTTCGAACGCGCCGGACTCGGCGAGACGCGCGAGAAAGGCATCGCGCACCAGGTGCTCCTGCAGAAGCACGCCACCGGACCAGGAAATCTGCGCCGGCACGCCCTCGGGATAATCGAGCTGCTTTCGGACGGCGAATGCGAGGGCGGCGAGTTCATCCGCCGCGCCGGCAAGGATCGCCTGCGCGCCCCTTTCCCCGTCATGAGCGGCTTCGGAGACGAGCTTCGCGAGCCCAGCAATGTCGCCGCGCGGCATCGCCGGCGGGCCCATCACTCTCTGGCAAAGATCCAGATCCTGTTCGAAGGCCAGTGCCACCCTCATGCGGTCGTAGAACGCTTCCCTTGGCGCACGTCCGTCGCTCATGCGGGAAAAGAGGCCGAGACCCTGAACGGCGATCCAGTAAGCGGATCCTTCATCTCCGAAGACCTCGCCCCAACCGCCTGCCCGCGCCGTCCGGCCCTGATGCTCGCCATATCCGATCGAGCCGGTTCCGGCGACGATGTTGATGCCGTCCTCGCAGCCAAGCGACCCCGCCCATCCGCAGACGACATCATTGCCGCACGCATAGCGGTCATGTCCGAGAAGACGTCCGCAAGCCTGCTCGAGCACGATGTCTGCATCGGCATCCTCCCCGAAGGCGGGGAGACCGAAAAACCCGAATTCGATCCCTGCGGGCGTGATCCCAAGATCCCGGCACACGGTTCCGATGCCCTCCTGCAGGCGTTCCACGACGACGGCATGTCCCACCTGCAGGTGGTAAGTCGTTCCGGTGATGGCGCGCGCAACCACCTTGCCCGCTGCATCCACGCAGACGAACTCCGTCTTCGTTCCGCCGCCGTCGACACCCAGGAAGAGCCCGTCCGCGGTCATGCCGGGACCGAGTGGATCCTGACGCCCTGCACCACACGGTTGACGGTGCCGCTGGCATTCGGACGATCGGGAGCAAGGCCGAGCGCCACGGACAGGTGGAAACCGAACATCTGCGCCGGCACGATGAACGGAAAGAGAAGATCCACGTCCTCGGCAGCCGCCATCCCCTGCACGACAAGATCGGCTTCATCGCGGATGCCGGCGGATATGACGACAACCGCGCCGCATCGCCCCTCGGCCCGCAATTCCTCGACCATGTCGAGGTCGTAAAGTCGGGTGAGCGGATCGTTGGCGATGAAGATCACGGCCAGCGTATCACCGTCGATGATGGTCTTGGGACCGTGACGGAAACCAAGCGCCGTGTCGAAACCGGTCACCACCGCGCCGTCGCTCAGTTCCATGAGCTTGAGCGCGGCCTCGCGCGCCAAACCCTTGAAAACGCCGCTGCCGAGATAGACGACACGCTTGAACGGCCGCGCCGCGAGGTCCGCGACAAGTGGGTGGGAGCGCGCGAGCATGTCCTCAACGGCGTTGGCGATCACCGCGACCCGGTCATCGACGGCACGAACGCCGCTCAGGATCGACAGCGCCGCCAGCATCATCGAGGTGAAGCTGGAGGTCATCGCAAAGCCGCGATCATGCGTCGCCTCGGGGAGCACGACGACATGCGCGTTCGCGGTTTCGCGGCGGGCCAGCGCTCCCTCTTCATTGCAGGTCACGATGAGGTGGTAGGCTTCGGCAACCTGTTCGTCGACCAGGTCAACGGTTGCGACGCTCTCCGGACTGCTGCCGGATCGGCCGAAGGAGACAAGCAAGGTCGGAGCGTTGCGACGCAGATAGAGATGCGGCGCGCTCACGATGTCCGTCGTCGCAATCGCCTCGACCGGGCGCTGCAGCACGTTCGAAAGCCAGGGCGCCAGACACTCGCCGATGAAGGCGGATGTGCCGGCGCCTGTGAGGATGATGCGAAGATCGGGTCGTGCAAGCAGCGGCGCGATGAAGGCGTCGATCTCGGTTCGCCGGTCCTGAAGCAGCCGCTGGGTCGCACGAAGTGTCTCGGGCTGCTGCGCGATTTCCCGCCGCGTCCAGGGCTCGGCGGTGCCTGCGTCGTTCGCGGCGGCGGGACGAGTTTCAGCCATTGGGATGACAGGCTCCATGATAGGCGTCGAGCGTGGCCGCGATGTGCGCCATGACGAGATCGGCAGGATCGAACGACTGTTCGCCTGAGCGGACGGCCGCATAGGCCAGCGGCAGATATTGGCTCACCAGCGCGAGCGGCGGCGGTGTCTCCCGAAGATTGGCGAACAACTGCTCCTGAGCAGCCGCGATCTCCGGATCGGGCCAATAATAGCGAATGCGATCCGACAGGCTGAATTGGAGCTGCAGGGTCAGCGCGTCGCCCCTGTCATGATAATATTTCCGCCAGTTCTTCGGTTCGGCGCGCATCCGCGCGATGCTGACGTCGCGAAGCCGGGCACGGCGCTCCGGCGCCACCGTTTCGGCTTCTATCGCGTCGAGTGCCCAAAGAGCTTCTCGAAGCGCGAAGGTGACTCCCGGGCCGACCTTGAGGATTGCAAAATGATCGCGAACCAGGGACGCGAGCGCCTGCGGCGTCTGGTAGTCGGTCGAGTGCGCCTCGAAGACAAGACGGTCGACCGTTTCGATGGCTTCGCTCAGCGCCCGCGCGCGTTCGGGCCGATAGTCGACGACCTTGTCGTGGTCGAACTCGACGCCGGGCTGAACCACCGTGGCGATGACGCGGTCCCAGGCATTTTCCAGCCCGGATTCGCGAAACAGGCCACGATGCATATCGATGGTCGCAAGGGCTGCGTCCGGAGCGGTGACCGCCAGCTCCTCCAGATCTTCCGCGGCGCCGCCGGGCACCGGTACCTCGGTGCCGATGACATAAACCGGCGCATCCCCTGCCCCACCGTCGAAGGCCCCCTCGGCCGCGCGGCAGAGGCGGGCAGCGCGCTCGGCGATGACCGCTTCCGGCAATGGCACAGGATCGTCCGCGCAGCTCATCGAGCAATCGAGATGGATCTTCCGAAATCCGGCCCGCACATAATCGGCGACCATGATCTCCGCCTTCGCCATCGCCTCCGAAGAGTTCAGCATGGTCCAAGCATTGGGACCAAGGTGATCGCCGCCCAGCACCAGCCGCTCGAGCGGGAAACCCACCTTCGCCGCGATCGCGTGCACGAAATCCCGGAAGTCGACCGGAACCATGCCGGTATAGCCGCCATCCTGGTTCACCTGGTTCGATGTGGCCTCGATAAGCGCGAGAGGCTGACCGGTCTTGATCGAATGGCGCAACGTCGCCTCGATCACCAATGGATGCGCCGAGCATACCGACGTCACGCCGATCGGCTCTCCTTTCTTGTGCCGCAGCACCATGCCCAAAATCGTCTGCACACTACGGCTCCCTTCGGGACGGCTCTAGCAAGCTTGGCGCGCCAAAGCAACAAATCGAAATAAAACGAAACTATGCAGCTGCTTCCGCAACGTCCGGATCCTCAGCATCGGGCTCGAGCGCGAGGAACAGGGAGGCAAGGAGAGCAAGCACGATGCCGACCATCTTGAGCGGGCCAGGTACCACGCCGAGGATGATCAGCGACAGCAAGGCGGTGACGAGCGGAGCCCCGGCATTGGCGAGCGGTGCGACGATGATCGCCTTGCCGTAGCGAAAGGCAAATACGAGGGTGAGCGCGCCGACCGCGTTGAGCAGTTGGATGGCGGCGGCCAGAGCGGATCCATCCCAGCCCCAGTTGATCGGCATGCCAAGGTCGGTCATCGCCCAGGCAACCGGCATCAGCGCCAGGCCGGACAGCGTCATGTATGCGAAGATGCTCTCGGCGGACATGATGTGGTTCGCCGCCTTCATGAAATAGGCCTGCACGCCCCAACACAGCATGACCAGCAAAGCAGGCACCAGCCAGCCGCCCCCGCCGCCGCTTCCCGGCGCGAAGTCGAAGGTGGGCAGAGCCAGCAGTGCCAGCACGATGCCGATGACACCGAGGCGGCCGGTGCGCTCCCCCATCAGGAGGAAAGACAGTGCGATCGTGACCACGGGAGACAGGGAAATCACGGGGAAGATGAGGTAGGCTGGGCCACGCGACACGGCGTAGAACAGCATCATCTGCCCTCCGGCGCCGAGCACGCCGATCGCGAGCCCGTGTGCGACGGCCTTTGCCGAACGGTCCAGCCGCCAGCCTGCCTGCGCAAGCACGATCACGGCGGGAGGAATCATGGTCAGCGCCCAGACGCAATAGACCAGGGTGTCGGGAAAGCCGCGCTGCGCCGACAAACCCGAGAAGGCGCCCCAGACTCCCCAGAAGGCGACGGTCACGAACGCATAGATCAGCCAGCCGCGGCCGCGGGCTGCGGCCCCGTTCATGCGGCGCCTCGTGCGGAGGGCGTCGCGCGCACGAGGAGGAAGCGCTCAAAGCTGACGGTCAGGCTGCTCTGCCGCGCCGTGGCGGTGCCTAGCGGCCTGCCGCTGAAGGCGTCGGACAGCGCGTACCGGCCCTCGGCGAGGCCGCGGAGCGGGAGCGGACCGTCCCACGTTTCGGCGTAAAAGGCGTAATGAAGTACGCCGTCTTTTTCGATCGCATGGGCCTCGGGCTTGTCGAAGCCGATGTCGTAGAGGCCGCCAAGATAGGTGCCCCTGGCGAGCATGTTGGTCTTGTAGAGTTCGATCCACTTGCGCCAGAGCGCCTCTTTCTCGGCCGTCAGCACGAAGCCGCCCGGCGGCAGGGCGTCCGTCGTATTGCTGGAATCCTTGGGCCAGGTGAACTTGGTAGAGGGGATGGCCCCGATGCCGTAGGTGGACGCGAAATCGTCTCGCCCGTCGCTGAGCTCGACGTGGTCGCCCGAATATGGCGCGGACGGCCCCATCAGCGCCTTGAACGTCTTGCCCTTCGAGCGGATCTGCCAGGACGAGGTCGGATCGGATGCCGGCGTGTTGTTCATGGCCGGGATGTTGTGGAAGGCGAAGCTGTCACCGCACGGGCAGATCTCGACGATCGCGTCCGGATTGATCGCGATCGCCTCCTCGTAAATCGCTTTCCAGAAGTCCTGCAGCTTCTCGAACGATTCCTCCGGACGCGCATGTTTGTGCGCCGGGTTGTAGCAGGGCGCGACGCCGTTCAGATGCTGGCCGTCGAGTTTCAGGCCCTCGAATCCCCACTCTCCGATGATCCGGCGCACCTGCGCACGGAAGAAGTCGACGGTCGGCTGATAGGCGGGACACATGGTGAATGCGCTCCACCAGCTGACGTTCTGCACCGCTCCGTTCCGATCCAGGATGAGCATGTCGGCATGGTCGCGGAGCAGGTCGGTGCCGGGATCGATCGCCAGCGGCGCCAGCCACAGGCGGGGTCGCATGCCTTCCGCCTTGATGCGGTCGGCAAAGAGCTTCATGTCCGCATCGCCGCGCGGGAACTTGGTTCGGTCGACCTTCCAGTCGCCTTCCGAAGTCTGCCACCCATCGTCCAGCACCGCCCACTCGAAGCCCAGTGCTTTGGCCTTGGGCAGAGTGCCGTAGACCTGCTCGGTCGTGAAGTTGCGCTCATAGCCCCAGGCGCACCAGACCGGGCCGTAGCTCGATTCCGGTATCGCCGGCGCCGCAAGGCCGCGCTCTGCCATGATCCGGCGATAGGCATCCAACGGCCGGAAATGATCCCCGCTATGCACCATCAGAAATGCGGTCGGTAGCGTCAGCGTGGCACCGGGCGCGAGGAGTACAGGCTCGTCGCCCGAAAGGCCGATGCGGGTGCCGCCGGGCTGCGCGGCGACCGGCAGCGAAACCAGGCGCGGCACGGTCTCGACATGGCCGACCGCCAGTCCCGCATCCTTGCGCCAGACCACCGCAACCGGGGTGCCGCCGCCATAATCGGAGCCGTTCATGCCCATGAAGTTGCGCTGGTCGAAGCCGGGTGCGACCTTCTGCACCCAATCCCGGCGGTCCGGATAGGATGCGCCCGCGAAGCTCCAAGCGCCATCCTTATGCGCAAGGAGGTCGTGGGTGGCGACACGCCAGCCCGCGATCGCCAACGGGTCCGTACCGGTGTTGCGGAAACGCGCCTCGTACAAGGCAAGTCCCGGATAGCGATCGAAGAAGGTGATGGTGAGCACCTGCTCCACGGCGGCATTCGTCGCGGTGCCGCGCAGCCGGTGCTGCTTGCCCGTACCGTGCGGCCCCGTAACGGGAGATTGCCGATGCTCCAGCAGGAGGAAGCGATCGATCGGCCCCTTGCCGGCGAGATACAAGGCTTCTCCGGGAGCGACGGGTGTGAGCGCCCGGCCGGCCCGCGAAACGCGAGAGTGCATCGCAGTGTCGAAGTCGATGGTCAGCGTGCCATCGGACAATTCGACCGCGCGCGGTGCCGCGGCCCAACTGCGCCCCGCGAGGTTCGGCATTGCAAGCAGCGCGCCGCCGGCGAGCAGCCGCCGAAGCGCGGCACGGCGGGAAACGGGGCCAGGTGACATCTCTCGAACTCTCCTCTCAGCACGGCCGCGCGCCGCACATGACGGCACGTGGCCGGTTCGAGAAAGAGCTTGCACCAGCCACCGGCGCGGCGCAAACCAAAAACGCAAGTTTGTAGCGCGTTTAGTTTCGTTATCGTTTGGAGAGGCTTGGCATGCGCAAGATGACTCATCTGCTGCTGGTCGCCGGCGCAGCCATGCTCACCGGCGCGGCGCCGGCGCAGCGCGGATACGATGAAGCGGATTTTGCGGCGGTTCCGAAGTTCGACTCGCACGTCCACGCCAATATCGAGGATCCCGCCTTTCTCGCGCTTGCCCGGCGCGCGGGCTTCGAGCTCCTTTCGATCAACGTCGATTATCCCGATTTTCCGGCCGTGGCGGATCAGGCGGCGATCGCACGGCGGATGCAGGCCGCCGACGGCAGGCATTTCCGCTTTGCAACGACCTTTTCCATGGCCGGGTTCGGCACCCCCGGCTGGACCGAACGGACCATCCAGGCTCTCGACGCCGCCTTTGCCGAAGGCGCGGTCGCGGTGAAGGTCTGGAAGAATGTCGGCATGGTGGCCAAGGACGCCGCGGGCAAGCGCGTCTTCATCGATGATCCACGTTTTGACGGCGTCATGGCGCATCTCGAACGGCGTGGTGTGCCATTGATCGCACACCAGGCGGAGCCCAGGAACTGCTGGTTGCCGCTCGATCAAATGACGACGGAGAATGACCGCGCCTACTTCCGCGAACATCCGGAATATTACATGTTCCTCCACCCGGAGGAACCGAGTTACGAAGCGCTCATCGCGGCCCGCGACAGGTTCGTCGCCCGCCATCCGAAGCTGCGTTTCGACGGGGCTCATATGGGGAGTCTGGAGTGGAGCGTTGACGCGCTTGCCGCCTTCCTGGACCGCCACCCGGGCACCGTGGTCGATCTGGCGGCGCGCATGTCGAACCTTCAGGTCCAGTCCAATGCGGACATCCGGAAGGTGCGCGCCTTCTTCATCAGATATCAGGACCGCATCCTTTACGGCACCGACCTGACCGACAGCCCTCCGGATCCGGCCGCACGGGCCCAGAACCCACCGGCCACGGCAGACTTTGCGCGCGAGGCCGAGACGGTCTGGCGGGCGGATTGGCGCTACCTCGCGACTCCGCTCGCGCAGCATGTGGATGCCATCGATGCCGATGTTCCGGGTCTCGATCTTCCGCGCGCGGTGATCGACAAGATCTACTGGAAAAACGCCCGTCGCTTCTTCCAGCTGGAGCGCCGATCCTGAGCCTTCCTGCGCATTCCGCCGGGACCGGTTTCAGGTCGCCCAGCGGAACCTTCACGAGCCTTGCCCGGTGGACCGGCCAGCTTGCGCAAATCCCGGGCTCACCCTGCCGGCTGCCCCGAACCAGCAGGCGGCTCAGCCGTTAGCGTCCCCGAAACAGGCTGTTCGCGCCCGGCGGAGTTCAGGCGACGTGCAGGCGAAATCCAAGCCGATCCGCGGCCGCCTGCATGCCGTCCGATTCGTTGGCATCCGTCACCAGATCGTCGATCTCGTCCACGTTCAGGATACGGTGCAGGCACACCCGGCCGAACTTGGAACGGTCGGTGACGGCAATGACCTGACCCGCCGCCTTGACCATCTTGCGGTTCAAGATGGCCTCCGGCTCGAAATGGGTCGTGATACCGCGCTCAAGATCGAAGCCGTCGACGCCGAGAAACAGTTTGTCGACGTGAAGATCGCTGAGGGCGCTTTCGGTCTGCGCGCCGTAGAAGGCCCGGTTGCGGCGCCGCAGGGTCCCCCCGAGCATGACGACGTTCAGCCGCTCCTTGCGGGCAAGCGCGCCGAGGATGTCGAGATCGTTCGTGAGGACGGTGATGTCCTCATGATCGGGAAGATGATGCGCGATCTGGAGAGTGGTGGTGCCGGAATCGAGCACGACCGACTCGCCCGGCACGACCATCGCCGCGGCCAGCGCTCCAATCCTCGTCTTTTCCTCAATGCTGATCGCCCGCTTGGCCTCGACCGGCGGCTCCGCCACAACATTGACCGCGTCCGCGGAGATCGCGCCGCCATAGGCACGCTCGGCAACGCCGCGCTTGGCGAGATAGTGGAGGTCCTTGCGGATCGTCTGCATCGACACGCCGTAGCGCTCCGCAAGCGGTGCCACCTGCACGCTGCCGCGTTCGCGCACCAAGGTGCTGATTTCCTGTCGCCTGCGGCTGGTGTCCCGGATCACGGCCATCTCGTATTTCCCCTCCAGAGGTGCTTACCAGCGCGCGTCCCAGACCTCAAACCGAAAGCTATGTTTCGTTTCATTTCTATTTGACAGTCACAAACACAGCTTGGTAACCAAACCGAAATAAATCGCACCCGGCGCCTTGGAACCGGACATGCGAACAGTCGGAAGGGGAATGGCGATGGCTCGGCGGTTGCAATGGCGAGGCAATGTGCTCACCGGAATCAGCGCGGCGGCGCTGCTCGCCGCTTCCGGAGCGTCCGCACAGACCGCCGACGATGCTTCCGCCGCGCCTGATCCCTCCCCCGTTCTCTTGGAGCCTGTGCAAGAGAGCAGCAATGTCGTCCCGGGCGACGCTCCCGATCAGGAGGAGATCATCATCCGCGGCGTCCGGGGCAGCCTGCTGCGATCGATCCAGGCCAAACGGGACGCCGACACCATCGTCGACGCGATCTCCGCAGAGGAACTCGGCAAGTTTCCGAACCGCAACGTCGCGGAGGCGCTCGCCAACATTCCGGGGGTTACGGTTGGCCGTGACGGCCGTGGCGAGGGCCGATCGATCACGATCCGCGGGCTGGGCGAGAATTTCGCGATCACCACCCTCAACGGCCGGATCCTCCCTACCGACGGACCGGATCGATCCTTTGCATTCGACGTGCTGCCCTCGGAGATCATCTCAGGTGCCGAAGTGCAGAAGGCGATCCGGGCCTCCGAGCTGGAAGGCAGCATCGGGGGCAACGTCGACCTGCGGACCGCCCGCCCTTTGGACCGCCCCGGCCTGCACGGCTCGGCAGCGATCGAAGGCCAGTATAACGATCTTGTGGACAAGGGCGGCTACAAGGCGACAGCGGTCATCAGCACCACGTTCGCCGACGACACGATGGGCATCATCGTCGGCGCCAGCTACAACAAGTACAAGTTCCGCACCGACAATCTTGGGGAATATTCGATCACCGACGGCACCGAGGCCGGCTACGGAGTCGATTTCGATCGTAATGGAACGATCAACCCGGACGAGAACGGCCCGGCTTTCATCTGGCCGGATTACTACAGCGTCGGCTACGTCCAGGGCGACCGGGAGCGGATCGGCGCCGCCGGATCGTTCCAGTGGAAGCCGTCGCGCAGTTTCGAGCTGACCATCGACGCCCTCTACAGCCACTATGATGTGGCCCAGCATAATTATCGATCGTCCAATTATCTGAACCCGCTTGGAGATGACGGCTCCCTGCGGTGGGATCCCGCATCGATCCAGACCGATTCCAACCATGTCGTGACCGGGTTCGACCTCGACGATCTGGTTGCGGAAGTGCTCACCACCGATGAGCCGCGCAAGAGCCAGACCTACCAGATCGGCGGCCGCATCGACTGGCGACCCGCCGACAAGCTCAAGTTCGCGCTGGACGGCTATTACGGCAAGGCGCGTGACGACACGGGAGGTCAGAACCGGTTCGTCGTGGCCGGCATTCTGGGTGCATCGGCCACCTTCGCGACCCGCAACGGCGGCATCCCCGATCTCGCGGTGACGATTCCGGGTGGGCGGACGCTCGCACAGGCCACGAACGACGATTTCAGAGCCCATTATATCGGCATCCAGGGCCAGGATATCGAGGATCGCACCCAGGGTCTGAAGCTCGATGGCGAATACGAAGTCGGCAGCGGCGCGTTCAAATCGATGACGTTCGGCGTGGCCTGGACCGATCGCAAGAAAACGGTCGACCAGATCGACAACCAATATACCACATCCTGCAATTTCTGCGGCTATCCCTTTACCTTCGGGCAGATCGGCGCGAACGTGGTCCAGCCGGGGGCATCCGGCGGAATCCTGGGCAAGCTCGACGGCAACTTTCCGCGCGACTTCCCCTTCTTCGACATCGACACCTATCTTGCGGCGTTGCCCAAGGCGGAGGGGAATCCCGCGATCCTCGACCCGAACAGCTGCCTGGACGCGACCGGCACGCCGATACCGGGCTGTACCCTGTCGCCTTATCCTGCCGGCTACGCCACGCAGATCATCGAGGCCAATCTGCCCGCCTCCTACCGTATCAAGGAACGGACCTGGGCGGGCTATTTCCAGTTCAATTTGGCAGGCGAACGCTGGCGGGCCGACATCGGCGCACGTCTGGTGTCCACCAAGGTCTCCTCGACCGGCTATGGAGCAAGCATTGCCAGCATCATCCCGCGTGTCGGCACGCAGGATAACGACGTGAACTTCAATCCCGTCGAGCCGATCAACGGCGGCGGCGATTACACCCGGCTGCTTCCCGCAGCGAACTTCGCCTACGATCTGGCCGATGGACTGCGCCTACGGCTGGCGGCCTCGCAGGCCATTTCGAGGCCGACCTTCGGCGAATTGTCCCCGGCCAAGGATGCCACTTCCGCCCAGTCGGGCACCTACATCATCTACGATGCGGGCAACCCGAATCTGAAGCCGACCAGCGCCGACCAGCTCGATGTCTCGCTGGAATATTACCCCTCGAACCGCCTGGCCCTGACGGCTGCAGCCTTCTACAAGCACATCACGAACTTCGTATCGACGATACCGGTCGACGTGGTGATCACCCCGACGGATCAGCCGGCCAACCAGCAGCAGACCTTCCCGTTCGTCGAATATCAGGTGCAGAACGGCGATACCGCGGACGTCTATGGCCTGGAGGTCGGCGGCCAGTACTTCCTCGACAACGGTTTCGGCGTCCAGGCCAACCTCACCTACAATCACTCACGCGCGAAATCGGGCGACGTTACCACCGATCTGCCGGGAGCGATCCCCTTCTCGGCGAACGCGAAGCTGTTCTACGAAAATCACGGCATCGGAGCGCAAGTCTCCTACAGCTACCAGTCACGCTATGTTTACGCGCAGTCCGGCAATCTCGGCTATCTGCCGCTCAAGGAGGATCCCTACCACGAAGTGTCGGCGAGCCTCTCCTACGACCTCACCAGCAATCTTTCCGTCTATGTGCAGGGCTCGAACCTCCTCGGCTCCGAAATCAAACGTTTCAACACCTACCGCAATGTGCCGAACTTCTACGAATATTCGGGGCGTTCCTTCTTCTTCGGCATCCGGGCACGACTCTGATCCACGGCTCGCCGCGCGGGGCCACACGCGGTCCAATCTTGGTCGTCGGGCGGCGTTTCCCGCAATGATGTTGAGCCGCCGTCTGGCTGAGCCGGCGGCCCCAATGTCCCATGCTCGAAGCCGTCGGCGCTGGACCTCGTGACGAATCGAAAGCACTCAGTGGCGTCGCCCGTCCTTCTTCGTGCCTCAACGCTGAGCAGGTAATCCATGATCAAGAGTCGCGCCTTCGCTTACATCGGTTTCGCCGGGCTGCTGTTGAGCATGCCCGCAATCGCCGCCGCGGAGGCACGGGATCCGATCCGGCCGGCCGGCCGCTGGACCTTGCCGGAACGCAAGCAGGCGCGGACTCCTCCAATGGGCTGGAGCTCGTGGAACGCATTCCGGACGGAGGTGGACGAGGACAAGGTGATGGGCGCCGCCCGCAAGCTGGTGGACAGCGGCCTTGCCAAATTGGGCTACGTCTATGTGAACGTGGACGATGGTTGGTGGCTGAAGCGGCGAACGTCGGACGACCGCATGCAGATCCGCACCCGCATCTTTCCCTCTGCGGCGGTCAAGGGCGCGGACAGCAGCTTCCGCCCATTCACCGACCGTCTGCATGCGATGGGACTGAAAGCCGGCATCTATAGCGACATCGGTCGTAACGCCTGTTCGCAGGCCTACGACCTTCATTCGCCCAATCTGCCCGAAGGCACCGTCGCGGAGCGCGAGGTGGGCCTGCTCGGCCATGTCGATCAGGACATTGCGCTCTACTTCGGCGAATGGGGCTTCGACTATATCAAGGTCGATGCATGCGGGATCAACGTCTATGCACCGGGCAGCGCAATCGTGCGCGAGCACGATTATCGCCCGGTCGCGCCTCTCATCGATCAGGCGTCGGTCAATCGGACGGACATCCCCGCGGTCAGATCGATGTACCAGGCGGTTGCGGAAGCGCTCCACAAGCACAATCCCGACGGTGACTTCGTTTTCTCGATCTGCGCCTGGGGCAGTGCCGATGTCCGTAGCTGGGGCAAGGATATCGGTCATCTCTGGCGGACCAGCGGCGACATAACGCCCGTCTGGACCCGGATGCTGCACACGTTCGACAGCGCCTCGACGCGGGCGCTCTACGCCAAGCCGGGCGCGTGGAACGACCCGGACATGCTGTTCATCGGTCATGGCGATTTCGATGCAAAGCACCTCACGGAGGCGCGCTCGCATTTCGCGCTCTGGGCTATCATCAACGCGCCCTTGCTGATCGGCTACGATCTCAGGGACGCGCCGCAAAGCCTGCTCGACATTTGGGGCAATGCCGACATCGTAGCCGTCAACCAGGACCTCGGCGGGCATCAGGGCGTGATCGCCTATGACAGTGATGACGTGCAGATCATCGTCAAAACGCTGAGCGGCGGGCGCAAGGCGGTCGCGCTGTTCAACCGAGGTCTTGCCGAAGCCAAGGTCGACCTCACCGCGGCCCATCTCAAATTCTCGGCCTCGGCGCCGATCCGCCTTCGCGACCTGTGGGACAAAACGGTCCTGGCGCCCTTCGAGGGCGAGAAAAGCTTCACCCTCGCGCCGCGACAGACCCTGATCTTCGAGGCGCGCGGCGAGCCGCGATTGGGCGCGGGTGTCTACCTCTCCGAAATACCCGGCGACATCAACGTGGCCGCCGATGGCGTGACGGTGCCGGAACCGGATCCGATGGTCCACAGGATGATCGGGCAATGGAGCGGCACGCGAGACTCCGGGGAACGCCCGACCTATGCGGGCTGGGGCGGCGCCCGGGCGGACGCGACGCCCTACGATCAGACGCTGCAGATCGCCGGCCGGCGTTTCGACACGGGGATCGGAATTCTGGCCCAATCCAGGCTCGAGATCCGCAATACGGGTCGGCGGTCGCGCTTCGAGGCGCTTGTCGGGGTCGACGATTCCACGCGCAACATGCAGGACAAGGTGCGCTTCCTCGTCTACGGCGACGGCCGCCTGCTGACACGCAGTGCACCGGTCGGCTTCGGTGACCCGGCCCAGCCCATTGCCGCGGACATCGGCGGGGCGAAGGTGATCGAAATCATCGTCGCACGCGAAAGCCGGACCAGCGACCTGCCGGTGGTGACGACCTGGGGCGACGCCGCACTGCGGTGATTTCCGTCAATCGTCACGATCACGATCGGCTCGCCGCCAGGCGCTGCTCACCGCTCGCGCCCCGGTATGTAAAGGACTTTCCTCCCGGCGCTTGCAGTCGACGGCCGTCGCACCTGCATGTTCACGCTTGAAGTGCCCGGCTCTCGACCTTCGACCGGCCCACGTCCCTCTCACCGGTGCTGTTGCAGCCCAGTCGCGGAGGCCCGAAGGGCTTCCGAACAGGACGGACGACGCTGGACAGGGAAATGGCGGAGAGGGTGGAATCCGAACTGCAGAGCTAAGTCGCTGTGACAACAGAATATTCTTCGACGGATTTTCTACGATGCCCCCAAAAGTGCCCCCAGCACGTTCCCCGCATCGCCCAAAAAAGTCACGCTAAATCACCCCGATCCGACGGTGCAGCGCGCCCCATTTTTTCCCTCCTGGCCCGACATGATTCGACCGCAATTGACGATCGTGGGCCGCGCCTTCCCTCTTGCACCTGCGACCGCGCGATCCCGGCGCTTACGCTTGAGCGCACGATGCGCAACCGCTCTGCAGACGCCGTTCGATCACCCCACAACCGATCGACAGGGGCGACGATCATATTGGGTGTATTTTCTGGTTATACCTCGCAGATGCGGTAAGGTGTTGGGAGTGGTGAGTGCGCGTTTCGTCGACCTGAGAAATCGACGACTCGTGCGAAAGCAGAAAGGCGCTCGCGGGACTTGATCGGTTTGGAACGCTCTCTCGCGGACGTGCGGCCCGGCCGCAATGGAGGATGTTCGATCAGGTAGAAGCGTTCATTCGAGAGGCGAACGGTGTCCGGTGCCAGGCAGAGCTCGGCGAGTTGCTCGCGGAGATCAGCCGAGAGCTTGGCTTTCGCTACTTCGCGCTTGCACATCATGTGGATATCCTAGCCAGCCCGCGCTCGGCCATCCGCCTGCACAACTACCCTCCAAAGTGGGCGCATTATTTCGACGCGGAGAAGCTTGGCGCGTCGGATCCCGTGCATCGTGCGAGCCATATGACCTGCGTCGGGTTCGCCTGGGCGGACCTGCCGCGCATGATACCGCTGACAGAGCGCGATCGTAACATCCTCGCGCTTGCCGGCAGGAACGGTATCGGCGCGGGCTACACGGTGCCGGCGCATGTCCCAGGCGAGTCGAACGGCTCGTGCTCGTTCGCGACTCCGATCGGCCAGCCGCTCCAGCAACAGCATCTGCGGGCCGCACACCTGATCGGAGGCTTTGCCTTCGAAGCCGCCCGTCGCCTCTGGCGAATCCGCGAGGAGGAGTCCCCTCCCGCACCGCGGTTGACGGATCGTCAGCGCGACTGCGTGCTTTGGGCGATGCGCGGCAAAACGGCGTGGGAGATCGGCCGTATTCTCGACGTGCGAGAGGACACGGTCGTCCAGCATCTCAAGGCGGCGCGGCAACGCTATGGCGGCGTCAGGGCGATGCAACTGGCGGTTCTCACCCTCTTCGACGGCACGGTCGGGTACCGGGAAGTACTCTGAACAAGTCCATACCCATTTCTGGGAATATCGGTTTCAAGCTCCTCCGGCGATGATCGCACGAATTGCTGGAGGAGCCGATGATCGTCAGCACAGACCAGGCGCGGCCGCGTGATCACGCGCTGCTCAGATCCATGTTCGAGGCAAGGAAGCGCGTTTTCGTCGATCTCCTCAAATGGGATGTTCCCGTGCTGGAGGATCGCTACGAAGTCGATCAATTCGACGATCCGCACGCCACCTATCTGATCGTCGCGGATCGGCATGGCGGGCACCTGGGCTCGGTCAGGCTTCTGAAAACGACCCGCCCGCACCTTCTCGACACCTTGTTCCCGAGCCTGTGCGCTGGCGGTGTACCGTCGTCGCCGCATATGCTGGAGATCACGCGCTTCTGTCTCGATCCGCGTGCCAGCGCGCGCGCACGTTTGGTGATCCGCAACCGCCTCGTCAGCGCACTCGTCGAACACGCCCTCGCCAGTGGCATCAAAGCTTATACGGGAGTCGCGGAGCTCGCCTGGCTACAACAGGTGCTGGCGTTCGGGTGGCAATGCCGCCCGCTGGGCTTGCCGCAGACGATCAGCGGGCGCCTGCTCGGCGCCCTTCGCATCGACGTCGACGAGGACACGCCGGCACTGCTCGCCCGCAATGCGATGTGGCTCATCGAGGATATCGGCGACGATGCCGTACTCGCAGCCTGAACAACGAAGGAGGAGAATGATGGCGACGCTTGCAATCGCGGATGACCCGGCGGAACGCTGGAGCGAGGCTTTGCTGCGCGACGGCTATATCGTCGTTCCCGACCTGCTGCCGCGCGCCACCATCGAAGCCCTCGACACCGCTCTCGCCGATGATTTCGAGGAGACGCCTTTCTGCCACGGCGGCTTCTACGGCGAGCGCACCAAGCGCTTCGGCCGCCTTCTTGCACGATCGCGGCTCGCCGCGCAGCTCGTGCAACATCGCCTCGTGCTGGATATCGCGGAGCGGATTCTCTCGCCGTGGTGTGACACAATCCAGCTGAACCTGACCCAGGCGATTGCGATCCACCCCGGCGCACGCCCACAGCTGCCGCACAGAGATCAGGACATGTGGCGGGGCCACATCGGCGAGGTTGAATATCTCGTCAACGTGATGTGGCCGTTTACCCGTTACACAAGCGACAACGGGGCAACATTGGTCTGGCCGAACAGCCATGGCATCCGGGCGTTGCAACCGGCGCCGACCGACGCCGGCGAGGTGACCGAGCTTGATCCCGGCTGCGCGCTCCTGTTCCTCGGCTCCACCCTGCACGGTGCCGGAGGAAATCGGAGCCGGAACATCCGGCGCGGTGCCATCGTGAGTTACTGCCTGGGATGGTTGAAGCCCTACGAGAACCAGTGGCTTGCCTATCCGCCGGCGATCGCCCGCGGCTTTCCGCCTGCCCTCGCCGCCCTGGTCGGCTATCGCCAGCACCGCCCCAACCTCGGCAATTTCGAGGGATGCTGCCCGTCCATCCTCCTCGAGGACAACATGCCCGCCCGTCCCGGGGCGGTCGACGCCCTGCGCCCGGACCAGCAGGCGCTCCTCGACGCCTATGTCTCGCGCGAGCAGGGGCCGTGCGACTGATCGGCCGCCCCCGGCGCGGGTCCAGCCGGCCGACGTCATCGGACAAACTCCGGTGAGCGCCGGCGCTACCTTCGAGCGGGTCTATCTCGCGCTTCGCGAGGAGCTTGGCACGGGAAGCTTGCGTGCCGGGGGAGCCCTGGAACCCTCCGCACTCGCATCGCGTCTCAACGCGAGCATCACGCCGATCCGGGATGCCCTTCATCGCCTCGTCGGCGAGCGGCTCGTCGAAGCGCCCCGGGGCGACGGGTTCAGGGTCCCTCTCTGGACGGAGATGGGGCTTCGTTACCTCTACCGCTGGCGGGAGCGGCTGTTGCTCGGTGCCATCCATCCGCGCCACTGGCCGATTGTGACGACCGATGGCGCAGGGACCGGGACGGCAGTGCACCGAGCGGAGGCCGTGTTCTCGCTGATCGGCTCCTTCAGCGGAAATCCCGAACATGAGAACGCCATCGAGCAGGCGAGCGCGAGGCTGCGCCCGGTTCGCGCGGCCGAGGAAAAGGTGCTTGCCGATACCCTCGCCGAATGCGCGGCGCTCGAGGAGATGCTTGCCGATGGTGGAGCGCCCCTGCGGCGTCGGCTGGTTGCCTATCATCAGCGCAGAATCCGGGCGGCAGCGGAGATCGTCGCATTGCTCCACGCGGAGTGATCACGAGCTTGGCGCCTGTGATCGCACGTAACGTCCATGCTCACTAACCGCTGCTGGTCGTTCCTTGCGGAGCAGATCCTGCTCGACTCCACCGATCGGCTGTCACACATCCAGGGGCGAACATATTGGGGGTGGAATCGATGAAGCGCTTTGCAGGCCTCGCCGCCGCGATCACGCTCGTGCTCGGACCTTCATCGCTCGATCCGTGCACCGCCGGTGCTGCCGTCGCGGCTCCTGGACTGGCATGCTGCAAGCTGTGCTCGAAAGGAAAAGCGTGCGGGGACAGTTGCATCGCGCGGGACAAGACATGTCACAAGGGGAAGGGCTGCGCCTGCGACGGATGATCGGGGCCGAGCGGTGCGCGGGCCAGAGCCGCTGCGCTTCCCGACGAACCGTGCAGCGCAACGTCACCTGCTGAGGCAGCGACCGACTAGCCGGGGCGGATTACGAACATATTCACCGGCTGACTTCCCGGACACGTGCGGCTGCTCCGACGCTTTCCCCCGTCCGCATGGTCTTGATCGTCCGTTTTCTTGTTCCACTTTTGTTCCGCAGCGGGTAGCTGATGGCGATGCGACTCGGACAGGACAGGCTGCTTGCGACCGCCTTGATGGCGCTGGAAGAAGCCGCGCAGGAAAGTCGCTACGAGCCGGTACGCAGGACGATCGCGCTCCGCCTGGCCCTCGCCTACCTCTGGGCGTTGGGAGCTCGCGAACGATCGCCCTTCGATCGCTTCTGGACGGCGCTCGGGGAGGACGCCGGCATCTGGCGCTTCGACCACGCAGACCGTGCGCTTGAAGAGATCTACGCCGACCTCGGGCTTCGGCGCGACCACGAACTCGCCATGCGCATCTGGCAGAAGGTCTATGCACGGCGGCCGAAGCCCGGGGAAACCGCTCCTCGCCCGGATGGTTGAACCCCGAGAGAAAGTGAAGCACATTTGCCCTGCAGCCCGGTCTATCGCCGGCGACGGGTTGCGGGCCCAGGCCGCCAGGCATCACATGCATCCGACCCTCCCGGTCGGGTGATCGCAAATCCAGGCAATGCCCCGGCACGGGACGCCCTCTCGTGCGCCTTCTTCAACCCAGCGCATTCGCGCGCTCGCCTGTCGGGCGGCGCTGACCCATGGCCGCGCCCGAAGACACGGCCGAGACGAAGCAGGACCGGGACGACGGGGTCCAGCTTCGGATCGATCGTCTTTATCGCAGCCAGGCACCGAAATTGCGGCGCAGCCTGCGCGCACGGCTCGGTTCGACCGAGGAAGCCCGTGACCTCGTGCAGGACGCCTTCGCGCGCCTTCTCGGCGCCCGGTCGCTGCAGGTCGTGCGGGAGCCTGAGGCCTTCCTGGGGCGGATCGTGCGCAACCTCGTGATCGATCGCGGCCGGCGTCGTTCCACCCGCCCCACGCACGTGCCGCTGGAAGATGGCGACCGATCAGTGCCTGCAGAACAAGAAGACGACCTCGAGGTGGAGCAACTGCGCCTGCGCTATCAGGCGGCGGTTGCGGCATTGCCGCAGCGCACACGCGAGGTTTTCCTGCTGCACCGAGTCGACGATCTCGCTTACCACGAGATCGCGAGCAAGCTGGGGATCAGCCGCCGCACGGCGGAGTGGCACGTCGCCGAAGCCGTGCTTAGGATCGGACGCGAGCTGGACCGCGAATGATGCCGAACGAGCCCCGTACCGACTCCGTCCCGCCGTCCGACGAGACGCGGCGTCAGGCCGCCACCTGGTTCGCGCGCATGCGCGGTCCGGATGCCGAGGAGAGCCGCGACGCCTTTGAAACGTGGCTGGCGGCAAGCGCGAGCAACCGTACCGCCTATAACCGCGCGGCAGAGATATTCGCCTTGGGGAAGCTGCTGCCCAAGTCGGAAGCGGTCGAAGCGCCCGCGCCGCATGGCAGCGCCCGCCCTGCGCGACGACATCTGGTCGTGACCGTCGCAGGGCTGCTGGCGATCGCGGCATTTGCCTCGCTCGCGCTCAGGGTTCCGATGCCCTACCCGACCGGTTCGCCGGACGCGGAGCGTCCCGGCTCGAGATCCGGATCTGACCGCGTCTCCGCCCACGAAGGGATCCCGCGCAGCGTACGGCTCGCAGATGGCTCGACGGTTGACCTTGACGGGGGCACGATGCTCGTCGTCGACATAGACGGGGATGGCCGTCGACTGCGCCTGGCGCACGGCGCGGCACGGTTCCACGTATTCCACGATCCGCGTCCGTTCGTCGTCTCCGCCGGCGGCGGCAGCGTCATCGCGCGGGGCACCGTCTTCGACGTGGCGCTGACCGCCGCGCAGACTGTCCGCGTGCGCCTGATCGAGGGCTCGGTCGAGGTTCGCGCCGCCGGCGCCAGGGAAGACGGCGCCACCGTTCAAACGGTGCGGATGGCTCCGGGGCAGGCAGTGACCTTCCCGGCCTCTTCCAGGAACTCGTCGGCGGGCATCGCGACGCTGGCGGCCAGCAGGGACTTCGCCTCGATTCGGCTCGCCGAACTCGTCGGGGAGGCAAACCGAACTGCGCGACGGCCGATCGAGGTCGTCGGTGCTGTCGGAGATCTGCGCGTCTCCGGCCGGTTCCGGACCGACGACACCGATCTCCTCGCGAGCCGCCTCGCCGCTCTGTTCGGCTTGGACGCGGATCGGTCGGATCCCGGCAGGATCGTGCTGCGCCCCCACTAGCCGAATTTATTTTTGGACGGACCCCGTAGATCGGGATTCGCTGCGTCAATTCCCATGAAGCCGGCTGCTGGAGACCGGCTGATGGGAGGGTGACGATGACCAAATTGAATGGCGCACTGCGCGCCGGCTTCCTCGCCGCGTCGGCTGTCGCAACGGCTCTCGCGGCATGCCCCGCGACCGCGCAGGCACGGCTCGAAGCCACCTACAACCTGCCCGAGCAGCCGCTCGACTCCACCCTTCGCGCGATCGCGCTGGCAAGCGGGCGCGAAATCCTGTTCGACTCCGAGCTCGTCCGCAACCGACGCGCGCCCGCGATAATCGGGTCGATGACCGCCGAGGCGGCGGTGCGCGCCGCGCTCGAGGGCAGCGGCCTCGTGGTGGTGGAACGCCAGGACGCGTTGTTCGTGGTCCGCGCGAATGCGGCAAGCGGCCTGGGTCGCAGCCCGGCCCAGGAAGCGGGAATCACGATCACCGGCACCCGTATCCGCGGTGCGGCCAGCGCATCTCCGGTGATCGTTGCGACGCGCGGCGATCTCGAAAATGCGGGCTTGAGCGATCTTGGCGGTCTGTCGCGGATCCTGCCCCAGAATTATACCGGAGGCCAAAATCCCGGCGTCGCCGGTGGCGGGCAGCAAGGCGGTCAGACCAATGTCAACAACTCGACGACGCTCGACCTTCGCGGCCTCGGCGCGGACGCCACGCTCACCCTCGTCAACGGACATCGTGTCGCCTATGACAGTTTCACCCAGGGCATCGACATCGGCACGATCCCGCTCGTCGCGGTCGAGCGTGTCGAAGTCATTCCGGACGGCGCGTCCGCCCTCTACGGCTCCGATGCGGTGGCAGGCGTCGCCAACATCCTCCTTCGCCGCGATTACCAGGGCGCCCAGCTGAGTGCCCGGGTCGGCGCCGCCACCGGAGGCGGCTCGGCGCAGCAGCAGATTGCGGGGATCGCGGGAACCCGCTGGGCATCCGGCGGCTTCATGGCGGCGTTCGACCATAGCCGATCCTCGCCGATCGAGGCCCGAGACCGAGATTATGCGGCGGGGCTCGACCCGTCGGCCACCCTGATCGCGCGCTATTCGCAGGCGAGCGGGACGATCGCCGGGCATCAACGACTCGCCGACTGGCTCGACTTCGAGCTCGATGCTCTCGTCAGCCATCGAAGCTCCGAGAAGGCGAATGTCTTCTTCACGACGTCCGATGTCTTCACCAACGGGCTGCTCAACCGCCCCACGGTTGACACCTATGCGATCACGCCGACGCTTCGCGCGGCGCTGCCGGGGGATTGGCAAGCCTCGCTTAGCGTCTCGCGCGGCGCCAGCCGGACCGAGATTTACGGGCGTCGCTTTCTCTCGGCGGTCGAGACACGCCAGCGCCTCGTCTACGGGAACCGATACAGCGCGATAGAAGCGGGTGCGGAAGGTCCGTTGTTCACCATTCCCGGCGGGCCGGTGCGCCTCGCCATCGGCGGCGGCCTTCGCTCGGTCGCGCTCGACGTTAAGATCAGTCAGGTGATCCGGGGAGCCTCACGCGTGACCCGCGACATCACCGAGGCGCGCGACATCCAGTTCGCCTATGGAGAGCTTTCGGTGCCGCTGGTCGGCGCCGTCAACGCGATGCCCCTGGTGGAGCGGCTTCGCCTCAGTGCCGCCCTCCGTTACGAGCGCTATCAGGGCATTGATTCGGTCGCGACGCCGAAGCTCGGGCTCATCTACCAGCCCACTACCGACCTGATCCTGCGCGCCAGCTGGGGACGTTCGTTCAAGATCCCGACCCTCTTCCAGGTCAACCAGGCACCGATAGGGGTGCTCTACCCATCCGACCTGTTCCTGCCGCCGTCGCCGCCGCTCGGCGACGGCGCAACCGTGCTGGTGCTCGACGGGGGCAATCCCGATCTCGGCTCCGAGCGTGCGACCACCTGGACGGTGACCGCCGCCCTGACGCCGCGCATCATCCCGGGAATCAAGCTCGAGGCGAGCTACTTCGACATCGACTATCGCGACCGGGTGGGATTCCCCGTCGAGTCGCTGGTGCCTTCGCTGAGCTCTCCCGCCTATCGGGATCTCGTCGAGTTCGCCCCCTCCCCCGCGCGAATCGCCGAGCTGCTCGCCTCGCTCCCGCTCGGCCTCGACAATCTGACCGACGAGCCGTTCGATGCGGACAAGGTCGGTGCGATACTCGACGCCAGGCTGCGCAACACCGCGCGTGAACGCGCCCGCGGCGTCGATGTCGGCATCACCTATCAGGCAGACGTGGCGGCCGGTACGCTGCAGCTCGACCTTGCCGGCAGCTATCTCGAAAGCGAACGCCAGCTCACCGCAGGGCTGCCCGTCCTCCAGCGCGCCGGGCTGATCTTCAACCCGCCGCGCTGGCGGGGGCGGCTCGGCGCCAGTTACGAGAAGGGCAGGCTCGGCCTTTCCGGGTTTCTGAACTATGTCGGCAGCGTCGTCGACGATCGGTTCCCGGAGCGCACGAACATCGGACCGTTCGTCACGCTGGACCTCAGCGGGCGTATCCGTGCAGCGGCGACGCACGGGCCGCTGCGAGGCGTCGAGCTCAGGATCTCCGCGCGCAATCTCCTCGACGAGCACCCCGACCCGATCCGCAATCGCGATCCCGCAGCGCCGCCCTATGACTCGACCAACCAGTCGCCGATCGGCCGCTTCCTCATGCTCTCGGTCTCAAAATCATGGTGATGCTGCGACTGCTCGCCGCCGCGGCGGCCGCTTTGCCCGGCGTCCCGAATGCAAGTTCTGGCGACGCTGCGGCCGGTTCCTGCCCGATGCTGCCCCCGGCCGCTGCTGCGGCTGGACCCAGGCGGCCGGTCGAGCCGGAGGATCTCGCCCGCCTGCTGGATATCGGCCCGTCCGATCATTCTGCCCTCTATGGACGTCTGTTCACCCTGTCCCCGGACGGCCGGCGCGCCGCCTTCCAGCTTCGGCGGGCGGATCCCGGGCGCAATCTTCATTGTCTCGCAATGGCAGTCATCGAGCTGCGCCCGGGCGCGGTGCCGCGTATCGTCGACCGTGGCGGCGATCTCATCCGGTGGCGGATCGAGGCGTTCGGCAAGGCCGATTTCCCGACGGGCGTGCCGATCGCGGTCACGCCGAGATGGGCGCCGGACGGACGCTGGATCGCGTTCCTCAAGCGCAAGGACGACGTCACCCAGGTCTGGCGGGCCGGTGCGAACGGGGAAGGCAGCCGGCCGCTGACCGCAAGCCAGACCGATGTCGAGGATTTCCGCATCCTTCCGGACGCGACGATCCTCTATGTCACCCGCCCCGGGCTTGCCCGGGCTCACGCCGCCATCGCCAGCGAAGGGCGAACCGGCTTCCATTATGACGATCGCTTCGCGCCGAGCGCCGCGCGGCGGCCTTTTCCGCCGGCGCCGGTTCCGCCCGAGCTCTTCGTCCAGGAGCATGGGTCGGTCGCTGCGCGGCCGGCCCGGCCCGAGGAAGCGGCGCGGATCGCCGATGCCGGGGACATGCGGGAGACGATCTGGACTTCGGCACGGACCATCGACGGCGCGAGCGTCTCGATCAGGGCAGCCGGCCCGCCCCACTCCCGCGGCACGATGCAGCTGGTCGTCGACACGCAGGACGGACGAACCATCGCCTGCGGGGACGATATCTGCGCGGCGGCGTCGCGACCCTGGTGGACGCCCGACGGCCGGCGGGTGCGATTCCTCGCCCGCGAGGGCTGGGCGCGCAGCGAGACGTCGATCTACGAATGGGAACCCGGAGCCGGGTCCCCGAAACAGCTCTACCGCACCCGGGATGTTCTCGTCGACTGCGTTCCGGCCGGCACGTTGCTCGTCTGCCTCAGGGAAGGCTCGCTGACGCCGCGCCGCCTGGAGCGGCTCGATCCCGAGACGGGCGAGCGGCAGCTGCTGTTCGACCCCAACCCGGAATGGCCGCAGCTTGCGCTCGGCGCGGTCAGGCGACTGCGCTGGCGGAACGCATTCGCAATCGAGACGGTCGGCGATCTCGTGCTGCCGGTCGGCTATCGTCCAGGGACGGCATGTCCGCTGGTCGTCGTGCAATATGACACACGCGGCTTCCTGCGCGGCGGAACCGGTGACGAATATCCGATCCAGGCTCTGGCTGGCCGCGGCTATGCGGTGCTCAGCGTCAGCCGGCCGGCTTCGCTCGGCGACATCATCTCGCCCGACGATCCCGCCGAAGCGGCGCGGCTCGATGTCGAGGGCTTCACCGACCGGCTGAGCGCGCTCTCCTCGGTCGAAAGCGGCGTGCGGATGCTGATCAGCGAAGGGATCGCGGATCCGGCGAGGATCGGGATCACCGGTCTCAGCGACGGCGCGGTTACCGCCGCTTTCGCCCTGCTCCACAGCCGCTTGTTCTCGGCGGCCGCAATCAGCAGCTGCTGCCTCGACACCAGCATGCCGGCGCGGGTCGGCCCGGCCGCGGCGCGTCACTTCCAGGCGGAAGGATTTCCGCGTCTCACCGAGGACGGAGCAGCCTTCTGGGACCGGCTGTCGCTTCGCCGCAATGCGCCGCGGGTTCGCGTGCCGCTGCTCATCCAGACCTCCGACGACGAGCTGCTGAGCGCGATCGAGAGCTTTACTGCTTTGCGCGAAGTCGGTGCGCCGGCCGACATGTACGTTTTCCCCGGCGAACATCACGTCAAATGGCAGCCCGCCCACCGGCTCGCGGTTTACCGCCGGGCGCTCGACTGGTTCGATTTCTGGCTGCGCGGCGTCCGGTCCGCGGACCCGGCAAGGCGAGAGGAATTGCGACACTGGGACCAGCTCAGGACGGATGCTGCGGCGTCCGGCGGCTAGCGGCGCAGCGCTCGATCCAGCAATCGAGCCAGGCTTCCGCCGCCCCCAGCCGCAGGATCCGTACCCGCTCCGCACCGCCGGGCGGCCGCGCGTCACGAAGCACCAGCTCGAGCGCGGCGCGATCGAGCAGCTTGTGCCCGGCGAGATGTCCGTCGAGCAGCCGGTCGGCAATGGCGGAACGGTGATGCTCGACGAGGCGGTTGCTGAACCCGTCGGGACCGCCCTTGCCCCGCCGGCGCACGACCTCCGCCGGAAGGTCGCAGGCGAATGCGTCGCGCGCCACCGCCCGATCGACGCCTCCCGACCGCCAGGTCCAGCTCGCAATTCCAAGGCAGAACTCGGCGATCGGCTGCGACAGCAAGGGATGGACGACGGGAGCGTAGCGGCTCCGCCCGGGCTCGAGCGACTGTTGCACCCTCAGCAAGGCCGCGATGTGCGCTGCCTTGCCGGGCAGTGCACCGGGCGGAGCCTGGAGCCAGGGATGGCGCGGAAACGCCCCGAGCCTGTCGATCATCTCCGAGGCCAGGAAGAGCCGATCCGGGCGCCAGCAATAGCCGGGCGGCGCCCACCGGATCCGCCAGGCGGCCCGCGCCGCCTCGGCCAGGCTGCAGCCTGTCTGACGGCAGACATCGAGCAGGGTCTGCCGGGCACCGGCGCCGAGGCCCTCGACCAGCCAGCGGTCGGCGATCGCCGCCGCCGACTGCGAGAAGCCGAGCACGTTGTCGCCGCCGCTTCCGGTGAAGAAGCCGTCAATGTCCTCGGCACCGGCGACCTCGAGATGCGCGCGCTCATAGGCGGCGTCCTGCATGCGCCCCGTCGGCCGCGGCAGATGGCCGTCGATGGCCGTGAAGATGTCCACGTCCGAAAGCCGGAACGGCCGCTCGATCAGGCGCAGGCCCAGGTGATCGGCAAGGCGCCGGGCATGTTCGCGTTCGTCGCCGCTCGGATCCTCGCCGAACATCGTCAGGCAGACGCAATCGACATCCGCTTTCGCGAGGCACGATGCGACGATGGAAGAGTCGAGCCCGCCCGAGACGCTGACGAGGACGCGCCGGAATCGGGACGACCAGGCGTGGACGCAATGGTCGACAATGCGGTGCAGCATCTCGGCCAGGGTCTCGCGTCCGCGCACCGGCGCCGGCTCGACATGGTCCCAGGGTGACCATCGCTGCCTCTGTTCGAGCGATCCGGGACCCATGTCGATCGAGAAACCCGGCAGCAATTCCTCGATTCCGGCGAGGGCCGTCTCGCGCACCGGCATTCCGCCGCCATGAAGATGCCGCGCGAGGGCGCCCCAGTCGATCCGGCACGGGACCAGTCCACTGTCGATGAGCAGGTCGGCATCCGAAGCGAACAACAGCACGCCCGGGCAGCGTGCATAATAACATGGCAGGGCCCCGCAGGGATCGCGCAACATCCGCACGCCCTCGCCGCACGGAACCATCGCGACGAAGCCGCCCCAGAAGGATCGAAGCAGCATAGCCCCTTCACTGGCAAGGATCGCCGCCTCATCCTCTTCCGACAGCGTCCCCACCGCCCGGGCGCGGCCATGGCGCGCGAACAGCGTTCCGATCACGACGCCCTTGCCGCCGGCGAGATGGATGGCCGGGCACCCTGCGGTGAGCAGGGCGAACCGGTCGGCGGCGAGGCTCAGGGACAGGCCGGTGCGCCTCGCCAGTGCGACCGGATCGGGCAGTTCCCGTCCGCAGCCAGTGGCTGCCAGCAGAAGGTAGCGGCTTCTCACGGCACCACCAGAATGGGCGTGAACTGCTGGACCTGCTCGAGGTCGCCGGTGAGCACCGCGTCGCCGAGCTGCACCCAGCTATGGGCCGCGAACGGCTCCGCGCCGACACCGAACAGGAGCGAGGCCGGGATCCGGCGGCGGTGACACATTGCGAGGAGCGCGAGCGAGCGTGGCAGGCAGCGGTCGTGGCGCCCGAGCCAGAGGGCGCTCGATGCGAAGGCCGCGGCGACATTCGCCGCCGCCCGTTCGACTTCGGCCGGTGGGTTGCCGAGCCGCTCCGCCCGCGCCCTGATGCCAGCGACGAGATCGAGCAGGCGGCGGCGCCGGAGCCTCCCGGCCGCGGCATGCTGGGCGATCAGCGCCTCGACGATCATTCGCCAGGAGGGCCGGCGGCCGTCATCGATGCCGGACGCTCGCGACGCTGCCGGCACGGTTGCACTCTGTTCGTATTCCAATCCCGGCCCTTCATTCCCGAGCAGCAAGCCCCGGCCGATGAGCGGCGCAAGCGCTCCGACGTCCGCCTCGCCGCCGGCAAGGAGCGCCCGGAACGCGCGATCGGCAACGGGTGGCAGGCAGAAATAACGGTCGGCTTCGAGGTCGAGGAAGACGGCCCGCCCTCCGCAGAGGCAAAAGGCCAGATTGTCGCGGAGGCGAAGCGCCATGGCGGCGGAGCCGGGGAAGCGCGCGCCCGGACAGCCGGACGCGCGCCGATCCCGTCAGTCGTCGGTGAGACCGGCCGGGACACGCTGGAGGCCCTCGAAATCCTCCTTCGCGCCGAGAATGCCTCGGGTGTCGGTGCTGACGACGCCGAGTTCGAGCAGGTCCTGGTTATCGCGGTTCATGGCTGTTTCCTTCCGTTTGAATGCCATGGCCATGGCACGGGAAAGAATAAGCCGATGCGGTCAGGTACCCAGCTTATAGTTCGGCTATAAGTCGATTGTTCAGCAGGCGCAGAGACGCCACCGGACTATGCGAGCTTGCCGAGACACCCCGCGGCGAAAATCGCGGCCTCCATGGCACCGGGGAATGAAGCCGGGTGTTGAGTGCATGAATGGACATGCGCCGCCACCTTTAACCGCGAGGGGCCTGGACATGCATGGCGGCCACCCGGCCGAACGAGGACTCGGCGGACACTTTTCCGTGCCCTGCCTTCCATCGCAACAATTGTCCGCTCCATTCCCGAGTGACAGGCAGGATGCCGCGGAGCCGCCCCTCCTCCAGGACCTTGCGGCCGAAGCGGCGCCGGGCGGGGCAGCGCATGTCGAAGGCGGGGCAATTGGCAGCGCATCGCCGATCTCGTACGATCCTGCCCGCCACCCGGGACGCGGGCGGGCGGTACGGGCGAGGCGCAATATGAGGGCGGGGAGATCGTCGCGGCAGGTAATTTGCTACTCTGCGCACGCCGCTTCCTCGCTCATGGCCTCTCTACAAGACATAGGCCGGGTGCTCAGCCTCGATTGCGGGGCCGGCAGATGAGCCTTCCCGACTGGGAGCTTTGGGCCTGTGCCAACGAGACGA
The DNA here is from genome assembly GCF_004135585.1 of Sphingosinicella sp. BN140058. Taxonomy (NCBI): domain Bacteria; kingdom Pseudomonadati; phylum Pseudomonadota; class Alphaproteobacteria; order Sphingomonadales; family Sphingosinicellaceae; genus Sphingosinicella; species Sphingosinicella sp. BN140058. The sequence continues at coordinate 3,984,949 of NZ_CP035501.1, read as the reverse complement.
TTCGCCAGCATGGTGAGGATGCCGTGGCGCATTCCGAACGGCGCATCGACCAGCTGCTCCGCGACGGGATCTGGCGGGCGCTCGCACCTGGATGGCCATCCGGACCCGCATCGAACAGCTGCGGCCGCAGGCTCCGCCCACCCTGCAATGATGCCCTTGCGCGCCGTCCGGGATGCAGGCTTAACATCCGCGGGGAACAGGAAAGCGGGACGCATGTGCAATCGTTACAGGATGTCGGCCAAGCAGGAGGAAATCGCCCTCAGGTTCGGCATCGATCCGGCGATCGTGATGCCCGAACCGTCCCCGCTGCCGCCGCCCGAGCTGTTTCCCGACCGGATCGGCTGGATGGTACGCGAGGAGGGAGGACGCCGGCTGCTCGACACGGCCGCCTGGGGTTTTCCGACCAAGGTACGCGGCGCGAGCGGCAAGATGCTGGACAAGAAGGTGACCAACGTCCGCAACCTCTCCTCGCCCTTCTGGCGGTCCTCCCTCAAGGATCCGGCCCGTCGCTGCCTGGTGCCGGTCACCGACTTCTGCGAGTGGGAAGGCGAGAAGGGCGCCAAGCTCGCACGCTGGTTCTCGCTTCCTTCGCGGCCGATCTTTTCCTTTGCCGGGGTCTGGCGGCCGACGGAGGCTGGCAAGGCCTTCGCCTTCCTCACCTGCGGATATGACGGGGATCCGTCCACGCACATCGTCGGCCGGGTCCATCCCAAGGCCTGTCCGGTCATCCTGCACGAGGAAGACGAGGCACGATGGCTCGGCGGCGACACGGATGACATCTGCACCCTCGCGGCCGCTTTCCCCTCGCAGCTGATGTGCGTGGCCTGAGCCGCGGCGAACGCCCTCCCCGGCGATGCACGCAGGTTCTGAGCATCGGCGAACATCGAATGGGCAGTCGCATCGACAGGAAGTCGCAAATGGCTAAGCTGCATCGCGGCGACCGTCCCTCTTCGCCGCATTGCCCGCATGCGTTACCACGAGCGCAGGCGGGAGCCCCTTTGGCGGAGAGCGGTGCGGGTCGCTTCCGTGCCCACCACGGGATCCGCATCCTCGAAGCCCGAGCCCCCTAGCGAGTGCTTCGATATCGAGACGGTCGCCAACAGGATCCTCGAGGGCGCCAAGGTCCCGGCAGGGATCGAAATCCACGCGAGTCCCGGACTCAGGCCCTGCGCTCAGGGCCGGCGTTCCCGCTTCCGGCGCGCGGCAAGCTTGAACGCCGACCGACGCGCCTCCCGTCGGGCCCTGGCATCGATCACCAGCGCGATACCGAGGCAGGCGCGGTAGATGAGCCAGCCGAGGCCGCCGAGCAGGGCAGCCGCGGCAGATCCGGCGGCCGAGATTATGATAAGCTGTTCCATGGGCATCCGGGACAAGAATGGCACGAGACTCGAAGCCGAGCCGTCCTCCATGCCTACCCAGAAGATGCGAAAAACGCAAGGATTTGTTTCCGATTTGTTCCAAGACGGTGATTAGCGGGTTTTGCGATCGGGGTTGTCCCGCAGGCTGGACGGGAGGTCGCAAGGAGGCCCGTGAGCCATGACCGGCACCGTGGCAGAAGTCGAGGCGCCTGCCTGGTCTCCTGCCTTCCGTCGGGAGCAATCAGGGCACGCCCGGATCGAGGATCACGGTCGTGGCGGCGGGAGCAGGAACGCCGTCAGGCTGCGCATCGTGATCAGGGTCATCGAGCCCACCTTGACCACCTCGATATGCCCCTCCTGAATCAACATGTACATCTTGGAGCGGCCGATGCCGGTGAGACGGCATGCCTCCCGAACCCGCACGGTGATCGGCATCGAAGCCTCCGCGGCCGCGCCGCCCATGGCTCCTTCGCCGACACTGCGCACCGACATGGTCAACGTCCCCGGTCCAGCTGGAATGCCAAGTCGCCGTCCCCGAGCCGCCGCGCGACCCGCGCGACGAACCGCTCTCGTCCGATCGCCTAAGCGGCCGTGTCGTCTTCCGGAAATCGCGCGTTGAAGACCGGCATAAGGCGAATGACCAACGCGGAGCTTTCCAGCTCGAAATGGCGATTCCGATCGATACGCTCGCGCGGGTTCGATGTCCGGTCGCGCCGGCGTGAGAACCACTCGCGCGCGTCGCCCCGGCGTAGATTCAGCCAACCGCACAGGGTCAAGAATGGGCAGATGGCAAGGCCACCCAATGGCGGCCAAGCCGGGCAACGCCCCGGCTGAGAGGCCAGCAGCGCAGCAAGCCATCGAGACGCGCCCCATTTCCCGGGGAACACGGTCGGGATTTTCCCGGCACAAAATCCGGTCTGCGTCACGTCGAGGCTCCCGCCGGTGGACGAGAGTCGATCCGGACAATCACAGCTTCCGGCACATCCATCACTTGTCGCTGTCCCGCATGGCATCCCGCGCCCGCACGAATGCGCGATCGCTTTCGAGGAAGCTGGCGAGAATTGCCGGGATGAGCTCCGCTATCGGCTCCTCCTCGCCATAGGCCGCCGCGTAGACGCGGGCATAATCCTGCAGCGCCTGGTGAAGACCCGGTGGCAGGGTGATCGTCGCCTTGACCGGGGTGCGATCCGGCAATCTTGCGAGCCTCAGCTCCGGCATGAACTCACTCCTTCCAGGGCGCGAGGACAAGGTCGCGATGAACGACGAGGCGGACGGGTGCGCCAGGCCGGATGGTGATGGTCGGCGGGATCTGCAGGTTGCGGGCGGTCAGCTGATCTCCCGCCCGGGACGTGTTCTGCTGCGTCGACTCTCGTATCGCCTGGACGAGATCGCTCTCGCCGGAGAAGGTCAGGCTCGCGCCGACGCCGAGGAGCGTCGAAATCGCGGCGCCTTTCAACAGCGTCCAGGTGTGGAAGTCGACCTCGTCGGCGAGGCCGGCATAGCCCGAGGGGTCCGTTGCAGGCACGTCGTCGAGACGCACCGAACTGCCATCGGGCATGATGATCCGCTGCCAGACGACCAGGGCACGACGCTGGCCGAATGCGATCACGCTGTCATAGCGCCCGATCAACCGCGCGCCTTGTGGTATCAGCAGCCGCGTGCCGGTTGCGCTGTCGAACACGCGCTCGGTGACCTGGGCGATCACGATCCCCGGCACATCGGACCTGATCCCCGTGATCAGGCTCGCGGCGATCAGGCTTCCTGCAGACAGCATGTCGGGCGACGCGGGCGGCGTCAGCCGATAACGATTGACGTCGGAGCCGCCGTCCCGAGAGCTGACGACGTCGGCCTTCCGCTGCTGGTTCGCGGATCCCCGATCGGGCTCGGTTGCACCTCGTGAGGCATCGACCCTTTGCTCCGGCGCGGCATCGAGCGTCGCCCCGGCGGAGGCCGGCCGATCCGATCGGGTGCTTACCGCGACGAGCAATCCCGACTCCCGTGCCGCGCGCAGGTCCGCAGCCCGCTTCTCCCGCTCGATCTCCGCAGCCTCTCTTGCCGGCTCCGCCGCTTGCGCCGCTGGTTCGTTCAGGTTCTTGCGCTGGTGCTCGAGGATCGGCCGGCCCAGATCCCCGGGCAACGGAGGTCCCAATCTGGGCACCTCGCCATAATCTCCAGGGAGATTGCTCACGGCCTCCGCGCTCGGCTTTGCCACCACAACCCGACCATCAGGCGGCGCGCGGAAGCGGAAAGACGACGATCCGAATGCCGTCCACGCGGTGACTGCAAGTCCGACGGAGCCGAGCGCCGCGGCCGCGATGATCGCGCCACGCTTGAACCGGATCACGCGCGGCGGGTCCGCGCGCAATGCGAGCGATTCCGGATCCGCCTTGGCAGGCGCAGGCGCAGGCGCAGGCCCGGAAGCATCGACCGCCATGGGCGGTTGTTGCGCCTCGGCGTTCATGACCCGCTCCGCGACGTTGCGCCCTCCAGCCGGCGAATGCGCACCTTCACCTGCTTCCTGGTGCCCAGCCGGAGCTCCGCGGCTTCGAAGATGCGGTCGACCACATAGAAGCGGCCCCTGACGCGGTAGTTGACCAGCTCGGCCTCTTCGCCAGGTCCGAGCAGGAAAATGGGTGGCGCCTCGCCGACGGCGAGCGTCTCCGGAAACTCGATGAAGGTGCGCCGCCCGTCGTCGAAGGCACGCACGGGACGCCACGACGGTCGGTCTCCCGATATCGCATAATTGAAGCGCAGCTGCTCGACCTCGAGTCCTGCCGCCACCGGTGATGCCGCCTCGGCCGCGGCCGCCTGATGTTCGAGCGCGATCAGCGCATCGGCGGGGTAGGTCCAGGACAGCGACGTCATCGCTGACCTCGCCACGCTGGTGAGCGCGACATAATAAGTGCGCCTGTCGGTGGTGATGACGAGGTTGGTGGCAAGGCCTGGGCCGAACGGCTTGACCAGCACGTGCGTCCGCTTGTCGGGACCGGATCCGCTCGTGGTGTCGCCGATCACCCAGCGCGCCGTGTCCCCGCTTGCGACTGCTACCAGTGTCTCGCCGGGCTGGAGCGCGATGTCAGTCACCCGTCCGGGCGCGGTGATCACCTCATAGGTGGTCCCTTGCGCAAAGGGCTGGACCGACACTGCACCCGCGAAGCCCCGCCCGGCGGCCGCCCGCGGCAAGCTCCCCGGCGGTGGCGCCACGTTTCGGGCAGGCGGTCCGCCCAGCGACGCGCAGGCATCCCCTGCCGCAGCGGCAAGACAAGTGGCAAGCATCAGGGAAGGTCGAAGAGAGTGGATCATGGCTGAACCTCCGGGCGGACATTCGGACGATTGGCGGCATCGGGATCGACGGGGGAGCCCGACGGCATCCAGCTGGGCGGCTGCAGGCGCGCCGCGGCCGCCGGGTCGAGCTCACGAGTCCAGTCGATCGCATCGACATAGATGCCGAGCGGGTTCGCGCGGAGCGTCTCCGCGGACGCGGGCGGCCTGGTCACGATCGTCACCATAGCCGTCCAGTGCGACGACCCCGCTTCGCTGCCGCGGTCGTAGACCGTCTCGGTCCATTTCACCTGAAACGAATGGTCGGACGCACGCACCACGCTGGTGACCTGGACCGACACCGCCCGGTCCCCGACGCGCGCGAACGGGTCGGCGGCACGCGCATAATCGTTCAGGAATTTCGCGCCGCGTTCGGTCGCAAAGTCGTAGGCCGACAGCCAGGCGCGGCGCATCAGCACCGGATCGAGCGAGACGCCGCGCACATTCTCGACGAACCTTGCGAGGTGCCAGGCGATCTGCGCGTCGTTGGGCCGGAACGTCGCCTCCGCTCTGGACACCGCCCGGGCTTCGCCGAGGCGGTCGACCTCGACCACATAGGGAACGATGCGGCTCTGGAGCGACTGCCAGAGAAGTCCCCCCGACAGCGCACTGCTCAGCGCCAGGGTGCAGAAGGCCATCAGTCGCCAGTTGCGTGCCTGGACCCGTGCGGAGCCGATCCTCTCGTCCCAGACCTGGGCTGCCCTTTGGTAGGGCGTTTCGGGTTGCGGTGTCCGTCCAAAACGCTGGACGGCGCGCTTGAAGATCATCACTCGTCCCTTTCCTTGATGTCAGGGTGGGCGGACGCGCCGCCGCGGTCGCCTTGCTGGAGAGCATGCAGGACGGCTTGCTGATGGTGGCGCGCCGTTTGCCGGCTGCGCAGCGCCTGCGCCCAGGCGGGCGTCTGCGCCGTCGGCTCCGGGCTCGGGGAACCACCGTCCGCGCGCTTTCGATTGAGTGCGTTCCATGCCGCTGCGCGGCCGCGCTCCGCGGCCTCGCCGAGGCCGAGCGTGGCTGACGCGCGGTTGCGCATCGCACCGCCGGCGGCCCGTGCGACGCCGCCGAGCCCCGCGCCAACGCTTGGTGACGACGCGGTCTCCTTGCCGAGACTGTAAGCGGTCGATGCCGCCGATCCCATGGAGGTGCCGGCCCGGACAGCACCGAGCGCGGCGCCCCCGGCGGCGCGAGCGGCGCCAGCCGCCGCGCCTCCCGCAAGCAAGGTCACTCCGGCGGCGCCTGCGGCGGTGCCGAGCGCCGCGCCGGCGCCGAGCTGGGGCGCACCGGCGACCAGGCCCGACGCGATGCCCGGCCCGAAGATCCCGAGGCCGAACAGCGACAGCGCGCCCAGCGCCAGGCTCATGGCGGCAGCGAGGTCCGGTTCCTGCCTCTGCATCGAGGTCGTGAACGCCTCGAAGAAATTGGCGCCGATGCCGACGATCACCGCCAGCGCCATCACCTTGATGCCTGACGAGACCACGTTGCCGAGCACCCGCTCGGCGAGGAAGGCGGTGCGGTTCCAGAGCGCAAACGGGACCAGCACGAAGCCGGCGAGGCTGGTCAGCTTGAACTCGATGATCGTCACGAACATCTGCACGGCGAGGATGAAGAAGGCGAGGATGACGATCGCCCAGGCGAAGAGCAGCACCGAGATGGTCAGGAAATTCTCGAAGAAACTGACGAACCCCATCATGCCCGAGGCCTGCTCCAGCAGGGGCCAGGCGGCCGAGTATCCGGTCGCGGCAAGGCGGCCCGGCCGCAGCAGGTCCTCGGCGGACAGGGTCCCTCCCCCAGCCGTCAGCCCGGCCTGCGCGAACGACCGGAAGATGATGTCGGCGAGCAGCGAGAAGCTGTTCAGGATCAGCGAGAAGGCGCCGATATAGAGGATCTTGCGGAGGAAGCGGCCGATCACATTGTCCTCGCCGCCCACCGCCCAGAACAGGCCGGCAAGCGTGATGTCGATGCCGATCAGGGTTGCCGTGAGGAACTGGACGTCGGCGCCGAGCAGCCCGAACCCGCTGTCGATGTAGCGGATGAAGGCTTGCAGGAAGCGGTCGATGACGTTGAGGTCGGTCACGCATCTTGTCCAGCGTAAGGGGTGGAGCGAGGCGCTCGGGAGCCGGGAAGCCGGGCGGCGATGCGGCTTCACGCTTGCCCGCCGCCCGGCATCGGGCGGGCGTTCAGTCGGGCGTGTAAGCGGACCCGGATCCGAGGAACTTGCTGGTGGCGGCCTGTCCCTCCGCCTCGGCCTGGGCGCGGCGTGCCGCGTCCGTGGCTTCGGCACGATATTGGGCAGCCATCAGAGTCTGGATCTGGAATTGCTGCTTGGCGGTCAGCGCGAGCAGCTGGTTCGCGGCCTGCTGCGCCTGGAGCGCGCCTTCGGCGCCCTGGCTCCTGCCGACGATCCGATCCAGCGCCTCGGCGTCGGCCTTCAAATTGGCCATCAGCTGAGACTGGACGCCGATCGCCCGGCGGAACCCCGCCCGCGCGGCCTCCAGCCGTGCCTTGGCGTCGATCACGCGCTGGTGCGCGCCGATCCCCGCATCGACTCCCTGCGGAAACAGCCGCTCCAGGCGTGCGTCGAGACCGTCGATCCCGAAATCCAGCCCTTGCGCCTGCGCCATCAGCCGGTCGATTGCCTCCAGGTCGCCGGTCAATTGCCGCAGCTCCGGGAAGTCGATCCTGGACAGGTTCTTCGCCTGGTTGCTCAGCATCCGTGTTTCGTTCTGTAGCGACTGGATCTGGTTGTTGATCTGCTGCAGCGTCCGCGCCGCGGTAAGCAGATTCTGGCTGTAATTGGTCGGATCGAACACCTTGAGCTGCGCGTGCGCGGGCGCTGCAGAGATGCCAAGCGCACAAGCGAGAGACCCCAAAGCGGCGATGCCGAGCGCCGTGACGACGAGATATTTGCGGGTGGACGTGCGCATGTCATCTACTCCTTCGGTTGATCGTCGGGAAAGTCGGCGAGGAGGTCGGCGGCCCAGTCGAGGCCGGCGCTTTCGAGGAAGCGGGCCGCGAAGGCCTCGGGGCCATGCTCGGCGAGCAAGGCATCGATGCGCGCCTGGCTCGCCGGATCGGAGGCGCCGCAAAATGCGAGCGCGATCGGCCCGAGCCCAAGCTCGAACAGGCGGTTGCCGCGCGCGGACTGCAGGTAATAATGGCGCTTGGGCGTTGCGCGGCTGACCAGTTCGATCTGCCGGTCGTTCAATCCGAACCGCGCATAGGCCTCCCGCGACTGCGGCTCGATTGCCCGGTCGTTGGGCAGGAGGATTCGCTGCGGACAGCTCTCGAGGATTGCGGGAGCGATAGCGCTTCGGGCAATGTCGGCGAGGCTCTGGGTGGCGAACAGCACCGCCACGTTCTTCTTCCGCAAGGTCTTCAGCCATTCGCGGATGCGGGCGGCGAACAGGGGATGGTCGAGAAAGATCCAGGCCTCGTCGAGCACCAGCAGGGTCGGACGTCCGTCGAACCGCTCCTCCAGCCGGTGAAAAAGGTAGGTCAGCACCGGGGCGACCACGCCTGTCCGGCCCATCAGCGCCTCGGTCTCGAAACATTGCACGTCGCAAAGCGCGAGGCCCTGCTCCGCGGCGTCGAGCAGGCGGCCGTACGGGCCCTCGAGCGTGTAGGCGGCGAGCGCGGTGCGGAGCGCCGCCGACTGGAGCAGAATGGCAAGGCCGGTGAGCGTACGCTCCTCGGCAGGCGCCGAGGCAAGGCTGCCGAGCGCCGACCACACCACTTCCTTGACCTCGGGCGTGACCGCGACCCCGTCCTGGGCCAGCAGCGCCGTTATCCATTCCGCTGCCCAGCTGCGCTCCGCCGGATCGTCGATCGCACGGAGAGGCTGGAAGGCGAGGTCTCCGCCGCCGTCTTTCTCCTGCCCCAGCGCATGATGGGCGCCGCCCATCGCCAGCACCGCCGCCCGGGCCGAATAGCCCTTGTCGAAGATATAGACCTGCGACCCGGCATAGCGCCGGAACTGGAAGGCGATGAGGGCGAGCAGCACCGACTTGCCGGCACCGGTGGGGCCGACGACGAGCATGTGGCCGACGTCGCCGACATGGGTCGAGAGCCGGAACGGCGTCGATCCGCTGCTCTGCGCATGGAGCAAGGGCGGTCCGCCGAAATGGCGATTGGCTTCGGGTCCGGCCCAGACCGCCGACAGCGGCATCAGATGGGCAAGGTTCAGGGTGTGAACCAGCGGCTGGCGCACATTGGCATAGACCTGGCCCGGCAGCGAGGACAGCCACGCCTCGACCGCGTTCACGCTCTCGCGGATGCAGGTGAAGCCGAGGCCGTTGACCACCCGCTCGACCGCCCGCACCTTGTCCTCGACGCGCGCGCGGTCGGTGTCGGCGACGGTTATGGTGGTGGTCAGATGGCCGAACGCGACATGATCGGCGCCGAGCAGCTGCAGGGCGAGATCGGCATCGACGACCTTGTTGTCGGCATCGCTGTCGAGCAATTGCGCCGGCTGGTTGTACATCACCTCGCGCAGCAGGGCGGTGACCGACTTGCGCTTGTTGAACCATTGCCGCCGGATTCGGGTCAGCGCCCGCGTCGCCTCGCTCGTGTCGAGGGCGATGAAGCGGGTTACCCAGCGATAGCCGAAATCCTGGTGGTTGAGCGCGTCGAGCAGGCCGGGACGGCTGAGGCTCGGGAATCCGAGCAGGGTCAGCGTGCGCAGGTGAAGGGCACCGAGCTTCGGCTCGAGGCCGCCGACGAGCGGCGTGTCGGCGAGCACCGCGTCGAGATAGACGGGCGTCTCCGGCACTCCGACCCGGTGGCGCCGATCGGAGATCGTGCCGTGCAGATAGGTAAGCGTCTCGGCATCGCCGAGTGCCCGCACCTCCGGCATGAACCCCGACAGGAGATCGAGCACCCGATCGGTCTCGGCGACGAATCCGGCAAGCGCCGCACGCCAGTCCCGCCCTTGCGCCTCACCCGGCCGTTCGACGAGGGTGCGCGCGGCCGCGTCCTTGCCGTCCGCAGGCGGCAACCACAGCAAAGTCCCGTGAAAGACGCTCTCGAAGTGGCGGCCGGCCGCCTCGAAGCCGGCGCGGCGCTCCTGGTCGACCAGCCAGGATGCCGCATCCGGGAAGCGGCCTTCCGGATAACCCTGGGCCTCCCGCCGCTCGGCTTCGAAGAACAGGGCCCAGCCCGAGCCAAGCCGCTTCAGCGCATTGTTGGCGCGGGCGCAGGCGGAGACGAGCTCGGCCTCGGTCGCGCTTTCGAGATCGGGACCACGAAAGGCGAAGCTGCGCTGGAAGCTCCCGTCCTTGTTCAGCACCACGCCCGGCGCCACCGACGCCGCCCAGGGCAGGTGGTCGGCGAGACGGTCCGCCCGCGACCGATATTCGGCGAGGTTCAGCATCCCCAATAGCCCTTCTGGTTCAGGTGACGGAGCAGGACGGGCCCGAAATCCGGGTCGCGGCGCGCGGCGAACACGGCGACGCTGTGCCCGCCTGCCCACAGGAAGAGGCCGACCAGCCATTGCTGCAGCCCGAGGCCGACGGCCGCCGCGATCGTGCCGTTGACGATGGCGATCCCGCGCGGCGCGCCGCCGAGCAGGATCGGCTGCCCGAGGCTGGCATGGATCGGCGCCTCGTATCCGTCGATGTGGCTCATGCGATCAGAGCTCCGCCGGCAAAGCTGAAGAAGGACAGGAAGAAGGATGAGGCCGCGAACGCGATCGACAGGCCGAACACGATCTGGATCAGGCGCCGAAAGCCGCCGGCGGTCTCGCCAAAGGCAAGCGTCAGGCCGGTGGTGATGATGATGATCACCGCGACGATCTTTGCGACCGGCCCCTGCACCGACTCCAGCACCTGCTGCAGCGGCTCCTCCCACGGCATGCCGGAGCCGCTGGCATGGGCTGCGCCGGCGAACGTCACACAAAGGCCGGCAGCCATGCCGGTCAGCAGCAGGCGGGCAGAAACGAAAGTGCGAAACATGCGCATGTCAGTCTCCTGTGTGGTTCGAGGGTGATGCGAAGAGATCGCGGAGTGCGTAGCCGCCGTCCGGATCGAGGCCAGCGACACAGGCGATGGTTTCGATGCGCCGCCCGGCACCCCGGCCGGCGATGAACACGATCGTGTCGATGGCGTCGGCGATCAGTTGCCGCGGCACGGTGACCGCGACTTCCTGGATGAGCTGCTCGATACGGTGGAGCGCCGATCCGGCGCTGTTGGCATGAACGGTGGCGATCCCGCCGGGATGGCCGGTGTTCCAGGCCTTGAGCATGTCGAGAGCCTCGCCGCCCCTCACCTCGCCGACGATGATCCGGTCGGGCCGCAGGCGAAGGGTCGAGCGCACGAGATCGCCCATCGTCACGAAGCCGGCCCGCGTGCGCAGCGCAACCGTGTCGGGTGCAGGCGACTGCAGCTCGCGCGTGTCCTCGATCAGGATCACCCGTTCATCGAGATGCGCCATTTCGGCCAGCAGCGCATTGGCGAGCGTCGTCTTGCCCGAACTGGTGCCCCCGGCAACGAGGATGTTGCGGCGTTCGACCACAGACAACGACAGCAATCGTGCCGCCTGGGCGGGCATGATGCCGTCGCGGACATAGTCGGAGAGCGTGTAGATCCGGGCGGCGGGCTTCCGGATCGAGAAGCAAGGACCGGGCGCCACGGGCGGAAGGATGCCTTCGAAGCGCTCGCCGGCGCCCTGGCCGTGCGGCGGCAGCTCGGCCGAGACGATCGGCCGCTCGGCATCCACTTCGGCACGGACATGCGACGCCACCAGCCGGATGATCCGTTCGACCTGCGCCTGTTCGAGCGTCACATCGGTCGCGACGCGCCCCTGCCCGAGGATATCGACGCGAAGCGCCCCGTCGGGATTGACCATGATCTCGATCACGCGCGCATCGGCGAGAGCAGCGGCGATGGCCGGCCCCATGGCGGTGCGCAGCATCGACCGACGGCGCTCCGCCGCCACCGCACCCGCGGCGAGCGCGCTCACGACAGGCCTCCGTTCGGATCCACCGGTCCGAGCGTTCGGCGGCCCGCGGCGATCTGCCGACCGACCTGGGCGACGAAGGCCTCGAACCGGTCGCGCCCGACCGCGCGCGCGGCGGCATCCGCCTCCGGCAAGGGGGCGGTGACCATCAACTGGTAGCGGACAAACAGCGACAGGCTTTCGAGCAGCACGTCGATGTCGCGCCGCGCGCCGGCAATCTCCCGCGACATCCGGTCGAGGCGCGGCTTGAGGAGCTCGTCCACCTCCCGCGCCCCACGCCGGGCGAGCCAGGCTTTCAGCGCATCGTTGACGATGTGGCTCTTGTTGCCGCGCGAGCCTGCGGCGAGCGTCTCCAGTGCCCGGCTGAGCTCGTGGTCGATATAGAGGTTCTGGCGGACCTTCATCGCCGCCTCACACTCCGGGAACGAGGTCGCGGCCGGCGCCCTCGTTCACCGCATAGCCGCGGGCCACTGCGCTGAGGCCTCGTGCCTGGTCCATCGCTTTCTTGTCCGCGGCGACGTCCTCGTCGTCCGGCACAAGCTCCGGCGGGCGCGCGGCATCGACCTCGGCGGCCTTGTTCGTCTGCTCGGGCAGGCCGGGGTGACGCTGCTGCTGCAAGCCCTCCTCCTCACCCGTGCCAGCCTCGGGCGCCTGCTCGAGGCGCGCATCGGTACGGCCCCGCCGTTCCGTCCAGTCGTCGCCGCGCACCGGCGGCCGGTCAGGATAGGGCCCCGGCTCCACCTGCGGCGGGGGCGCGAGACGAGCGGTGAAGTTGCGATCCTCGAAGTAGCGCAGCTTGCGGGCACGGATCGGCGCAAGCCCGGAGACCAGCACCAGCTCCTCCTCCGGCGGCAGCTGCATCACCTCGCCCGGGGTCAGCAGCTGGCGGGCGGTCTCCTGCCGGCTGACCATGACGTGGGCGAGCCACGGCGCAAGGCGGTGCCCGGCATAATTGCGCATCGCGCGCTGCTCGGTGGCAGTGCCGAGCGCGTCCGAGATGCGCCTGGCGGTGCGCTCGTCATTGGTCGCGAACGCCACCCGCACGTGGCAATTGTCGAGGATCGAATTGTGCTCGCCATAGGCCTTCTCGATCTGGTTGAGGCTCTGGGCGATCAGGAAGGCGCGGATGCCGTAGCCGGCCATGAAGGCAAGGCTGGTCTCGAAGAAGTCGAGCCGCCCGAGCGCCGGGAATTCGTCGAGCATCAGCAGCAGCGGCCTGTGCTGCCGCGCCCCGTCCAGACGCTCGGTCAGGCGCCGTCCGATCTGGTTCAGGACGAGGCGGACCAGCGGCTTGGTCCGGCTGATGTCGGACGGCGGGATGACGAGATAGAGCGAGCAAGGCCGCGTGCCGTCGACAAGGTCGGCGATCCGGAAGTCGCAGCGCGACGTCACCTCGGCGACGGTCGGATCGCGGTACAGGCCGAGGAACGACATCGCCGTCGACAGCACGCCGGAGCGCTCGTTCTCACTCTTGTTGAGCAGTTCGCGCGCCGCGGAGGCGACCACCGGATGCACCCGGGGATGGTCGTCGTCGCCGAGATGATTGGTGCTCATCATGACGCGAAGCGTCGAGACGAAGCTGCGCTGCGGATCCGACAGGAAGGTCGCCACCCGGGCCAGCGTCTTCTCTCCGTCCGCATAGAGGATGTGGAGGATCGCGCCGACCAGCAGGGAGTGGCTGGTCTTCTCCCAATGGTTGCGCCGCTCCAGCGCCCCCTCGGGGTCGACGAGGATGTCAGCGATGTTCTGGACGTCGCGGACCTCGTCAGCGCCGCGCCGGACCTCCAGCAGGGGGTTGTAATGCGCCGACGCCGGATCGGTCGGATTGAACAGCAGACAATGCGAGAAGAGCGACCGCCAGCCGGCCGTCAGCGTCCAATTCTCGCCCTTGATGTCGTGCACGACGGCCGAGCCGGTCCAGGACAGCAAGGTCGGCACGACGAGGCCGACGCCCTTCCCCGACCGCGTCGGCGCAAACGCCATGACATGCTCGGGTCCGTCATGCCGCAGATAGCGGCCGCTCAAGGTCCCGAGCATCACGCCGGCAGAACGGAACAGGCCGGCGCGGTTCACCTCGGCTGAAACCGCCCAGCGTGCCGATCCGTAGGTGGTCAGGACGCCGCTCTGCCGTGCCCGCCACAACGACCCGACGATCGCCGCAGCGCACCCCAGGAAGCCGCTGCCCGCCGCCAGCATCCCTGCCTTGTCGAAGATCTCGGGCGCATAGGCGTCGAAATGGTACCACCAGCCGAACAGAGCCCAGGGCGGGTAGATCGGCAGACCACCAACCGATGCCCATGCGGGCCCGAGCTCCGGCTGATAGGCCAGCATCGCCGCAGCCCATTGGGTCGCAGCCCACAGGCCGGCGAGCACGATCGCGAAGATGATCAGGATCTGCCCGATGAGGAATCTGGTCGGCGTCACGTCGAGGCTCCCGCCGGTCGACGGGAGTCGATCCGGACGGCCCAAGACTCAGCGAATACTCAAAGAAACGGAATGGACGTGATGGGACGTGATTGGTCATCAACGGTCATTCCGGGCTGCGGTCAAAAATAAACTCGCCAAGAGTCGCCGACGGGACAAGCTCGTGCTGGGCGGCGGAAACGGCTGGATGTGGGACAAAGCCGCCGTTCCCGACGATGGCGGCGAATGACCGCTTTGCTACCCCGAAGCGGTCGTTCCCGGTGCGCTCTGCGAATGACTGCTTCGGGCCATATTAGCGGACCTTGCAACTCGGTCTGGCGAATGTCGGCTTTGGAGCACGTGATTGATGCGCTCGCGCGCGACGCTGACCCGATCCGCGCTGTAGCGCATTGGTCCTGATGGTGGCGGCGCTCTCGTCAGCCTGCCTGGCGAGAGCGGACGTAGCCCGCGCCGGCGCTGGCTTCCGACCGCTACAGCTGAAACGGGTGGAAAGGCGACATCGCTCGTGCAACGATGCTCGTGGAGCGTGCAACGATGCTCGTGGAGGTAGCCGATGCGTGTTTCCGTCTGCTTGGGCTTGGTGCCGCTTTTCAGTTCGCCGGCAATTGCCTGCGACACCGGTCCCTTTCCGGTCGAGTTCAAGGGCTCGGGCGCGGCAACTGAGCTTACCTCCGCGGCGAAGCAGGTTCTCGACAACCAGGTCTACCTTTTCCGAATGGGGGCAGGAGGCCGGGTTCTTGTCACCTTCTACGTCCCGAAACGGGAACCCCGTTCCGCAGCGCAAGTGCGTAGCGCGCGCGAGCGAGCGATCCGCTCGTATCTCTCGAGCCAGGGGCTTGCGACGGGGAATTTATCAGTGAGAACACGCCAAGGCCCACCGCCTCCTGATGCACGAGTTCGTTCTGAAGCTTTGGCAGGAGTGGCCGTCGAACTGATCTCAAGCTGCGGCTGAACGGAACGGCTTCGTTGGTCCGCTTCGGGTCGATCCGCGCTGTAGCCCCCTGATCCTGCCGGTGGCGGCGCGATCGTCAGCCCGCCTGGCGAAAGCGGACGTAGCCCGTGGCGCCGCCGGCTCCGGACCGGAACAGCTGAATCGGGTGGATAGTGTTGAAAAACGTCTGCTTCTAACAAGAGCGGACGTTGCAAATGAGGAGGGGCGCCTACCTCATCCTGCCATCGCAGGAGCCCCGCTCGGGATCAGCTTGGCGAGGTTGCGGAGGTTCTGGGCGGTGGCGGCGAGGTGGAACTCGTCTTTGGCTCCATTTGGCCCCCTGAGGCGGAGGCGATCGAGCTTCAGGATGCGCTTGAGGTGCGCGAACAGCATCTCGACCTTCTTCCGTTCGCAGCGGGAGACCAGGTAGGCATCGGTCTTAGCGATGTCGCGCGCCATGTCGCGTGCGCCTTCGTGGATCGATCGCTGCACGTTTCGCTGTGGCTGTGTCGGGCAGCAGCGCGCCTTGAGGGCGCAAGCGCGGCAATCTGCCAAGGAGGCGCGATACCGCATTAGACCATGCTCATCGACACCGACGCGCGGCGTGGAAAAGGCACGGCGATAGTGCATCAGCTGCTTGCCGGCCGGACAGATGTAGACGTTGCGCTTGTGGTCGTAGGTGAAGTCGGACCGCGAGAATGTCCCATCGCTGCGTGACGACTTCTCGAAGACAGGAATGTGCGGCTCGATGCCACGCTCGTGAACCAGCCACGCCAGGTTCTCGGCCGAACCATAGCCGGTGTCCGCCACCAGTTTCTGCGGCCATATCCCGAAGCGATCCTGGGTTCGTTCGATCATTCGCCGCTGCGCCGTCACCTCGGCCTGGCGGAT
The DNA here is from genome assembly GCF_004135585.1 of Sphingosinicella sp. BN140058. NCBI lineage: Bacteria > Pseudomonadati > Pseudomonadota > Alphaproteobacteria > Sphingomonadales > Sphingosinicellaceae > Sphingosinicella > Sphingosinicella sp. BN140058. Next base: position 3,969,076 of record NZ_CP035501.1, on the reverse strand, counting down.
CGACGTGGTCGCCTCGACATCCATGATCACCGCATGCTTGAGGTCGATCAGATAGTTGGTCGAGTAGGCGAAATAGGCAAAGCCGCCCTCGGCCGCAGTCCAGCGCGAGGCGGGATCGGCGATCGAAATGAACTTCGGCGCGACCGGCGTCGCCGCGCCGAACGCGGCATCGTCGAGCACCGCCAGATATTCCTGCACCGCATGGCTCGTCGCGTCCGCGGGAAGTCCCTCGCTGCCGGAGACGCCCCGCTGCCGGTTGGCGTCGGCCTTGATCAGACTGGCGTCGACCGCGAAGCCCTCGCCGCCGACCAGACCTTCGGCCATGCAGCGTTCGACCGTCGCCTCGAACAAGCGCCGCAGCAGATCGCTGTCACGAAAGCGGCCATGCCGGTTCTTCGAAAATGTCGAATGATCCGGCACCGCGGCAGCGAGGTCGAGACGGCAGAACCAGCGATAGGCAAGGTTGAGGTGCACCTCCTCGCACAGCCGCCGTTCGGAGCGGATCCCGTGCGTATAGCCGATGATCAGCATGCGGATCATCAACTCCGGATCGACCGAGGGCCGACCAGTCTCGCTGTAATAGGGCCGCAGATGCTCGCGAATGCTCGACAGGTCGACGAACCGGTCGATACGCCTCAGCAGGTGGTCGTCGGGAACATGGCGCTCCAGGCTGAACCCGTAGAACAGCGCCTCCTGCATCACCGTCCGCTCACCCATCATCGGCTCGCCTCCCGCCTTGCTCAGGAGCAGTGAATCAGAGCCCAGTCGACAGTGCAACGGGAGTTTTTCAACACTATCGGTGGATTCCAGACGTTCGCTGAAGTGGGATCAGGCTTCCGTTATCGCCAACCGAGCCGCCAAATCGTGATGTCCAGCGTGACGAGCGTAGTCAGCAGCAGTGTACCCATGCGAACGCCGATCCGGACTCGCTCCCGACCGGATCAGCATCTCAACAATGCCGTCGTGTCCATCCCGCGCGGCCTGCATCAGCGCTGTGACTCCGTCTGCGGCCGCGTTGACGTCCACGTGCGCATCTATAAGTTCGCTGACCAAATCAGCGTTGCCGCTTTGAACCGCGTAGATGAGGCAATTCGCGTCTGAAGGCTCCGTCGCGGCATTGGGATCTGCGCCCGCGTCGAGCAATGCTCTGACGACGGGTAGTTGCTCACCTACTCCTCCTCGGAAGCAGGAACAGAGGAGGGGCGTATATCCTTGCTCATCTCGAGCCCGAGGATCGTGACCCGATTGCAGCAGGCGTTCGAGTTCCTCGAGATCGGCATTGTAGGCGGCTAGGTGCAGCGGTCCCATCGAAAACTAATTACGGACGCGTCGTCGGAACGGCAACCGTTCGGAGCGCATCGTAGCGTCCGATCTGGCGCATCGCCAAGGTCAGGCGGCCACGCGTAAGCTGACCGTCGCCGGCGCAGCCGCCGTCGCTCTGGGTAACAGCCGGGTAGAGTGGAAAAGCGACATAGCGGTCGTTCCGTTCCTCCGCATCGGCTCGCAACACAAGTAGGTCATCATCAAAACTTGCGACCTTGCCGCATCCTGTGGCACTTTCAGCGCTCGGCGTGGGGATGCTTCGGATGCACAAGGGAATTGGTATCTCCAAACCGGTTGTCGCCTTGGAAATCTGCCAGGCTGACTGGGCGTCTTCGATGCCACGCTATCACGACATAGGCTCGGATGAGGATTGTATTCGTAGGTGTAGATCAGGCTCTACGTTTTTAGCGTTGGGGCAGCTAGCTGCAAGAACTGTGAAATCATCCTGCCGTTCTCTTTGTCTTGGCTTCACCATGCTGCTGGTCTCTTGCGAAAGGCCTCCAGCAGCGAATTCTCCCAAGCAGATTACTCTGCCAGACGAAGTGTGGGGCAACCCGTCTAGAGTCGGAAGATACAGTCCAATGGACATTCAAGAAGCTAAGGCCCGCATTCTTGGCAAACGAATAACATACGGTCCAGGGTACGCAGAGACATTCCATTCAGATGGGAGTGTGACAGTAGAGCGCGACCTAGGCGTGGTACTCTTTATGCAATGGATAATAGTCAAAAACGCCTTATGTGTGCGTGTTCCGGAATCGACCAGTGCGGCGGATTGTAGGTGGTTCTACAAGGATAACCAAGGGGCACTCGGCCAAGTTTGGGTTGGGCACTCTGTAACGCCGGTCCCCGTAACGATCGAGATCTGATTGAGCAGTCTTTGAATGTTGCGGCCGCTAGTTGATTATATATCTCACGGTACGGGGCCTTGGGCGGGCCGTCGGCAACCACGCCGCCGATCCGAACACATCATGCGAGCCGATCATGGAGCCAGCTTACGAACTGGTTGGATGTCCGAAAAGGGTCGGAGCACGTCTTAGGTCGCGACATCGCGCGCGCCATCGGCCAAGGTCCGGGTGCCGCGCCGAAGCGGACCTTCGCAGCAGGATGGCCTGGCGATCGCCGCGGCGCCGCTTGGGCGTGAGTTGGTGGGGCCGGGCGTTGCAGTCGCCCTGCATCGATGCGATGTTGCTCTAGCTGAGGCGGAGGGGCCATGATCAGGCCTCTTAGGCCAGGTTACAGGCGGGTACGTAAGAGGTGCCTGAGCCCGTCGAGCTTAGGAGGTTAGAGAAGACACTGAATGAATAGAATTGCGCAGATGTTTGCTACTATCTGGAAATTATTTGTTGTACTTGGTTTACTCGTTTTCTGTATGACTTCGCTCGTCTGGTTGCCCTATGGAAGTCGTGCGCTATTTGTTGCAGGGGTGACAATTTGTGTATTTTCTGCCCTTTCAAAGAGACCGGCAAGATATATTAGATTCCTGTCATCGCTTCTGGGAGCGATATTGATCGGCTGCGCGGACTTCTCTGCAGGATCCGCTTGTATCGCGGATCCGGCGCTCTGCACTGACCGCGCCAATCCCCTCCAGGAATATTTTCTCAGGGGCGCTTCCGTGACGATCATCTTATTTCTCGCGTTCTCGGGTGCGATCTGTTTGGAGTGGATCGCATTGCGAGCGCAGGCTTCTGCAAAGACGCCCGATCACTGAGCCGCTATCAACGGGGACCGACCTCGATGGCGGTGACGCAGCGCGACCATCGTAGGATCTCAGGTCGGCGGGACGATCACCGATGACGACGCACGTCGGCGCGCGAGGGACCAAGCTCGTAGAAGGTCGCCCGTAGACTTCATCCTACCGGGCTGGGCGCAACACGACGTGATCTCCCGCTTTCTCCTCCAGTTTGAGCTAGTGTCGACTTATTGCGGATACGAGCAAGCTGTAGCGAGGCGTCACAAGAAACTGCGGAGTTGACGGTAAGAAACCTCCAAATTGCAACCTCCGACGCGCACCACAGCTATGTCCGGAAAGGGTCGGAGGCGGCGGTAGCGCCCTGATCCCGCTCGTGGTCGCGACATCGTCTGCCTACCTCGCGGAAGCGGACGTAGCCGTTGCCGGCGCCGCTCTCGCGGGCAACAGCAGAATCGGGTGGTAAGCCGACGTTCCACTCGTGGCGGAAGACGGGCTTCTTGATGCTTGAGTGCGACGCAATTCATCGATAGTTGTCCAGCCATGCTGTATAACCCGCTGACCTGTAAACTGGAGCAAGTGGTCGACCTTGCCCATGAGGATCGGGTGCTCGTTGATGCGCTTTGCTCGGAAGATGTAACGGAGGTGGGCGCAAAGCGAGACATCGTCCGCAATGGTGAAGTTCCCGACAAAGTCCATTTGATTCTTGAAGGTTGGGCAGCACGTTACACGGTGCTACCTGACGGGTCGCGCCAAATTACCGCGTTCCTGATCCCGGGCGACTTTTGCGACCTCCACGTAGACATCCTAGAGAAGATGGATCACGCCATCGGTGCACTGACGCCGTGCAGGGTCGCCCATCTCGATCCTGAAGTGCTGGAGAGGATCACCTCGGAGAGAACGGCGCTAACAAAGGGCCTGTGGAGAATGACACTGATCGACTCCGCCGTCCTTCGGGAGTGGATCGTCAACGTGGGTCGTCGCGACGCTTATGAAGCCGTCGCTCACATTCTCTGCGAGATGCACCTGCGGATGAAGGCGGTTGGCCTCGTAGAAGATGATACCTTCAGCCTCCCTATCACGCAGGAAGAGCTTGCGGACGCGACCGGCATGACAGCCGTGCACATCAATCGGACGCTCAAGAGGCTTCGTTCAGAGGGGCTGGTCGAACAGCATCATCGTGAAATGACCGTTCTCGACGTTGGCGGCTTACGCGAGGCCGGTGGCTTCAACGACGATTACCTTCACCTTCGCCAATCGCGCAGGGGAAGAGGACATCCTGCTTAGATGTCCGAAACGGGTTCGTCCGCGCTGTAGCGCGGTGATCGCGCTCACGGCGGCGCGAACGTCGGCCTGGCGCGCGTAACCGGACCTTCGTCGCGGCGCCGCTTGATCGCGCCGGGAACAGCCGGCGAGCGTGGAAAGCGGTCATAGCCGCGATAAGCACGAACTGGTGGTTTGCCGCTGTCGGACTTCCATACGAGGAGCGCGACAACCGACATCTCGGCGTTGAGGGAGAGGTGCTCCTCCAGTATCCCTCCGCAGTGAGACGTCTATCAGCCGCGCGACAACACCAGACGGTATTGAGCCTGCGGCAACCTGTTGGAGACCACATTGCTGACCGATTTTTTCATCGCAACAAGGGACGACGCTGTCGCCATATCAGAGGGTGGTTTCCGCGCCCCCGATCATAGCACGCGCAACGCCGATAATTCGGTCCTCGCGGGTCTCTGGGGCGCGGTCGACCACCTCGCTGCACCTGCCCGACTGAGCGGTGAGGAGTTTCTAGTTGCGATGGGCTCGCCGGAGGGCCCGTGGGTTTTTGATTTGCCGGACGAACTAACGACACCCCTGTCAGAGCTACCGGAAGCGGAGCTTCTTCCGGTAGCAACTCGCTGGGCAAAGTCTGAGGAACTTTCGCACTATGGAGCTTCTGGACCAGACATGGTCCCCTCGCTTGTGCTCCTGAAGCGACTGGCCAACGAGGCCCGGTCAAGCGGCCTAAGGCTGCTGCTGCGGATATCTCTATAGAACCTCCCTGCCTCCCATCAGCCAACAATGGGCCAGTCGTGGTGGGAGCTTTGTTCGGCGTGGGGAAACGACGCTTCGTCAAGTGATTTCCGAGGGGCGGTGTTTTGGTTCCAATCCATACCTGACCGTTGATCGGTTGCTGGCGATCGCGAACGGACGCCTATGACCGCCGTGGCTCGAGGTACGTCCTCGGTCCCCACTTGGCGCACGCCGACGGCGAACGGCAGGGTGCCGCGCGGAAGCGGACCTTCGCCGGCCCGCCTGGCGATCGCGCCGGGAACAGCCGGACCGGGTGGAAAGGCGACATTGCGGCGCACGTCAGAATGTGTTGTCGGGGTCCCAGTCGCGAAGGGCGTTCGCCACAGGCAAACCGAGGCTCTGCCGATTATCGAACGTCACTTGCCTGCCGTCGTGCTCGCGAGCGATCAAAAGGTCCGTATGCGCAGTTTGCATTGCCAGTAGCAGCGCTTGGACTTCGTCCACGCCACCGACTCGACGGGAGCTCGTACCTTCAGGCCATTCGATTTCGTAGCGACAGAAGTAGCTTTGGCCCTCGGCCTTCGGTCGGGAAAACCTACAGCCGACCTTTTGACCATCGACGTTGAAGGTCCTGCGTATGACGAAGCGATCATCCATACCAGGAGGATCGCAGCTCCGAACAATGACTGCAATGTCGAACCGCGGCTCTGGCGTCCTAATCCGACGAGCGGCGGCGTGACGGTCTGCCTGCTTGGCCAAACCAGACGTAGGCCTCGCCCACGCCGGCTCCCGATCGGAACAGCGGAACCGGGTGGAAAGGCGACATTCGCGCCGCGGCGCTAGCTCGAGCTCGCGCCCCAGAAATCGCACAGTAGCGAATGTGCGCTAGGCACCGTTTGCGCGGTACAGCCGCCGCAGCACCAACACGATGGGCACAGCCAATAAGGCTGCGGTTGACACTTGATCGGCATAGCCGCGGAAAAGCTGCCAGCCCGCATACTTGTCTGCGGTCGCGATGAGGAACACGCCGGAAAGGGCTACGGCTACCAGGCGATCGGTAGCGGTAGGTTGGCGCAGCGCCCTAGGGGATGAAATCTCGTTCACAGAAGCACGATATGCCATCGCTTGATTTCACACAACGTAGCTCGCTGCCGGGAACAGCTGAATGAAGTCGATTGGCGCACGCTGGCGCCCAACTTCAGGTCACCGCGGGGAACCGACATTCGTGGGATGGCGCGGCGATTGGCGCGGGAATGACAGGGCAGGGTGGAATGCGGACGTTTGCAGCTAGCGTATGGTGAGGGGAATCTCTTGATAACCAACTCGCACGGTTGGTTGATCCACTACCCACGGCAGGATGTCTTTCAATCGGTCCCTCGGTTTGTCTCGGGTGATTTCGATCACGGCCCGAACGATCCTCGGCTGATCCTCGGTCGGGACGAGCAGCCGTGTTGACATCGGATCGTTGAAGTCCCGGATTTCAGCGAGTGGAGGGAAATGATCGGACTCGATGTCAACCTGTCGCTTGGACTTTGAAACAGCTTTCCATGCCGCTCGCCAGTCCTCCCGTGCGCTGCCCCCGTTCGGCACGCCGAGATAGCGGGTGATAAGTCTACAGTGATAGTCGTCGACGGTAGCACCTTGGGTGCCGCCGGGCAGCGCAAAGAGATGGGTGCCGGGGAACGGTCCAGCCGCCTCTCCGACGACCTCGCACCCTAAGCCGGTCCAGGAGTTCGGGTCAGACATAACCCAGTTGTTGTTCGAATGAGCGTCAATCTCGTACACGGATGATGCCATACGTAAGCCGTCACTCGTCTCCACGTACACGGTCATGCGGTACCGCAGATTGTCCGCTGTTTGCCGCCGAATACACCCGGTGAGAAGCGCGAGTGCCAACAGCACACCGGCGGAACGTTGTGCTACGGATTTCATGATCGTGATACGCGCCATCAGAGCGACAACTCATCACACGCCTGCGCTATGTCCGACAAGGGTCGATCCGCGCCGTAGCGCCTGGTCGCCCACGGGGCGGCGCGGTCGTCAGCCTGCTTAGGGAAAGCGAACATAGGCCGACGCGGCAGTTTCCGCCGCCTGGAACAGCCGGATGGGGTGGAAACCGGACCTAGTTTGATCGCTGGAAGATCCCATCCTCGAAGTCGTTCAGAAGCCTACACGCATTCAGGTCATCCTTGTTGCGATACGCCGCGTAGGATTTATCCAAGATGGCGTTGAGTACGGCCCGTTTCGAAGCGAACTCCTCCTCCGGATAAGCAATCAGCACGCCTTGCCGCAGCTGCTCGAACGCCTTGTCTAACGTCATCTGCTCATCGGCGGGCAGAAAGTCGCGGTACGGGAACTGTGGAGCGTACGCCATCACATAGGCGATATGCTCCCAAAGATCGTCCACCGTTTTCATCACGAACATGCTGTCCCTCCAATTTCGAGCGAGTGGTAGCGGCGGTCTCAAGGGCAGGAAAGGGTCGGAGCAGGTCGTAGCTCCCGATTTCGAGCAGGCCCGTCGGGCGAGTCAGCCTGCCGCACGAGAGCTGACGTTCGCCACCGCGGCGAGCGGTCGCGCTGGGGAAAGCGAAATCAGATGGTATCCGGTGTTGCCGGCTACCGCGAGAGTTGGCGGGAAGGAGACGTCAGCCAGCACGTTTGGGAGCGTTGCAAAAATCGACATCCGTCAACGGCGTGGAGCAGGGGCGCTGGCGTATGGCTCTCACACAAGCCGCCGTGGTAAGCCAGCTCCGCACTTCGGGCGCTCTATGAATCTCGATCGTTCCGAATTCCATCTTTCCTATGCCCTTCTCCCAAGCGGGCATCGTAGCAGCAGCAATGCCGTGATCATTGAGGCTGGCATACACGGTCGAGAGGCACTCTGGTGAACCAGTGACTTCGACGTTGATGCGTTCGGGTGTCCCTACTTCGCCATCCGTGCAGGCGCTGGTTAGAAGAGCTGCGGTCCAGATCCAGCGCGGTGTCATCGCCCACAAATACCTGCTCATCCGGATGTCCGCCAGTGGGCTGCCTCCTGTCGTCCATGCACGCGCGCAAGGTCAGCTTTGAGTCGATCCGCGCTGTAGCGCGGCGATCGCGCTGGCGGCGGCAGGAACGTCGACTTGGCGCTCGTAAGCGGATCTTCGCCGAGGCGCCGCCCGATCGTGCCGGGAACAGACCGGGTGGATGGATTGCAGATTGAGCCATCAGGCGGGCATCTCCGCAGGATCCAGCTCCTTCAACCAAGGCTGGCTCGCGCTGGCTCGCCAGGCGGTCCAACCGGGAGGGAGATCGGCGATCTCTTGAAGATCAGGGTGAAGTTCGATGACCTGGGACATGGCTACCACCCATGTCTGCGCCTGATTGATCGGGCGCCCGTCCAGAAAAGCCCATGAATGGTCGTCTTCATAATGGGTAACGACGAGAACGGGATCACCGGCAAAAACCGTTGCGGTTGCTATGCAGGCCACGTTCGGCGACTGATCAAACATCCAAGCCATGCCGCATCTTACCCATTGACCTGGACGTCGGCTATGGGTCGATCCGCGCTGTAGCGCGGTAATCCTGTCTGTGGCGGCGCGATCGTCAGCCCGCCTGGCGAAAGCGGACCTAGCCTGGGCCGGCGCCCGCTCCGGACCGGAACAGCTGAGTCGGGTGGAAAAGCGACATAGCCGCATCGACGGAATTCGATGCTGAGCCGAGGCCTAAGCACGCGGACGTGGCGCGCGCCTTTCTCGGCGGTTATGAAACTCGCCTCGTCACACGGAGGAGACAATCATCAATGAAGCGTTTTTTCCGAGAAGCCTCACTCGCTGTGCTCGTCCTCTCGGGACAGGCACTCGCCGCTCCTCCGGGCGGGCCGCCGGGGGAGGTCGTCGCCGGATGGACCGTGAAGGCGATCGGCCCCGATCATTGCAGCCTCGATCGCACTTTTGCCGACGGAGGGCGGCTGATGCTCTTCCACAGCGGCATTGGTGATACGATCTCGATAAGCAACGACGCATGGCCTCGGCCGCAGACGGGCGGTTACCAGGTCGTCGTCGTCGGCTCGACGCGACGGACCTTGTCGGCGGATCCACGTCGAGTCGGCAGTTTCGGGCTGTATATCCCGCTCGAGGGTCTCACGGTGGCGGAGATCGCCGACGCCGCGGCGATCGAAATCCTCGCCCCCGAAGGGCGGGAGGTCGGCCGCTATGAATTGGTTGGCGCGGCGACGGCGGCGAAGCGCCTGTCGGCCTGCACTGCGAAAGCCGCGGTGTTTGATTGGGCGGCGGTCGCACCGCCTGCTCCCCCGCCGTCGCCGCCTCCCAGCGGATATCGGCATGTGACGATGGCAAAACCCGTTCTCCCGCTCTCTGCAGTGTTCGCGGACGCCGTCTATCCTCCCGCGGCATTGGCCGCCGGCGAGCAGGGTACTGTGAGATTCGTGCTCGCTGTGGATGTCGCTGGCCGGGTCGCCGACTGCACCATCTCTTCGTCAAGCGGCTCCGAAACTCTCGACATGGAAACCTGCCGACTTATGCGCGAACTTGCACGTTTCGAGCCCGCGCGGGATGCCGCAAAGAAGCCGGTCGCGGACAGCTTCTTCAGCCGTGTAACCTGGCGTCTGCCCCCGCCGGAGACAGAGGCTGCAGCGAGCGCGCCGCTCGGACCTACGCCATAAGCGGTGGCTTCCAGAGGGCGTCCGCCTTCCCGTCCGATGTACGATCGGACGCAGAAGTGGGCGAGCCTGTATGTGCCCAAGTTCCAACACGTCGTTTGGGCGAACCCGTTGCGAGCCGCCCAACGATCTCGATCGGCTTACGCCGCTGGTAGAACGTCAGGCTGCGCGCGCAAAACCGCAAAACCGACATTCGCGGCCGCAACCTTCGATTATGCTGGGAACAGCCGGCTGGGGTGGAAGCCGGACATTGCAATGTCAGAGGCTACGTCGAAAGTCTTGCCTTTCGAACGGGAGCTTCGCTCGAGGGCGATAATTCATCTTCCACTCGGATCGTAGGCAGATCCACCCCAGGATGGTCATGGCCCAGCAGAAGCCGTATCCGACGATCACCAGCGTGAAGCGAAAGGGGGTTCCGGTCGCACCCACGTGACCTAGGCGGCGCAGCTCGATGCTTCCGTCGAGCAGGTTCAATCCCACGACCATCAGCCCGATCGTGCTCAAGACGATCATTAGCAGCAGCTTCCACGGCCTGTGCCTCAACTCCACACCCGCCACCTTCCGCAAGACCGTCACGTCCCCTTGTGGCGCCGGGAGCGTTGCAGGTTCGTTAAGCGGTGCTCCGCAAGTCGTATAATGATCGGAGCCAGTCGACGGTCTCGGTCTGGCGCATGCCGCAGCCCAATGTCAGACCGCCGCGCAGAAGCTGACGCTCGCTGCCAGCGCGCTGGACCGTAGCGGGAACAGCCGGGTGGGGTGGAAACGCGACATCGCTCGTGCAACGATGCTCGTGAAGCGTGCAACGATGCTCGTGGAGGTAGCCGATGCGTGTTTCCGTCTGCTTGGGCTTGGTGGCGCTTTTCAGTTCGCCGGCAATTGCCTGCGACACCGGTCCCTTTCCGGTCCAGTTCAAGGGCCCGGGCGCGGCAACTGAGCTTACCTCCGCGGCGAAGCAAGTTCTCGACAACCAGGTCTACCTTTTGCGAATGGGGGCAGGAGGCCGGGTTCTTGTCACCTTCTACGTCCCGAAACGGGAACCCCGTTCCGCAGCGCAAGTGCGTAGCGCGCGCGAGCGAGCGATCCGCTCGTATCTCTCGAGCCAGGGGCTTGCGACGGGGAATTTATCAGTGAGAACACGCCAAGGCCCACCGCCTCCTGATGCACGAGTTCGTTCTGAAGCTTTGACAGGAGTGGCCGTCGAACTGATCTCAAGCTGCGGCTGAACGGAACGGCTTCGTTGGTCCGCTTCGGGTCGCAGGCGGCTGTAGGAGCCCGGGCGACGTCGGCCAGGCGCGAACGTCCGCCTGTCGCGCGCAGCCGGACGTTCGCCGCCGCGGCTCGCGATCGCGCCGGCAACAGCTGACTCGGGTGGAAACGCGACATTGGGCGCCGAGCGCTAATTGGCTGCGCGTGGGCCGCTTGTTGCCGTTCGTTCACGATCGTATCGCCTCAAAGTAGACGCTGGAGAGATCATCTGGACCGGCTCCGGCTGTGACAAGCAATGGTCTAGCCCGGCGCCGGCGCGTCTTTAGGGGCGAAGCCGGGCGCCCGACCCCATCTGGCGCACACCCATTCCTGGGGTTAGGCTGGCAGCCGAAATCCCACGTTGTCGTGCGCGTCGACAAACAAATTCACCAACTCGGGCGATGAAAATGAACGTTCTCGGCATCTGTTCTGCCCTGCTTCTATCCTCCCTCGTCGCTCATTCTGCGGCGCCGGGATCACCTGCACGTTCAGATGGAGAGTGGGCACCCCCCCCGGTTTCGATGGAGCGCAGGTCACAGACGCTTTCTCGAATGCGCTTCGTGACCCCCACTGCGGAAGCAGCGCCGGGATCGCCGGCACGTACCGATGGAGAATGGGCGCCCGCGCGGGTCTCGTTGGAGCGGAAGTCACAAACGCTATCTCGAAAGCGCTTCGTGACCATCACTACGGAGAAGGTATACCCGCTTTCGTTTGACGCCGAGATTGCGCAGCTTGGTTTTACCCCATCGCCTTCGACCGAGACAATCATCGTAAGTCAGATCGAGATTCCGGAAACGACGTCGGAACGCGCCTGGAACGCCTACATGGCTCGCAGCGCCTCGGAAGCGCTGAGGATGGCCTATAAGGGGGTAACCGACGGAACGGCCACACCGCAGCGCGAGGTGTCCGTCGAGGCCTCCGCCCGGGTCATTGCTGTAGCCCCGGGGATCATCGCAGCGGAGCTCAGCTCGACCACGTTTCTACACGCGAACCCAAAATCTTGGGACAGCCAGCATGCTTTCCTCTGGTCAGTAAGCGAAATGCGTCCACTGACTGCTGACGACTTGTTTGACCCCGCCACATCATGGTGGACGAAGTTGGTTCCGGCTGTCCTGCGCGCAGCCTACGGAGAACCAGTAACGGAAACGATTGCAGATTACGAATCCCTCGAAAGATCGCAAACGCCTCGCCTCCTGCGTGAGGGGATGTGTCTGAAGTTTCACGAAGATGCTAATGGCGCGCATGTGCTTTGGCAGCCGCAATTTATACCTTGGCGGGAACTCCGTCGCTATGTTCGTAAGAACCTGTTGTTTGATCTCGAACAAGTCGAGGTTAGCGGTACCGGTTGGGAAAATTGTTCTGAACACGGCTAGCGTTCATTGCTTCTGCCGGCAGGTGCCGATGTTGGGTAAGGATCGGAGCATGTCCTACAGCCCCACATGGCACGGGCCGGCGGTGAAGGTCAGGGTGCCGCCGGGACGCGGACTTCCGCCGGGTCACCTAGCGATCGCGCCGGGGACAGCCGAGCAGGGTGGAGGCTGTGTGAAAACGCCGCCGGGCTGATTTCACGGAGATGATGTGAGCGCGCGCGGTGACGCTTGTCAGCGTCCGACCGCCGCCAACGCTGCCGGCATGCCCAGGATCGCGATCACGCGCTTGATGTTGTAGGCGAGGACGCACAGGCTCATCTCGGTTCCTACGTTTTTTAGCCCTTTGGTTCGGAAGTGGGTGGCCCCCATCCACTGCTTCAAGGTGCCGAACGTGTGTTCAACGGTTTGCCGCCTGATCCGCATGGCATCGGGCATTTTGTCGATGCGCTGCTGCATCGCATCGAGCACGTGCTCGTGCTCCCATCTCCTGATCCGGCGCTCTTTGCCGGTGGTACACTTGGCTTTCATCGGACAGGCGGCGCACGAGCTTGCCCAATAGACGTGCAGCGTCTTGCCGGCTTCGACGCTGTCGAAGCGGTAGGTCAGCGTCTCGCCGGCCGGGCAGCGATAGGTGTCGGTGTCGACGTCGTAGATGAAGTCCTGCTTCCCGTAGCGACCTTGCGCCTTGGCCCCTGAGGTGAGCGGTTTGGGTATGATCGGCGTTGCGCCCAAGGCCTCGCAGGCGCGCACCTCCTCGCCGCCATAATAGCCGCGGTCTGCGAGCACGGTCAGGCGTTCGCCGTCCATCTCTGCCTTGGCCTTACGGCCCATGTTGGCGAGCTGAGAGCGGTCGTGGCCAAGGTTGGTTACATCGTGGGCGACGATCAGGTGATGCTGCGTGTCGACCGCGGCTTGCACATTGTAGCCGACCATGCCGGTGCCCTTGCCATTGGTGGCCATTGCACGTGCATCCGGATCGGTCAGCGAGATCTGCCCGTCAGGCACGTCGGCGAGCGCCGCCTCCATGTCGCGCAGAGCCTGCATCTGTTCGCGTAGCCGGGCTAGGCGTTCGTTCAGCCGTACCGAGCGCAACGCCGAAGTCTCGTCGTCCTGACGATCGGCCGTGTCGAGCTGAGCGAGATAGCGCGCGACGCTCGCGTCGACCTGTTCGATCCGGCGCCGAACCGCGTTGGGCGTGAAGTTCTTGTCGCGCGTGTTCACCGCCTTGAACCGCGATCCATCCACGGCAACGACGCCGCCGGCGAGGAGGCCCATCTGTCGGCACAGCAGCACGAACCGGCGGCACGTCGCCTTGATCGCATCACCATTGTCGCGCCGGAAATCCGCAATCGTCTTGAAATCGGGAGCCAGCTTGCCGATCAGCCACATCGCCTCGACATTGCGTCCGGCTTCACGCTCGAGCCGGCGGCTCGACAGAACCTGGTTGAGATAGCCGTACAGATACAGCTTCAGCATGGTCGCCGGATGATAAGCGGGTCTGCCCGTTGCCGCAGGGCGGGCACCGGTGAAGCCTAAAGCAAGTAGATCGAGTTCGTCGATGAAGGCATCGACCAGCCTGACCGGATTATCCGCACCGACATAGTCGTCCAAGCATTCCGGCAGAAATGCCGCTTGGCGCCGGTCCTGTCCCTCGACGAAACGCCCCATCCGGCCCTCCCTCGCATCGACCGGATCCTATCACATCAGCACGTTTTCACACAGCCTCGGTGGAAGTCGGACGTAGCCCAGCATAGGCTGCGGCGTGACAAGGTAGCGCGAAGGGAAGCGAGGTTGATACCGACGGTTCTTTTTCTCACGGCGGCGCTGGCGGGGGCCGGTCTAGAGGACGCTACGGACCGGCTTTTCAGTGCGCAGGCACCACAAACGTGCGAGGCCCTGCAGGCGGCATTTACAGCGGCAGTCGACAGCAAGAACTTCACGTTCCCCTCCGTAGTGCTCGCTGACGAGGGTTCCCTGGGGCTATTGGCAATGCGCGACGGGATTTCGGTTGCGGTTCAGAAGGGCTTGGAGTTGAACACTCGAGAATCCGCTGAATTAGCGACGAGCCTAAAGTCCTTCAGGCACCCGGGTTTCCTGCCCTTATGTCGCTGGACGGGCGCGCTTAGATCGAACGACGCTGAGGCAGGCCGTGGAATGGCGACCTCCTTCTCGAAGCCGATTTTCTCACAAAACGGGCGCCTTGCCCTGGTCGAAGTTTCCTTCAGCGACGAGACGGGGGCCGGATATGGCAGAATGTGCGTTGCTCGTGCTGGCAAACCGACATGGAATGCCAAATGCATCAACAGTTGGATCACTTGACCCGTGGGCTGCGGGTGAAAGCGCATTGACGTCTGCAACGGGTCGGAGCACGTCCTAAGTCCACGCATGGCGCGCGCCCGCGGCGAACGTCAGGCTGCTGCGCGAGAGCGGACGTTCGCGGACGCGGCGTGAGTTGCCGGCGGGAACAGCTGAATCGGGTGGAAACCGGACCTAGGACGGGGATCGCGTGGTCGCTCTCAAGACCCAGTAGAGGATAGCGGCACCGAGCCACACGACGCTGCCGAACAGCAGCTCCTGCGACCATTCGAACAGGTGGAATGTCGTCACGTTCGAGCCGTCGTGCCAAGCGGCTAAAGGCCACACGACACGCCACAGGAAATCGAACGCTGCCCAAATGGAGAGTGCGAACGGCACCAGCCATCCCATGGAAAAAAAGATCAACCAGATGCGCACGACGGCGAGATTACCTTTTCAGCTGACGGCTGCAATGGGGTTGAACCCGCTCGACCGTGTCGATTTCGCGCACGGCGGCGCTGAACGCCAGGCAGCTGCGCCGGATCGGACATTGGGCAATTTCGCGCCTGGCGGCCGCCCGAACAGCCGAACAGGGTGAAATCAGACCTACCGAGTCAGGCGCTCGAGTTCCTGCAGCGCTAGGAGTGCGGGTCCGTACCAAGCTGCGTTGTGCAATCGACCACCATCGAGCTCGGCAGTGCCAAATATTTCCTCTACGTCGTCAAAGGAAACGACGTAGCGGCCGATGCGTGCCACAACGAATGCGCGTTCAATCTGGCCGGAGCGCTCGATCTCCGCGGATTTGGGATCGATGAGATAGGCCGAAAGCCGATGCCTCAGGTCTGGTTCGATGCCGACCCAGTCTTTAGCGAGCGCTACCAACACCTCGCTCTTGGTTGCTGGTTCCCAATCCATCTCGTAGCTGTAAGCGGCTGCCCGTCCGCAATGCAACGTCTGCTGCGGGTCGATCCGCGCTGTAACCCCCTGATCCCGCCGGTGGCGGCGCGATCGTCAGCCCGCCTGGCGAAAGCGGACGTAGGCCGGGGCGCCACCGGCTCCGGACCGGAACAGCTGAATCGGGTGGAAAACGGACATGACAAAGATCGTTGCGCCAGCCTACATGGCCCTTGGAGGAAACCCATGGGGCACAACATCAGCGCTGTAATCGGAGGAGCTGAAGCGGTTGCCCGAGTGGTCGAAGCTGCTCGGTCCCCTGAGCCTACGCCGTTGCCAGGCGGCCTGCTGATCGCTCCTCTTGGCCACGAACAGATCGATCGCCTGACGTGCCTTCGCCCCGGTGCAAGAATCGACGGCTTCAAGTCTTTATCCGAAGGCCTTGAGAGAGCCGTGTCAGCGGCAACTGGCGCCGGCAGGCTCGCCTACGTAGAGACGAACTATTTCGGCAGCACCGGCTCACAAGCGGCGTGTGTGTTTTCGCAAGGAAAGCTGGTGTTCCAATCCGCCTTGCCCGTCAGTCGCGCTGCCGTTTCCCGCACCGATCCGATTAACGTCGCCCTTCGCATGATCGGGGTCGAGGCGGAGATAGGAAAAGATGAGTTCGATACGCTGGGCCTCGACCGGTTCCGTGACCATGAGTCGCTTGGCTTGACAGAGTGGGACGACGACTGATCGCTTCAACTTCAACTTCCGCTTGGGTCGGACTCGGTCGACCGTTCAATTCGGTGCACGCCAAGGCCGAATGTCAGCGTGCCACGTGAGAGCGGACGTTCGCTGGCCCGCCTTGAAATCCCCGCGGGAACAGCCGGGCAGGGTGGAAACCGGAAGTTCCAAAGTCAGCCGGTGATGGAGTGCAGTTCTCGGAGCATCGCTGCGATATCCTCATTCTTGTCCGGTCGGGCTCGCAAGCCCATTCGGTCCCTTTCGACCGATGTGAGATAGTCGGCCACTTCCCGATCCGGTGTGCCCCGCTCAAGCATGGCGAGAACAGTCAGGGCGTAGCTGTCATATTCATCAGCGGCTTCTGGGATGCCCCGCACACCAATTGGGTCCCAGGCCCAATGCAGCACGACCTCCACCCTTCGAAGTTTGGCTCTGCGCTCCGTTCGCTCGCTCATGCGGAGTGTCTAAGGTAGACGCTGATTGTTCGCAAAGGGGCGATCCGCGCTGTAGCAGCCCGGCGCTCCACAGCCGGCGCGAACGTCGGCCTGTCGCGCGCAATCGGACAGCCGACAAATGAGACTGGTGCGCTGAGTTCCCGTGGAACCGACGCTATAGCTTCAGATTGAAATGGCGCGCAAATTGTTGGAGGATGCGAAGTGCGTAGCTTCCCCGTACGCGAGCATCGCCGACGGGCGATGCTCGTCGGGCGAGGAACGCGGAGCAGCAGCGGCGATCATGCACCTTTTTCTTGCTTTCGCGCATCATCGGAAGCTCTCGAGCCGCGGCCCTACTCCCGCGAATGTGTCGAGCTCGATGGCACATCATTGGTTGTCGCTTCGCCCGCGCGCTCCTAAGCTGAGCCCGGGGGGAACCAATGCACATCAAACACATCGAGATCAGCAACTTTCGGAAGCTGCGTGCCGTCCGCATCGACCTGTCGGACGAGAAGACCGTTTTTGTCGGTGCTAACAACAGCGGCAAGACCTCAGCCATGGTCGCCCTGCGCAAGTTCCTGGTTGACGCCGACGACTTCTCGCTGAACGACTTCACCCTCCCGCATTGGCAGAAGCTCGACGAGCATGCCGAGGCTTGGGAGAAGGCATATTTAGACGACCAGCCGCTCCCAGCAATTGCTTGGGACGACCTGATGCCCAGCCTCGACATCTGGCTCCATGTCGAGGCCACCGAGCTGCGCTACGTCAAGAAATTCCTCCCAACAATTGAATGGACCGGCGGCCTGTTAGGCGTTCGTCTGCGGTATGAGCCCAAGGAGGCTGAGGCGCTCCGCCGCGACTATTTGGCCTGCCGCGCGGAGGTCATGGACACGCTGTGCAAGGCGCAAGTCGCTGATAGCCCTTCTTCGGCCACGGGTGGTGCCGCGGCTGCGCCCACCCTCTCTGAGAGCGGGGTGGAAGCCCCGCTGGCGGGAGATGAAATAGCCGTGGTGGTCACGTCCGCACCATGTGGAGGCGACCAGAAGGGTAACCTGGAGGTGCCACTCTGGCCTCAGAGGATTACCCAATACCTGCAGCGACGGATGCGAGGTGCCTTCGGCATTAAGGCGTACCTGCTTGACCCGGACCAGCTCACCGATCCGACCAACGGCGAGGCTGATCCCCAACCGCTGAATCCCTTCAACCCGGCGCTCGAAAGCGACCCTTTACGCAAGCTGATCCGGGTAGACGAGATCGGCGCGCAGCGCGGTCTGGGTTTCTCAGCGGGGCGGACGGACGATGAGGACCGAACTCAGCCAGGAGGACGGCGCCTGTCCAGCCAGCTTCGCACCTATTATGCGAATCACCTTGATCCCTTCGACAAGCCCGAGCCGAAAGACTTCGAGGCACTGCGATCTCTGGAGGAGGCGCGGCTGGCGTTTGAGAAACGTCTTGAAACCTGCTTCAAGGCCGCGCTGTCCGAGCTGCAGGGGCTCAACTATCCGGGCGTTACCGACCCTCGGCTGAAGCTGAGCAGCGTCATTCGACCAATCGACGGCCTCAATCACGCGTCCGCGGTCCAGTACGAGGTCCCCACAACGGGCGCCGATGCCTCGTCAGCGCACTGTCTGCCAGAGGAATCCAACGGCCTAGGCTACCAAAATCTGGTCTCAATGGTCTTCGGCCTGATGAGTTTCCGCGATCGTTGGATGCGGGTCGGTAAGGCGGGCACCGCGGTACGCGACGAGAACTACTTCATCCCGCCCCTGCACTTGGTTCTGGTCGAGGAGCCGGAGGCCCACCTTCACGCCCAAGTTCAGCAGGTCTTCATCAAAGAGGCGTACAATGTTCTGCGCCGACACGACCGCCTTGGCGAGACCAAAACGCATCGTACCCAGCTCGTGGTCAGCACGCACTCCAGCCACATCGCTCATGCCTGTGAGTTCGAGTGCCTGCGCTACTTCCGCCGTCGGCCAGCCGACGCGGCAAGCGGCGCGGTGCCGCTGGCCAGCGTGATCAACCTGTCGACGGTGTTTGGCGGGGGCGACGACACCGCACGGTTTGTCGTCCGCTACCTGAAGGCCACCCACTGCGACCTTTTCTTCGCCGACGGCGCTATCCTCGTTGAAGGGCCGGCTGAGCGAATCCTCGCGCCGCACTTTGTTCAGACGCGCGCGGCCTACGATCATCTTCGACGCTGCTACATCAGCTGGTTGGAGGTTGGCGGCAGCCATGCCCATCGGCTTCGGCCTCTCCTTCACGCCCTGGCGCTTCCCACCTTGATCGTCACCGATCTCGACGCAAAGCACCCCAAGAGTCGGGTCGCCGTGCCGCCGCGGCGGGGCGCGGGCCTGTTGTCGCGGAACGACACTTTGAAGACCTGGGTCCCAAAGGAAGAGAACCTCGACGCCCTGCTCGACGCGAAGTTCGACGACAAGGTCCATACTGATGACAGCGGCTACGCCGTCCGGGTCGCCTATCAGCAGCCGCGCCGAGTGAGCCTGAAGGGCGCGGCGCTGGCCGAGGCGCTGGCCAATACGTTCGAGGACGCCTTGGTCTATGAGAATCTTGTAATCTTCCAGGGCCTGGCGGGCACAGGCCTGATCGCCAAATTCCGGAACGCTATCGCTGCGGCGGCGGACCTGCCCTCGCTCGCCGCTGACGTCCAGGGGTTCTTGGACAAGGGTAAGGCCGAGTTCGCGCTGAACCTGCTGTACGCGACCTACAAGAAGCACGTCGACGGTACCGAGACGACCGCAGACGTGATCGACGACTTGGTTGTCCCAGCCTATATCCACGACGGGCTTCTGTGGCTGTCGGGTGAACTGGAGCGTCGTGAGCTGGAAGTGCCGATGGGGGCTGCGGCGTGATGGACGTGGTGATTGCGCCTGACAACGTCGATCTGGATAGAGGCGCCGACGAGGTGATCGCCCAGTGCCTGGACCTGAATGCGCCGCAGAGCTTTTTTCTGTTCGCCGGCGCGGGGTCGGGCAAGACCGGCTCCCTGGTTCGAGCCCTTAAGTCCGTCCAGACTCGTTTTGGTCGGGAGCTTCGCTTCTCCGGACGGCGGGCGGCGGTGATCACCTACACCAACAAGGCCCGCGACGAGATCGAGCGGCGTTTGGAATTCGATCCGATCATTCAGGTCAGCACCATCCACAGCTTCGCCTGGCAGCTCATCGGTGGACTGGACCGCGACATTCGCGAATGGCTTCGCGGCAACCTCGCGCTGGAGATCGCGCACCTTAGGATGGCTGAGGCCAAGGGCCGGGCCGGCAAGGCCTCGGAAACGAGAAAGGTGAAGCTCGCTAGCAAGACACGGCGGCTAGAGCGCTTGGACGAGGTGCGTCGCTTCAACTACAGCCCGACAGGCGAGAATCGCGGACAAGCCGCGCTCAGCCACGGTGAGGTGCTGAAGATCGCAACCGAATTCCTCGCGAAGCCGGCCATGCGTCACATTCTAGTCGGCGAACATCCAATCCTACTGATCGACGAGAGCCAGGACACCAATGGTCTGCTACTCGACGCGCTCTTTGCCGTCCAGGCCGCGCACAGGGACGTCTTCGTCCTGGGCCTTTTCGGCGACATGATGCAGCGGATTTACAGCGATGGACGCAAGGGGCTTGGTGAGGACCTTCCTCCAGACTGGGCCAAGCCGAAAAAGCAGCTAAATCATCGCTGTCCCAAGCGGGTCGTTGCCCTGCTCAACAAGATCCGCGGTCCGGTCGATGCACAGGTCCAGACACCCCGCACGACGGCGATCGAGGGTTTGGTGCGGCTGTACGTGCTGCCGGCGAATACCGCCGACAAGGCCGGAGCCGAAGCGGTGATCGCGGCGCGCATGGCCGAGCTGACCAATGACGCGGCATGGCACGAGGCGTCGGGATCCAAGCGTCTGATCCTCGAGCACAAGATGGCTGCTCGACGGCTAGGCTTCTATGAGCTCTACGCGCCGTTGTACGCCGTGGACAGTTTCAAGACAGGCTTGCGGGAGGGAACGCTGCCTATCCTGCGTTTCTTCACCCATGACGTCGCGCGGCTAGTCCAAGCGCAGCGGGCGGACGATCGCTTCGCCGTTGCGCGCTTGTTAAGGGACAGCTCGCCCCTGCTCGCGTCCATCGAAGATGGGGAGGTCGCTGACATGCGTACGACGCTGGCGGCGGTGGGTAGAGCTCTGGGCGAGCTGATGGACCTGTTCGAGAACAGTGCGGACCCACCGCTGGGTGACGTGCTTCGCACCATCGCCGGGAGCCGGCTCCTGTCTATTCCCGAAAGCCTGCAGCCCAGCGCCCTCCGGAAGACCGCGAGCCAACCCGCGGACGCCCACGACGAGGAGGCTGACGATGAGCGGACCGCCGCAATCGACCAGTTCCTCCAGGCCCGGTTTTCGCAAGTACCCGGGTACGATGACTACGTCTCAGGGAGGGCCGCGTTCGACACCCACCAAGGCGTGAAGGGTCTGGAGTTCCCGCGGGTGATGGTGATCATGGACGACCTGGAGGCCGGCGGCTTTACGTTTAGCTACGAGAAGCTGCTCGGCGTTAATGGCGCGGCTAACGAGGTCACCCAGCGCCTCTTCTACGTCACGTGTAGCCGCGCTGAGGAAAGCTTGGCGCTCGTGGCCTACAGCGCCGATCCGGAAGCTGTTCGGCGCAATGTTATCGCCAGTGGCTGGCTCGAACCGCGCGAGGTCGAGGTGATGAATCCCAGCGTTGACAACTCCCGCTGATGTGTGCTGTCATCCTTCCCTTGGAGGCGAGCCTCAGCTCGCGGCGGCGCGCTGCGTCGTTCGTCCCGACGCTTGCGACCAAGTGCCGATGCCACCGTATCATCCAGCCCTGACCGACGTAGCAATGCTGGCGTTTCTGTGCCCCAAGCGGCGCTGATCAAGATCAAAGGGGAGTGAAGTGATGGACCGGCGCCGCCTCGCTGCATTCGCAATCGGCACCAGTCTAATGATCATCGCCATCGTGGCACTGTGGCGTCTTCCCGCCCTCGTGACGCTCGACGCACCAAGCGAGAAGCCGATCTCCAATTCCGGATTCGAGCTCTTCAAGCTTGTCCTCGACAAGGGTGTCCTCGCGCTGCTCGTCGGGGCGGCCACATTCCTGTTCACTCGCTTAGTCGAACGCCACAAGGCGGCCCTTGCGGTGCAGAATGAGCTGTTGCGGGAGGCGCGCGAGGAGACTGCAGAGGAGAAGCGGCGACATCGCGAGCAGCTCGACAAGATTGCTGAAGAGGAGCGCGAGCGAAGTTTTGTCCCGCGTACGCAGTTCGATCTCGAGTGCCGCTTTTATGGGCCGGAAAAGGACAAAATCATCGCCGACATCAGGCTGATCGGGGAGAACAAGGGGCGGACTATACGCGGTATCAAGAAGATGACTTATCGCGTGGCTGCCTTCCTTGAGGGCGAGGAGCCAGAGCTCTACGAAGCACGGGACGGTCTAAGACGACTTGCGATCAGGGGCGAGCGCCAGAAGTGGTCAACTCACGGCCATTTCACCTACAGCATCGAGCCCGGGATCCGGCAGATCTTCCCGCTGACCACGCTCGTCGACGCAAGAGCCATCTACGTGTCGGTCAAGGTGGAGCTCGAGACGCACGACTATGGTGAGGTGGGCGCTACATGGCAGTCCGAGGAGCGTTTTTTCCCGGTGGTGATTCACTCGGGACCAATCGGCTTGGGGCGTAGGGTCGACGCGCCACACTAGCAGGCTGCGCCTGCCCCGCATTACCCGGTACGGAGGCGTGAACGGCAGCTCCCGGTAGCCCCGGTCGTTCGCCAGGCTGTGCATCTATGGCCGATGTCGGGAGTTGCCGACTGCGCGACCGACTCGATCTAGTACCTGGCCGCCGTTCGGGAAGCCCTCGGCGAACGACTGCTAGTGGCGGGAGCCGCTGTCCTGACAATGGAGAGCCGCCGGTCGACGTCGTGCCCCGACCGTTGTTGTACTAGCGCCACAAACATGGGGGCGGTGAGCATTTTCAGATCACCGGGTTGGTGGACCAGCATTAGTAGCGCTCGTCCCTCATCCCTGACGCACGCCAAGCTATAAGGGACACCGCATCGTTCATGCTGCTTTTTTGGGAGGCGCCAGGCATCCGATTAGGTCGCGCCGACCGGCTTAGTCGCAGCCTCCAGTTCCGCAGCCTTCTTGCATGACGCATTGGTGCTCTTGTCGGCCTCACCGACCTTGGCGCACTCAACCTTTGCAGCTGCAAGATCAGTCTTCCGTTTCTCATCTGCCTTGGCTGCCGCAGCCGCCTCTGCAACCTTTCTGCTTGCTTCCTGCTCGTCTGCTACCTTAGCCGCGGTCGCCATTAAAGCATCAATGAACGCTGCGGCTGCCGGCGTTGTCACCGTGGTGTCGTTAGTTGCGCTCAGAGCGTCCTTCGAAGCTGAAAGGTATTCCCTGGCCTCCACAAGGCGTCCGTTCATCAACAAAACGCAATACATCGATGATGTAGTTCGCCACACTTCCACCGTTGATGTTCTAGCATGGATTGCTTGAGCTATGACCTGATAAGCGGAGCCAGCCGACGCGTCCAGCCCACCCTTTGTTTGCAGTGCAATCAAGGACTGTGCCAACGTGTTGTTGGCCACGTCGGGCGGAGGCTCTGGGCACGTGAATCTCGGACCTGCAGGCGATCGATCAAGCTTTTTACTAAGAACAAGCCTGCGTGACGCGTCCAGCGAAAGCGCGACGACCTCCGGGTCCGGACCTGCGCCATCCGAGATGTCCGGCAAGCCCTTGTATTTGGTTGGCTTGCGCCAGTATTCGGAGGCGATACCGCAGCCCGAAAGCAAGCAGGCCATCACCGCCAAGGCAATGAAACTTCGCATCTGACACCCCCGTCTTCCGCCCGATGGTTCTAATGATCATATCCGAGGCTATCTCGCAATTGACCAAAAGGAGTACGATCCATGATGTTTTACATTCGCTGGCGCGCCAACGCGCAATGAGCAAAGCTTGCCCAGGGAGGCTAGATGCGGCGAGCCTGTCGCACGCGCTCAGCAGATATTCAGGAGAGTCGTCGCTATCCATATTTCTAGCTTAGTTGAAGTCTGGAAAGTAAATCTTTGCGGAACAGCATAATTAGCCGGCAATATCCCGAACAACCTAAGTTGTGCGGCTGGTAAGGTAAATAGGTCCGTAAGTGCACCTAACATGATGCGGCCATGCCGCCGCTTCAAGCGCCATTGTCGTTGCTTCCATATGGCCGCGCTTCGCAAGGAATGTCGAGTCCGATAGGGTCTTTCAGACCTCAAGCCTGGCAACCACCGGGCTGCAAACATTGTCGGATCACGTGCTACATTGATTGAGAGAGGCGGCGAATTCGGGTTGCCGACATTCCGCACGAGCATGCCCGCGCACGCTGACCTGCATGGATGTGACCCACTCTGAGCGGGCCGCATCCTCACAGAGATGGTCGCTGGACCCCACCGTCGTCCCTTATGAACTCCGGAAGGTGCCGGCCGCTCGTTTTGAGCCAACATGCGGGTTCCCGTGGAACGACCGGCAGCTTTCTTCAGAACCGGGCGTTCGGCAACCAGCGCAGGAACGGCCGGGATTGGTCGCGAGCTGCTGATCTGCGCGCGAGCGGTCGAGAGGGGACCTTTCTGCCGCTCACTCCGGGTGCGTCTGTTTCAATAAAACCTGCGCCTCTATTCTGCAGGTTCCACTGCTGGCTTGATGTGCTTTCCGCCCACGCTCGTTGCACCTACCTCTGACTTCGACAGAAGCGTGAGGTACCTCTCCTTCAGTTCCGGTATCAGAGCCAAGGCCTTCTCGAACGCAGGGGAGGACGTCAGCTCATGCCAGGGACTGCCATATGCCTCCTGTTCGACGAGTCGAAGCGGCGCCTCCTCTAGGCGAGTAAGGGCGGACCCGAAGAGCCGTGCCTCGAACGCTGGGTCGATCCGAGCGGCCTCTCGGCGGTAGCCCTCGTAAGCCTTCGCGACCGAGGCCTTGAAGGCATAATCTTCCGCCAGCCGGAAACGTTGCCCGATCTGCTTCGTAGCGATCCAAGCGAACCACACAGGGGCGCCCACGCTTAGGAGCGCCAGCGCGACATGCACCCATATCTGCTGAACGGATCCGTCACTTCGCATCAACTCTTGGATTAACTCCAAGCGTTGTGACGCAACATATGAACCCCCGGCCAGAGCAGCCAAAAGGCCTATCACCCAAGCGACTAACGACCAATTCAAAGACTGCGCGCGGCTGTCGAATGAGGCGGCTAAGCCCTTCGTGGTAGTTACCCGGTAAGCCTCACCGCAATTTGCGACCAGTTGCATCGCCTCCTTCTCTTTCTCCTCGATCCGGATGCGCGCGGCATCGATGTCAACCAGGGCCTGCTCGGCCGCTGAGGCCGCAGCTGTCGAGGAATTGGTAGCAGCATCGATGGTCGCGCGAGCTTCCTCCAAACTGGCAAGATCGGTCGGCAGGCTTTCTGCCGCCGAATGCGCAGCTTCGATAGCTTCAACCTGCTCGGTTACCTTGGCTGAGCGAGGTTCTATCGCCTTCAAGCTCGCCTCAACGCTTCGGAGGCGTCGCAGGAGTTCCGGGGGCAATTGCTGCTTCGCAGCAACCTCCTTCCAATCGATGGCCGTCTTGGGTGGCGGCGGAACAGGTAAAGCTCTTTGAATTAGGTCCACGAGTTGCTCAACCTGCGGATAAATGTGAATGATGTTGCTTTGGGATGTGAGATTGGGGATGCTGTTTCCCAGCAGAAATTCTACCCGTTCTTGGGCGGCTTTTAGCGAGGCCACAAGGTTCGGAGACAATGCCGAGGCCGGTATTCCACGAAGCTGAACGGCGAGCCGATTGGGAATGGATGCAAACTCCTGCCGCGTTAACGGGGGAAGGTTCCAACCCCAAAGAGTGTTGAACGGCCTATCGTCGCCGATGTTGGCCATGATACCGATCCCGAGCTTCTCCAGTGAAGCTGCGAGTTCTTCATTTGCGGACATGATCCCCCCTCATGGCATACGCCGTATGTGGCGCCTCTCCAGACTTGGCGCCCATAGGATCAGCGGGAAGCTAGGTCGTCAACGCCTAACCGGTTGAGTTTTCCGCTGAGGATGAGGCGATAGGCCGCAGAGATCTTGGGTTCTTGCGCTCTCCCACAACCGCTCCGTGCAGCAACACCCTGCAGGCGGTGATCGGGAAGGCGCCCATGTCGAAAGGGTCGGTGGAGGAGGCAGCGGTCCGTGTGCGCCAGACTACGCGGAGGTTACCAAAGGGTTTGCAGCTGCGTTGGAGAGCGTGACGCGACCCCAAACTTTCATCCAGCCGGAACCAGAGACCGGCGATTGTGATCGCGCATCGGCGCATGTGAAGCAACGGCCTGCACGCGTGCAGGCCGTTGCTTTTCGAACCCGGCGGCGAATGCCTCCGGTGTGGTGTAGCCGAGCGAGGAGTGCGGCCGCTCAGTGTTGTAGTCGTCGATCCACCTGGCAATCACGTCGCGGGCGTGGCCGAGGCTTAGGAACAGCGTCTCGTTCAGGAGCCGTCGTGCATGGCGTCACGGATATCGAGGGGGATCTCGGGTGCATTCGGCATGTAGCCTTCATATGAAGTCACTCGATCGCCGACAAGCGGCGCACACCAAGTTCGCCCAGACGCACGTCGCGAGCTTAAAAGGAAGATAGGACGCTATCTCGTGATCACGATGCCCGCTCGATGAGTTAGATCGGAAATTGCGTTCAGCGTGGCCGCATCGGTCGTGGGAAAGACGGAGGCAATTGACTCCATATCCGCTGAGACCACCCTGTCGCCGAACAGCACCAGCGCAGTCTCCTGGTCGTAGCGCCGTGACATCCAGGCGATGCCGTCAGGCGTCTCGGCTGAGCCATGGGCGGCGGGCGACTACGCCTAGGCGGCGCGGAGCCCCAGGAGCAGCAATGACAAGACGGGTACCCGCCCTCCTTGTGCTCGCGGCGCCGTGCGCGGTGCCTAACCCCGGATGCGATCGCTGCTCGACGTGGACTCGACGCCTAACGCGTGATCAGTAGCGGTAGATTGAAGCTGGCGGCCGGGCTAAGTCCGCAGCTATGACCAGTGGATTCATCTCGTATACGCACGCGGATGCCGCCCTTAAAGAGCAGTTCGTACGGCATCTGGCGCCGCTCCGAAGAGAGGGGCTGATTGAGGTTTGGCACGATGCGATGTTGCATCCCGGGGAGCACCTCGACCCTGCGGTGCAGGCTGCTCTCGCCGCCTCCGACCTTGTGCTGCTCCTGGTCTCCGCCGACTTCATACATTCCGAATATTGCTACGAGCAGGAGATGATACGCGCGTTCGCACGCCAGCGAGACGGCACCGCGCGCGTGGTACCGATCATCCTTCGTCCGTGCCAGTGGAAGGGCGTACCTGTAGGCGAAGGGCAGACGCTTTCTGAGTTCTTGGCGCTGCCAAAGGATGGCTTACCGGTGACGAGCTGGCCTGATCGCGACGAGGCGTTCGACAACGCCGCAGGAGCGATCCGCGAGATGCTGCGATCGGCAGGCCGGCCGAAGGAGCGGACGGCCCCATCAGGGACGACACCAGCGCCGCCGCCGCCGGCTGCAGCATCAGAGCCCCGCCTCGATACATCGAACCTCGGGCTGAGGACCAAACCGACGGATTTGGACCGAGACCGCTTTCTTCGTGCCGGGTTCGCAGCCACGGCAGCGCTCTTCGAGCTGAAGCTCGCCGAGTTAAATGCCTCCGACGCTGGGATCGAAACCGATTTCGAGCGGATCGACAGCCGGTCGTTCGCTGCGAGCGTCTATCTCGACGGTAAGCGGGTCGGACAGGTGCGCATCTGGCACGGCAGCGACGTTTGGCGAAATGCGCTTTGCCTGAGCTACGACGGCGCGGCGAGCGCGCGGAACTCCATGAACGATTGGCTCCCCATAGAGGACACTCCGCAGGGGCTCGCGTTCACCGGAGGCAATCCCATGTCCCGCGGAGACCGGCAAGGGAGCATGGATGAGGAAGCGGCCGCCAGCTATCTCTGGGAGCACTTCCTCGATCATATGCAGAGCCGCATCCGCTAAGGTTCCGCACCTAATGGTTAGGTCGAGGCGGATTTCCTGCGTTCGGGGATCGCAGGCAGTCGGCGAGAGACCGCCGGACGATGAGGCCGGTTTGAGCTTTGTCCAAGGCCCGAGCTTATCGTCGTTACAATGGTGGAGAACAGCGTGGCCTACATCCCTATCCGACTGCTTCGGCCGAGCAAGGTCCCTGATGTCAAAGGCCCCGCGATCGTCTTCCCCCTGATCGGCCGTGACCAAGGGACCATGCTCGTCACCGGTGGCGAGATGCCCCACGTTTGCTTCCTGGAAGGAACCTACGTTGGCGAGGGCTTTGAGCAGGCTAAGGCCGGACGATGGGAGGGGTTGGCCCTCGAGCACATAGAGATCGAAGTGGATCAAACAGCCCAGTTTCGACCCGCGCTGATCCGGCAGCCGCTCGGTTCCATCATCCGGACTGGTTCGAGCCTCGAGGTCATCATTTCGATCAAGGATGGCCACGGCTTCGATACTGCGGCTCGTATTCCTATCGAGGGAACCGCCGCTGAGGAAAGAGAGCTTGAGGTCGGCTTCACGAAGTGGAGAGCCGTGATCAACGAAGCGGCCGAGCGTCGCGTCATCTTCACCTACACATCAGAGAAGACCGCCGACATGTAGGGCAAGAACAGTGCGACAAACCTGATCCAGTGATGCCCCAGCTAAGATGCATCGCTGCCGACCACCGAGGGCTCGCAACGTCCGCTTCTGGGAATCAGATCGATGCACTTGTGGGTCCGGAAAGGGCGCTGAGCCGACCAGCGGGTTTGCACGGCGTGAACGGCGGCTTCCGCCAAGAGCTGCCTTTCACCGACTTCCGCGGCAACGACCGAAGTTGGTCGCGAGCTGCCCATCCGTCGGCGCCGCCGGAACCCCTCACTGTCCCCGCGCCTCGATACCGCTGATGTTACAAGCAGGCGCCGTTCGAGGATTCAGCTGACACGTGGTCACAAAGATCTTCGGCACCGGCGGCCCGATCGGTCGGTCTCTCGCCGGATCGATCGCCGTGAGCGCCACCTGCGCCTTGAATAGGACAAGCCGTTCGAGATGGGCGCACTGAACCGGCAGATTGACGTCGAACATCAATGCGACCTGGACCTCCTGACCTTTTTCGACCCGGTTTGCGCGCAGGCCGCCGATGAACATGCGATCGTCCGTGAGCGTGGCCACGTCGGTGATGGTCACCGGCGCGATGCTCGGGGACTGACCAGCGGATGGGCGAATGAGCGGCAAACTGATGGGTGCGGTCGACACTGCGACCTGCTCGACCCGGGCATGCACCGGGATGCCGCTCGCGCTCTTCAGCATTAACTGCCCGAATACCGGCGTCGATTGGACTAGAACCGCGCGTGGATGCGCCAAGCAGTAGGCGTTGATATCTGCAGGTTCAGCCGCAGCGGCGTCTTCCCGGAACGGCGGCGGAGAACCATCGTCGTTCATGTCGAGCTCAACGCTGAAAGTGCCCGATACATCCGTTCGCACTGAGGCGGCAGCCGCTTGTACATCTGCTCGGGTCTTCGGAAACAGGGTATCCCATTGATAGAGGACCCACAGTCCACCTACCACTACGGCCCCCGTTGAGACGAAGTTCTTGATAACCTCGCTTCGTTCTTTCCAGTCGATCGCCATGAGGTCCTCCCGCTCAAGACAGCGGAAGCGAAGAACGGCGAGGTGTCAAGGGAGGCTGAACCCGGCAAAGGTTCTGCGAACCGAACCTGGATCAACTGCGGGGATCATCAAGGCGAACCGAAGCCGAATTCAACAATTGGCTGCAGCTGATCCGGTGTCGCTCAGCCTCAGCGTGATCGCTCCTGCGGCGAATGGCCGGCTCTGTCTGATCCGGGCATCCAAGTCGGTACCGCAATATGGCTCATAATGGTTGTGAGCTGCTGTGTGATAGGCTTCCGACGGCGGCTGCGGCCAACTTCTCAGATGACTGGCGACCTTCAAGATGTCGGGAGACGGTCAACGAGACTGGCGGCACTCAGGATCTCGATGGCGCCACCCGCATCCTGCAGCTCGCGTGCTCTTCTGAACTGGGCATCGTACCGGACGTAGCCGAACGGCTCGTCAGCGACGACCACCAGCATAGTCGTGGTCTTACCGACGGCTGCCACAATCCGTCCACCGTGTTCAGCAATGCGTTGAGCGATTGCGCCATGCCGGGGCTCGCCCAGAATGGCAACCCGCTGGCCAACAAGCGGTCCGGACAACGCCGGCCGCGGCGCGGGAGAAGCTCGGCCGCGCTTCGAAGTGGCGAGCCAAGCGGTCAACGGAATACCGGTCTCCTCCACGGCACGGACTACGATCAGCCCAGCCGCGCGGGCGTCGCTCAACGCATCATGATGCGTGAGGCGAATGCCGAGATGCCGAGAAACGATGTTGAGCCGGTGGCTGCCGAGATTCGGCCAAGCGCGCTTGGCAACGCGCACGCTGTCGAGCCAGGTTGCCTCGATCGGCGTGCGCTCATGGACTCTGCATGCTGCGGCCAGCGCGCTCTTGTCGAAATATGAATGGGCAACCGCAACGCGGCCTGCGAGATGCCCGTCGATGACCCCGTGGAGATCGCCGAAGCACGGCTTGCCTACGACATGATCTGCAGTGATGCCGTGGATGCGCGTATTGAAGCTGCTGAAATAATCGCGCGGCTCGATCAGCGTTTCATACTCGAAGGCGATTTTTCCGCCTCGGAAACCGACGATTCCGATCTGGCAGATGCTGCTGACGCGGCCGCATGCCGTTTCGACATCAACCGACACGAAATCGAGCGCATCGTCGGCCTTAACCTGCTCGGCCGCAACAGGCACGTCCTGCTCTGGAGAGATCGGATGGAACATAACGCGACCATAGCGGTGATGACTCGTTGGTCAAAGCGCGTTTCAAAGTAAGAGACGCTGGCTGTCGACCGTGGCGGTCCGCACCACCGTTCATTCCCCTCCAGATCAGAAGGTCGAAGTCGGCGAAGTTCAGCTCCGCGGCTGTAACGGCCGGGGATCTCGATCACTGTTATCTCGACCTGTGGTGCAAAGGCTGAAAGTTGCGGGGAACGAGCGGTCTTGTGGCAAGCGGGCGTTCGCACAGGTTCTGGCAACTACCTGAGTCGGCGGGCAGGCGCCGTGGCCCACCCTGGCTAATCGTGCGCCAAAGCGTTTCTCGGACGGCCGCACTGGTCATCGGAGAACGATCATGGAGACGCCCAAAACTGAACACACCACCAAACGTCTTGTCTGGAATGCCGGAAGGATGGTCGGCGCGAAGCGAGCGCTCAAGCCGAAGCAAATATGGGAGATCCGGTTTTTCCTCAACCAGCGCCGTCGCTTGCGTGATCGTGCGCTATTCGACCTAGCGATTGATAGCAAGCTCCGCGGCTGCGACCTGGTGCAGACAAAGATCGGCGACATTGTAAGCGGCGGGCAAATCCGCACGCGTGCCATCGTGACGCAGCAGAAGACGGGTCGGCCTGTTCAGTTCGAGCTGCTTCCGGACGCTCGATGCAGCCTGCTTGCTTGGCTTGATCGGCGGGGAGGAACCGTGGACGACTATGTCTTTCCCAGCCGGGTTGACCAGAAGGGGCATCTCAGCACCCGCCAATATGCCCGGCTTGTCGATGAATGGGTAACCGGGGTGGGTCTGATGCGAAGCGAGTATGGCACGCACTCGCTCCGCCGAACGAAGGCATCCATCATCTACAGGGCGACCGGCAACCTTCGAGCCGTCCAAATTCTTCTCGGGCATAGCAAGATCGAAAACACAGTCCGATATCTCGGGATCGACGTGGAAGACGCGCTTGCGCTAGCGGAGAATACCGAGATTTGATCGCTTGGCTCCTCGCCAACGGTGAGGGGCCTCTTACCGTGCTTTGGGACTGAGCCGTCGATGACGCGGGGGTTTGGCAATGTCCACTGGCGGTTCGGTTGCTGTCGCTCCTGGCCGGTCCGCAACCATTATCGCCCACCAGCCGGACGATGAGCATAGCTGAGGACGAGCCGTAGAGCCGCGGGGCACGAGCCAGCATCAGCGCAGATGAGGTCCTCCGCGCTCGCGACCAAAGGACCAGCTGATGCCATCGCCGCGCATCACTCCGGACACGGCCTTCCCAACCTGCCGTTCCAGCACTGGGCGCCAGGGCACCAGCGTGAAGTCGCGCGCGCGTTCGACCAGGGCGAAGCGACCGCTCACCAGGTCAACCGGCCGACGATAGATTCCTTCGACGCGCGCGGCTTCCTCTGTCTCACGATACGGCATCGCTAATTCTTCGCTAATCTCGCCGGCAACCCGGAGCAGCTCCCGCCGCTGCAGGATCGCGAGCAAGCCAGGCGCAAACCGCGTGCCATCTTCGGTCACTTTCGCAAGACCTTGCGCAACAAGCCATTGTCGGCGCAGCCGCTGCGCTTCCCGAACTTCGAGCCCGAATCCGGTGTCTCTCAACGGCTCCGGGGCACTCGCGACAAGCTCGCGGTCGATCCAGGTGGCCGATCCCACTTCGACCAGCGTCTCGAGTGGCTGCGAGCACAGCAAGGTGATCGTCACCGGTCGATCACGAACCAGCGCGGCCTCGTAGGCGGCCGCCCTCTCGAGATGGTCGGACGCGATCACCCATCGTCCCGAAGGCTCCCTCTCGACGATCCCGTTCCTTCGCCGCATCGCTTCGAGGCGTCGTATGTGGGTCTGCGCGAAGCGGTCCGTCGCGGTCGGGTCGTGGCGCAGGTGTGCCTCGACGTCGTAGCGGCCGCCATTCGCCGCCGCGATATCGGCAATCGTGCGATCAACCTCCCGGACCTCAGCGCGCACCGGATTTATCGAAACGATGGTGCCGATCCTCGGCCCCGCGCCCGGCTCCCGCTCGCCACCGTAGCTCGACGTCGGCTTACCGATATCCACATAATGGCTCCGGCCATCGATCCCGTCGACGATGACATAGTGACGGTCGGCGTGCTCGTCCGCGAGCCCCAATGCACGTACCCGTCCTACCAGGCGCCGCGCGTCCGGTGCGCCAGGATCGTAGATGACCTGATCCGCCGGTGCCGGCGCCACGCCGGAGCGGGCAAATTCCCGCTGCAACGTTCGAATGATGTCACCGCGTTCGCCCATCGCGCGCAGCGTGTCGGCAAGATCGGGTGCGAGCCGGAACCGCCCGGCACCCAAAGGTTCTGCCAGGCCTAGCTGCACCAGCTTGGCCAGGCGGCCCGCGCGGAGGCTCTGGTCGAATGCGTCCCGGGCGTGACTCGTCACCTGCCCCGCTGCGTCCACGCCGTTCAACAGCCGATGGTCGATCGAGGTCAGCCGCTCCTGCTCGATCTCCGCGTGAAGCGCCTGCCGTATCTCCCGCGCTGTGCGTGGTCCGAGGTCCAAGTCCACGAGCTCCGCAGCGCGGGCGCGGATGCCGCTCGTCATGTAATCCCGGGCGATCACGAGATCCGCGCCGCGATCATCCTTTCCGCGAACAACGATGTGGGTGTGTGGATGGCCCGTGTTGAAGTGGTCGACCGCGACCCAGTCGAGCTTCGTCCCGAGATCCTCCTCCATCCTCGCCATCAGCCGCCTGGTGAGCGGCTTCAGATCCTCGTATTGGTCACCATCCTCGGGAGAGACGATGAAGCGGAACTGATGGCGATCGCCGCTGCCCCGCTCGCGAAATACCCGCCCGTCGGCCATGTCGCCGGCTTCGTCATAGAGCGCTCCGCGCTCCCCCTCCCGGGTTGTGCCGTCCCTCTGGAGGTAGCTCAGGTGCGCTGCGGCCGCAGCCGCCCCCTTGCCGGCGAGCTTCACGATGCTCGCCTTGACGATGACACGGCGGCTGCTCCTCCCGCCGTGGCCCGAATGCGCTACCAGCACGCTGCCGATTCCCGAGCCGCGCCCGGCGCGAACGCCGGTGAAAGCGGTTCGTCCCGATCTTGCCAGCGCCAGCCCGGACCTGGCGAGATTGACGGCGGCGAGGACCCGGCCAAGATAGCGCCGCCCAGCCTTCCCCGTCTGATCGCGTTGCCGTCCGAGCCGTGGCTCAAAGCGCTCGTCATCGTCCATGGATCGTCGTTCCCGGCGTTAAGACAAGCGAGCATGACGCAGCGAGAAGCTTTAGAAAACCGGTGCCGTCGGCTTCGCGGAATTGCGCCATTTCTCCCCGGACCGGCACCGGTTCGCCCATGCCAGTGCCGGTCCGGCACCCAAATAAACGATGTGCAGACAAGGGCTTATGGCAGCTCCGGTGCCATAACTTTATCTTGCCTTCCCCTGCTCCCTTCTGTCTCCCTGCACCCGTTGCATCCCAGGACCTCCCATCTCGATCACCCGCAAGCCTGCTATACACCACCCCTGCGGCGAACAAAAAGAAGGCGGAAGCGACGCTGCTGCGCCGCTCCCGCCACTGGAATGGCCGACCTTCAATGCACCGAATGGTACGCGATTTCGGCCTCTTTCAAGCTCTCGAAGCGCCGCTTCCAGAGCAATTCCGAGGCATGTCCGTTGCCATCCACCTGGCACAATCCGACGTGCCAACACCCATCGACGAGGCTCAGGATCACGATGCGCGAGACCTCGTCGAAGCTCTCTACGTCGTCCAGGAACGCGGCTTCATGCTGCCCGAGATAACGCTCCCGCACCCGCGCTTCCCACAGGAAATCGAGGGCTTCCGCTTCCAGGATACGCTCGGCCAACATGCCTCCGAACTCCGCTTTCAGCGCATCTACCAGAGCATCGCAGCGCCCGGTTCCGATCATCGACATCATGCTCATCGCCATCTCCTTTCGTGGTCTTCGAAAGCGAAGACGGCGCTTCAGGAGCGGGCGGCGGAGCGGCGGTCAGGGACGCCGAAGGCGCCGCGAAGCGGGGCGTGGGGGAGCCGATTTGCGCAGCAAATTGGGGGAACCGCGCATCCTTGAGGGCCGCTTCGCCGGCCGCCACACTGGGCCTCTACGAGACGCCCCTCACCGCCGCCTCCGCCCGCACCAACAGAGGCTGTGCGGTTCAGGGTGTCAGGCACATGGATTGACCAGCATGCAAGAAGCCCCGGCGGAGTTCCCGCCGGGGCTCGCACTGGCCTCAGAAAGGCACATCGTCATCGAGGTCGGACTGCGGTTCGGTGCTGCCGCCGGCGGGCGCCTGGCGTGGCCTGCTGAGGAACTGCACGTCGTCGGCGATGACCTCGCAGCCGTAGCGCTCGACACCTTCGCGGTCGGTCCAGCGTGTATAATGGAGCCGTCCGCGGACCGAGACGAGCATGCCCTTGGACGCGTGCTGGGCGATGGTCCGGCCGAGCCCGTTGAAGCAGATGATGCGATGCCACTCGGTATCCTTGGCGGTGAACCCGCTCGCATCCTTGTAGGTCTTGCCCTCGCTGTCGCGCTTCGGACGGCTGGTCCCGAGGCTGAAGGTTGCGACGTCGGTGCCGCCGGTGGTGGAGCGACGCTCCGGGTCGGCGCCGAGATTGCCGACGAGGATCACGATGTTGGTCATGGCTGAAGTCTCCTGTTCCTGCCGCCGGGACCATCCCGTCGACAGCCCGGAGACAGGCGCGGATTAAGCGACGGAGCGCACCGGAACGGGGAACCCCGGCCCGAGACCGGCGCGGGCAGCCCGAAGGGCAACACGGGGCGAGAGGCCGCGGGTTGCGTCCCGCCGCGGCCGCGCCAGCAGGGCTGAGACAGGAGAAGGGAAGGTCCGGCCGGCCGATCGGAGCCCAGACGAATGACTTGCCCCCGATGTGCTCAGGCCATCTCGCTGCCGTCCTGCCACGCCAGAACTTCAGGCGGCGGCGCTCTGCTCCAGGCTCTGGATCCGCTCCGAGCAGATGACGTGCACGACCCGCCCGAGCTCTTCCACCTGCTCACCGAGCCAGGCAAGCTCCTCTTCGGTGATGCGGTAATGGCGGGAGTAACGCGCCTTCACATAGGCGTCCTTGAGCTTCTCGAACATCGCCCGTTCGCGACGGCTGTCCTGCGGCCAGATGTAGACCAGCCGTCGGTCGATCCGCTCAGCCTGCGTGCGCAGGAACGCCAGATTGTGCACATGCGGCGTGTAGAAAGTGCAGACGAGCAGCACACAGTGATAAAGACGCTCGGCAGTTTGATGGAGGTCGAAAGCAGCGTCCTTCAGTAGACGATCTGCCATCGCGTATCTCGCGAGCTTGAACCGGCTCATCGCGGATGGCATCCACTCCTCGAAATATTCTCGTGCCATGGCGAGCGCCTGCCCCGGCGTTTTCGGCTTGGGCGTGTGCAATTCTGTGTCGTCGCTCTGGTAGAGAGCGATCCCGTCGCGAGCGACATCCATGAAGAAATAGCGACCATGGGCGAGCCCGTCATTCACCTCCTGGAGGGTGTGGACGATGAAGTTGACGGGCGTCCGCAGCGTCTTCGTGATAGAGAGCTCGCGGATCAACCGTTCCTCGGCCTTGGCCCAATATTCGACACGGTCGACCAGACGCTTGTCGCTGACGATGATCAGCAGATCGTAATCCGACTGATAGCCCTTCGCGGTGTGCGGCTCGTCCACCCAGCCGCCGCGCGCGTAGGAGCCGTAGAGGATGATCTTGAGGATCCGCCCCTTCTTCTTCCAGTCCTGGGTGGCCAGCCCGGTCGCTTCCTCGAACTCCTCGAACAGGATCCGCACCACGCGTTCGAGCTCGCGCTGCTTGGCTGGCGGCAGATGATCCACGTCGGTGCGCATGGTTCGACTTGTCGCAGGAGAGGACCGGATGGCAAGAGCCATCCGATCCGAAGCGGCAGCGAACGACGTCACGCCTCCTCCTCCTGCATCATCCTGCTCAGCTCGATATCAAGGTGCAGGATCGCCTCAGCGACCTCCCGCTCCACGATGTCGGCATCGATCCCGAGCCGGTCCGCTATCTCGGGATAGGCAAGATCCGCGACACGATGCAGCAGGAACACCTCCCGCGTTCGTGCCGGCATCGTCTCCAGAGCCGCTTCGAGACAGGCGAGCAGTTTTGCTTGGCCGGTCATGACCGCTCTCCTTCATCCGGCCTGAAGGCGAGCAGGTAATCGGCTGCCTTACTTGCCGCGCTCGCCGCTCGGAAAATCGCCTTGTCGTCGCCATGCAGCACCTCGAGCCAGGCGCCGATATAATCGGCATGGCGGACGGTCGGCTGGATCGACAGCGACGCGCAGGTGAAAGCGCTGGTCAGCTCGGCGACCAGTTCCTCACGGGCATAAGCAGCCCGGTCGAGCCAGCCGCTCTGGTCGCGGCCGAGCCGGGTCGGATGTCCCGTCCAGTGACCGAGTTCGTGCAGCACGGTCCGGTACCAATTGATCTGGTCGCCATAATAAAGCTGCGGGGGAACCTGCACGAAATCGAGGTCAGGCGCGTAGAAAGCAAGCCCGCCACCGACCCGTATATCGGCTCCGGTGGCGGCGATGAGCGCCTCGGCATGAGGTAAAGTCTCGCGTTCACCGCGTGGTTCCGGCGCACCCGCCACCTCCTTCGGGAGCCCGTCGCATTGGTCGACATTGAAGACGACGAAGCGCTTCAGAAACGCAACCGCCCTCGCCTCCCGATCCTCGTCGCGTGCCTTTTCGGCCTCGTCCCGTGGCGTGAACCGGTCGGCATAGCAGACGATCGTACCCGTCTCGCCCTTGCGGACATGGCCGCCGAGCGCGAGCGCCTGCCGGAAGGTCAGCCAGCGCTGCGAGCAATAGCCACCTTCGATCACGGCAGACCACAGGATCAGCACGTTGATGCCGGAATAAGGCCGTCCGGTGCCCCCATTGTGCGGCATCGCCGGTCCGCAGGCGCCGCTGTCCCACGGCTGAACCCAAGGCAGCCGCCCTGCCTCGAGCTCCCGGATTATGCGCTCGGTGACCTCCGCATAGAGGCTCGAGCCGCTCTTTGCCGTCTTGTTTCGCATGATCTTCACTCCTTCAGCGCGCCCGGGGAACCGCCGAGCGGGGTGGGCGCAGGAGCGGCTCCAGCGGGCCCGCTCAGGAGGCGGGCCGCACCCGCCGGGGTCCCCATCGCCCAGGCGATGGGGTGGCCTCAGGGCCGGAGCGATAGTGGAGGACCCGGGCACAAGCCCGGGTTGCGGCGCGCCGGAACGGGCCCAAAGAGCGCGACGCCCACCCCGCCTCTGCGCCGCCGCGCATTCCCACGGCCGTGATTCCCTCCATCAATTGCCGAGAAACACGAGAGTTCGCCCGACCGGGCTCGCCCTGATCGACAAGCAGGGTGCTGGTCGGGAAACGCTCCATCCCGGGGTCGAACAACTGAGAAATGGAGAAATCGGCCGTCGATGAGCGAGCATGAAGAGGACTGAATTAGGGATTATGCGGGCCGAAATGCCGTCGAGCGTAGCAGGTCACCGCACTCGATCTTCCCGCTGTACATTCGAGGGGTGCACAGGCGCTGGATGCTCAATGAGGGCGAGACGCTTCGATACTTTCTGGTCTTGGCCGGCACCCATCGAGCAGGCTTGAATTATCCTCGTGATCCACAAGGGAGTCCCGTTGACCTCGCATCATTGTTCCCGCCCTGTTCTCGCATGGCGAATGCGCGATTCGAGACCACCTTCAGCTTCGGTCGGCACAAGGCAAACTGCCGCGTGCTCTGCCAGGCGTGCGGCCACGAGATCGTGGTGGCGCCATCCGCCTTCTACGACGTGTTCCCGATCCCGGTGACGATCAAGGAGGCGGAGCGGCGGCTTCGGTGCACCGCCTGCGGGGAGAAACGGGCGCGGCTCATACCTATGCCGATGCCGATGCGTTAGGCGGGGAGCATGCCCGACATTCCAATTTCTGCCGATCAGGCTGCCCTGATCCAGTCGGACGAATGTGCCCGCTGGATTATGGACAATTGCCCGCACAGCGTCTTGGGTCGGGTGGATCCGTTCGCCGGCTTCGTGCTGTCGTTCGCGGACGATCAGGAGGCGGCGGCGTTCCGCCGGAGGTGGCTCGGTGGCTAAGCTCTAGATCCATTCGTTTGAGTTCGACCTAGAGAGCGAGAGCCGGACCGGCGGCAAAGCCAGTCCGGCAATGGCGGTCAGGCCGCAGCTTCGGCGAGCCGCGCCGCATGCTTTGGGTTGGTGCCGAGCGGACCGCGGCGATCGACGACGGCGATGTTCTTCTCCTTGGCCTGCACGACCAAGCGCTCGAGCACGCCGCTGCCGGGAAAAGCGACGAGGCAGCGGGCCTTCAACGACAGCATCTGCTCGTTGCGCTTGAACCCGGCACGCTGGCCAAGGCGTCTGTCGAGCCCGAACGCGATCTGCGGCACCTTGCGCGCCTCGGCCCAGGCTGCTGCCAGGCGATCGACGCCCTTGCTGTCCCCGCCGTGGACGAGGACCAAGTCGGCGACGCGTTCGCGTACCCTGTCGAGCGTGTCCCAGACGTTGGTGGCGAACGTCTTCGCCTCCAGCTCGGTGGCGAAGGACAGCCGCCCGCCAGCGAACAGGACCGGCGTGCCCTCGGGCATGCGGGCCCGGCGCTGGGCCTCGCCGCGTGCTCGAAGGAAGTCGCGGCCGTCGACGACGGCCGAGGTGCAGGAAGCGCCGTGGTTCAGGCGCGAGCCGCCCGCGGGACGCCAGGAGGAGCCGGTCTCGCGGGCATAAAGCAGGGCCGCGGCCTCCCGCATCGCCTCTAGGCCCAGCATCGCGGCCTCGGCGG
Source organism: Sphingosinicella sp. BN140058 (assembly GCF_004135585.1). NCBI lineage: Bacteria > Pseudomonadati > Pseudomonadota > Alphaproteobacteria > Sphingomonadales > Sphingosinicellaceae > Sphingosinicella > Sphingosinicella sp. BN140058. The sequence continues at coordinate 3,929,767 of NZ_CP035501.1, read as the reverse complement.
TGCGTGCACGCTCGATCTCAGTTTCGAGCTGGCTCGAATGGACTTCCGAGCCGTCGGCGCAGGCGAGCAGGCATCGGATCTCGTCTGTCGCCCGGTCGATCTGGCGGCTGCGCTTGGCGGCGGCACGATGGAACAGGTTGACGAGGCCCCAGGCGATCTCCTCGGCATCCTCCTCAAGCGCGGTGTCCGGGAACAGGGCGAACAGCTCGGACCAGATCGCCGCGAGCGTGTGCTCGACGGCTTCCGCGTCAGGCGGCTCGGTGCTCCGGGCGGCCTGGACTCGCTCCGCGCGGAGATGGCCAAGTTCGAGCTGGGCGAGCTGTGCGGCAAGGCTGGTATGCATCGAAACGTCTCCCGTTCAAGGCGCCGGATCGTCCGGCGACGGGAGCCCGCAGGCCCCGGTCAGGCCGCCTCTCCCGCACCGCGCGCAGCGCGGGAAACCTCCGGCCGAGGCCGGCGCGGGCAGCCCCGTGCAAGCGGGGCAACACGGGCCGAGGGCCGGCGGGTTGCGGGGAAGCGGCGCCGGGTCAGGGCGCCCTCTCGCGCCGGACGCCGCGCTTCCGGAAGGCGTCGAGGCCGATATCGGCATGCGCTTCCAAGCTCGGAACTGCTATCAGGCACGCGGCACTCCAGGTTCCCGACGCGCTTTCATCAGCTCCGATCAGCCTCGACATGTCACTCGGGAATGCTCGGCACGGGTTGGGGACGGCGGGGATCCCGGGCGGCGATCTGCCGGCGGCGGGGCGACATGTGCGGATCTCCTGTGAACGACCTGCCGCCCGTCCGGACGGGTGAAGGCAGGTCCTTCAGTGAGGCACCTCGGCGACGCCCCTGTGCCAGGTCCATCGCGGCGGAAAGTGGGGAGCGCCTGCATATCCCGTTGGACGATCCCTGCGGCCACTTTTGACAAAATCCGGTCGCCGCCCCCAGCCGGTGCTGAGCAGGACGCGGGCGGCCGTCCGGAGACAACCGCCCGCGGAAGCAACCTGGCTCTCAGGCCGCTTCCTCCATCCCGCAATCGGCAACGCTGCCTTCCCTCTCCGCGACAGAAAAGCTGTCATCGCAGGCCGCATCGGCTTCGCGGAGATCGACAGCCGTGTCGCCGAGCGCCTCCACAGCCAGCGCATCCTCGGCGTCCAAGAGCTGGTGGCCGGGCAGATCTTCCCAAGGCGGCGTATCGGCCTGCTCCTCGTTCGCCGCGCCTGCCGCGAACCGCATTGCGTCAGGCACCCATTCAAGCGCCGCCGCCTTCACCTCGACATCGCCGATGAAGTCGCCGGCGAAGATACGCTCGCAGCTTTGCGAGAGCTCCGCCTTCTTCGCCTTGGCGTAGCGGGCGGCGAAAGCCGGCCCGCCGATCTCGGCAAGAACGCCGAGCGACATGCTCTTCGGCACCCGGTCGAAATAGTTCATGCCCGTCGGCCGCCACCAGCGCGCGACATGGACGCCGAGCAGTCCCGCGAGATGGTCGTGAAAGGCGCAGCCGGCATTTGCCGCACCGATACTGGGCTCAAGCGTGCCGGCGATCGCAAAAGCGAGCCATGCCAGCCGAGCTTCCGGGCTCAAAGACCTGAAGGCGTCGAACCGGGCGGCGCGCGTCTCCCCCTCCGTCCAGGTACGGTCGAGAGCCTCGGCGATCCGCGCAAGTGCGATGGTCGCTTCCGCATCGGGCGTTTGCAGGTCGGGCACCGGATCGGCTGGCCGTGTCGCTCTCAGCGAGAAGCCGCTCTTCTCCGAAACGTATGTCTCTTCGCCGTCGACCATCAGGAAGGTCGCGAGATCGAGTGCCAGCGCTGAGTCCCGGGCGACGTGCACGGCGAGGACGTCCCGCCGCTGCATCGAGAGTTCGTCGAGAAGGCGCTGCGACAGCGAAGGCCCGGTCTCGGCAGCTGCCGCAGTCGCGCCGGCCGTCGCCTCCGCTCCATCCACCTGCGTCCCCTCCGCTTCACCGCAGTCCGGGGCAGCAGCTTCGGTGTAGAAGACATTGTGCAGGGCCGGTCTGCCCTCGTCGTCGAGCAGGAGGAAGGTACCGGCTTTCTCGCGTATCTCAGGCGGAAGGACGGGCGGCTTGTCGGCAAGGGCGCTGAGCGCCTCCTCCCGCGCGAGAAGCTGCCGTTCGGCCTCGATCCTCGCCTCTTCGGTCGCCTCTGCGTCGTCGATCAGCGCGACGAACGCATCGATCTCCTCCTGAAGAACCGCCACGCGCTCCAACTCCTCCTCGGTGAGCGCCGCGGGCTCTGCAACGATGCGATCGAGCCCGTTGGTAAGCGCATGGCCAATCCAGTCGGCGAGCGTCGGACGCACCCAGGCAAGGGCCGCCTCGGCGGCTTGCTCAGCCGCGATCGCGTCTAGCTTCTCAAGGGCGAGCCGCTCGAGCAGCGGCACGTCGAGCCAGCGTGTCGCCGCCTCGCCCGAGAACAGGTCCCGCTCGACGCGGCCACCGGCTCCGACATAGGCGTCCTCGCCGACGAAGCGGGCGCGCCGATCGGAGCCGCTTGCAGTCGCCTGCGTCATCATCCGGCGCACGCTGTCGGGCTGCGCGCCGCCATAGCTGTTGCCGATCTGCTCGTAGACCCAGGCCTGCCGCTCCCGATCGGAGGTGACGGCATAGGCCTTCGCCACCTCGAGGCCGATCTCGCCCGACCCGAGGGCCTCGAAGACGACCGGCGCAAGATCGGCGAGCCGGAGCCGCCCCTCGACGAAGCGGGTGGTGAGGCCGAACCGGCGGGCGATGCTCTCCACGTCGGCACCAGCGGCGATGAGCTGCTGGAAGGCGAGGCATTCGTCGGCCGGGTTCATCGACAACCGCTGGAGGTTCTCGGCGAGGCTTGCTTCGTCCAAGGGGATCGATCCGACCTCGAGCACGAGGCATGGCACCGCATGTGCCTTGTCAAGCTTGCCCTCGTCGGCAAGGGCCTGCAGCGCACGCCTGCGCCGCTCGCCGGCCTCGACCGCGAAGCTGCCACGGGGTTTCGCTGTTGCTGTCACCACCAGGTTCTGGAGCAAGCCGCGTGCCTCGATGTCGGCCTTGAGCTGCGCGTCCGCCTGCGGATCGCCTCGCCGACGCACGTTGCGGCAGGACGGCACGAGCTTGTTGAGGGCAATAGTCTTGATCATGGAAGATCTCCGCTTGAGAGCCGGCACGGACTTTCCGCACCCGTCGCTCAAAAGCAGCCAGCCCCCTCTCCTCTTCCGGGCTAAAGGCGATAAGAAGGACCGGAATATACCGGCGCGAGATGAGGAACGCCTCCAAACGGCAGCAACGGAACCCGGATCCACGTTCGTCGCGAAAACCATTGTTGAAACGGGAGGAAGATTTCGCGTGGCCCGCCACTTTGAATGCGGCTCGCGAGCGGGCAGAGAGCAGCGTCCCGAGCTAGCCGTTTTCGAGAACCGCCTGCCTGTCGCGCGTCTCGAAGACACTGCCAAATGATCCTGGCTTCAGCTCGGAACGTGACCAGGAGCATGTACCCGAACATGCCTACACGATCGTCAATGCTTCCTGAACATATTGATCTGTATGCACGCGTAGGAGGAAGCCATGTATCGCATACACGTTGATCCAGCCCAGTCGATCATCGAGGTGGCCCTGGGCGGTTTGATGACCGTCGACGAAGTCGACGCATATATCGCAGACCTGAAGCAGGCGTTCGTCACGAACCAGCTGCGTGACTATGCAATGATCATCGACGTGTCTGCGTGTCCAATCCAGTCCCAGGAGATGATCAAGCGGATGGGCGAGCACATGGCGACGATGCCCAAGTCGCGAGCGCTTGCCGTCGTGACGGGCAGCTCCCTAGCTCGCATGCAGATCCGGCGACTATTCACCCAGAGCTATGCTCGGATCGTGACCTCCGCTTCCGACGGTCGCGCTTGGGTCGTCTCGGGAACGGAGCCGACAAGCTGACGCAGGAAGGACGAAATGGCGGGGCGTCAGGACACCAGACGCAGCGTTCATCCCTACGGTAGCCGGAGGCGGCGTTTGCCAAGGGGAGCGAAGATCCCCAGCTCGCTCCGCGACTGCGACGCTCCGGGGTTAGTCGGACCTCCCGACTATCCTTGCGCTATCCCAAAACTCGCACTTGGCGCAGTGGTTCTCCGCCTTCTGCATCGCGTCGGCATCGTCCGCAGCTTCGATGGCGACCGCCCCATAAACCGGCCGGTGCCGTCCGACAGCTTAGAGCAACGGTGGGGCCTGGTCACTTTTCCCGTCCTGCCGCAGCCGGGCGCTCCCTAAAAAGAGCAACGGGATTATCTTTGGGTAAGCCGATGTCGCGGCAACCCGGCCGCGGGTTGCATTGCCGGACCAACCGCGAAGTGCCCACAGGGTGCCGTTCGAAAAAGACGCTGATTGGCTCCGGCGGCGACTTTTCACGGCAGGAATTCAGCAGGGATGGCACCACCAGCCCGAATCACCAACCTTTCCGATTGCCGCACGAGATCTTCAAGCTGGGGAACATCTTCGCCACCGCCGCTTGCTTTGGCGACTACGAGCATCTCTCGTGCCGTCTCGAGCGTCCGAAGAGCGCTGGCTAAAGCTTCCGTAGAGTCCGGCGGTGACATTCGACTAAAATCCTAAGAACCCGGCTATCTCTCTGCGCAGGGCACTAAGCTCCTGGCCTGGCGGCTTTCGAAAGCATTTCTCCGATCAGGCTATGGAAGACTGCTTCGGAGCAGGGAGGTGAACTGCTCCAACTGGTAAGGCTTGCCGACGAAATGCGTGCAAGGCGGAAGGCGCTCATGGTCATCGCCGAGAAAGCCTGACGTGAGAATGACGGTTACATCCGGCCAGCGTGCTGCGATCTCGTGGGCCAATCCGACACCATCCATGCTGCCGGGCATCCTGACGTCGGAGATCACCGCCTCGACCCCCGGCAACTCATCCAGGAGCTTAACGGCTTGATCTGCATCCGCGGCTTCGGCGACCTCGAATTGCGCTTCGCGCAGGTGGTCGGCGAGAAGCATGCGGACTAGTGGCTCGTCTTCTACCACTATGATGCAACGGCCCACCTTCGGTCTCCTCTTCGCGCCGACGAGTGCCTCCATTCCGATTCAGTGGCAAGACGAGGTCTGGGGCAACACGACGATTCTTCCAACCTTGAGGTTGGCCGGAGCGGAATGTCTTGATCCTCCCCTCCTGTAATTGCGCGCGGCATAGCCCCGCTCGGCAGCCAATGTCCGATCTCGCGCCGCGGGCTGACGTTCGGCGCCGGCGTCCGCCAGGTCGAGACGGTCGCCCGGCTCCGACCCATGATCCCAATACGCATGTGCGGATCCTTGCATACGAAACGCCTGCCTTCCACCCTGCCCTGCTGTTCCCATCACCATCGGACAGCGCTGCGGCGAAGATCCGGGCACCCGCGCCAGGACAACGTTTGCGCCACACGGGCTCGCGCTCGATAGCTAAAGCCGGCAGCGACCCAGACCGATCGTGCGGTGACTTGGAGCTCTGGGCGGTGAAGCGCAGGATTGTGCGCGTGGGGCTAAGAGCCGCGGGATTGGAAATAGAAGGCGTTGCCGGGGGTATGCCTCCCTCGCGCCACGTAAGCCGAGCGAAATAGATTGGGGCTTCCGTGGGCAGCGCCTAGTTCGAAGCGGGCCAGCGCCAAGGACGCCGCAGGCCCGCTTCTTGTCGCACTCGATTATTCTAGACTAGAATTCGTTCCATTCATCGACGGCGTTCGTGAGATCGGATTGTAGCGCGAGTGCGGTGTTTCCGCTGGCCCGCGGAGCCAGCGCGGGTCTGCGCGACGGTCGCGCCACAACCGCGGGCGCCTTCGCTCCCGTTTCAAATCGGCCGACGAGCCGAGCGAGTCCGGACGCCTCGTCGGCGAGGCTGCGCGCGGCGGCGTTGCTTTCCTCCACCATGGCCGCGTTCTGCTGGGTCACCTTGTCCATCTCGCTGATCGCAGTGTTGACCTGAGCAAGCGCCGAGCTCTGCTGGTCGGCCGCCATCGCGATCCGGCTGATCAGGCCGGAGACTTCATCGACCGAGCCGATGATACGCCCGAGCGCCTTGCCGGCCTCGCCGACCAGCGTGACCCCGCCTTCGACCTGGCGCGAGCTATTCGAGATCAGGGTACCGATCTCCTGCGCCGCATCGGCCGAGCGCTGGGCAAGCGCGCGCACTTCGTTGGCGACGACCGCGAAGGCGCGACCGGCTTCACCGGCATGCGCCGCTTCCACGGACGCGTTGAGCGCGAGCAGATTGGTCTGGAAAGCGATCTTGTCGATCACCTCGATGATCTTGGTGATCTCCTGGCTCGATTTCTCAATCTCGGCCATCGCGGCGACGGCATCTCCGACGACCTTGCTGCTCTCCTGGGCGTCCGCCTGGGTAGCGCGGACCAGCTTGTTGGCCTCGTTGGCGCCGGCCGCGCTGTTCTGCACGGTGGCCGTGATCTGCGTCATCGCCGCAGCGGTTTCCTCGAGCGAGGCGGCCTGCTGCTCGGTGCGCCGCGACAGATCGTCCGAGGCCTGGCTGATCTCGCCCGATCCGCCGTGGATCGCGGACGCAGACCGGCTGACTTCGCCGAGGATGTCCTGCAGGCTTTCTGCCGCTGTGTTGAAGTCAACCTTTAGCTTGGCGAACGGACCAGTGAGGTCGGCCGATATCCGGGCGCGAAGGTTTCCACGGGAAAGCGCCGCAAGGCCCTCGCCGATGCTGCCGACGATCGTGTCCGCCTGATCCTTTTGAGCCGTCTGGGCGGCCTCATGGGCGCGCTGAGCCGCCTTGAGCTTCGTCCTGAAGGCGATCATCGCGTCGGCAAGCTGGCCGAGTTCGTTGCGCGTACCCGCCGCCGGCAGCACGAGATCGCCGTCGCCGGAGTCGAGAGTTTCCATGATCTTGGCCATGGCTCGGATCGGACGGACGCAGGCGAGCGACCACCAGGCGACTGCGGCGCCAAGCGCAAGGCCAAGTAGGCACAGAACGATGATCAAGGACTGGAAGCTGCCGGTCGCCTCACGGGTATCGGCGGCAACGGACTTGTTCATCGCTTCTTGCAGATCGATAAACTGATTGATCCGGGCCAGCCACTCGACGAACAGCGGCCGCGCTTGGCCCATCAGCATGGCCGCGGCACCATTCTGGTCGCCGCTGCGCTTGCGGGCGATAACCTGCTCGATGATCGGCAGCGTTTTGCGCTCGGTGTCCTTGATGCTTTGGAGGATTCTCACTTCCTCGGCAGTCGGGTTCGTGTCTGGCGCCAGCATCGCGTCAAGCGGGCCTGCCGAGGCGTCATACTTCTCGGTGAGCGTCTTGATGTCGGAGAGCGCCGTGTTGAGCTCGTCGGCCGAGGAAACCAGGATCACGTCGCGAAGGGCGATCGCGCGATCGTGCACGCTGCCGCGGAAATTGATAGCGTAGCGCTGCTTGACGCTGTTGACGTCGTTGATCGTCGTCAGATTGTCGTTGACGGTGTTCACCCGCCCGACGCTGATCGCGGATAGAACGATGAGAAGCAGCAGCACGATGCCGAAGCCGGCAATCAGTCGCGCGTTGATCGTGAGATTCCTGAGCATAACGCCTCTAACGACCCCTCCAGATTGTTCGTAGGGCATTATAGACGTTTTTGCGGTATTGACGGCCTTGGTAAGGCTTTTCGCCGCTCTCGCACACTCAGCCTTCGCCACCGTGGCACCGCTCTCGATGCGGGGCAATTCCAACATTAAGTTCCGCACAAGGCCTGTGGATTGCCCGCCCGCATCTCCGACTGGATGTCCATTTCGGCCTGAATCCAACGCCCAGCCAATGTCGCGTATCCACCCCCTCCAGCTGTTGCCGACAGGATCGGGGGGCACGGCGGCCAACGTCCGCTATTGCCAGGCAGGTCTACGATCGGGAGCACCAGCTACAGCGCGGGTTGACCCACGCCGGAGTCAGGTGTGAGCGTTAAACTCGGCCAGCGTCCCTTGGAGGCACCGAATTCCATCCGCTGAACATTTGGTGGCGACAGCAATCTCGCGCCTCATTCTGTCCAGCTCGCCGCATCCGTGACCAACTGCGAAGTTAAAGAGGATCGAGGGATGCGGATTCAAACTTCTGACCGCGGCCACCTCTCGTAGAAGCACGTCATAGCTGACGCGCTCCCCGTGCCAGAGCCATTGACCGTCGGACATCTCTTGCGCGTGGAACACCAGCTTCAGCGTGTAGACATCCGAAACCCGCAGAAAACGTGAATTCACGAAGCCCGGCTCGGGACGCCACTTCTGCCTGGTTGAATGCTCCAGAGAGGCTTCGGCCGACATTGCCGATGGATAAGGCGGCCGCGGCCTGCTTGATGCGCAAGGCCGCGGCAGGCACTGCAAGACTGGCTTTGTGTGTCGGATCCCTCATCCTGTCGGCGCTGCAGCTGGGCACAACGCGATCCGCCGCGACGAACCCCCGCTTTCGCCAAGTAGGCTGACGATGCAGCGACACGGGTTCAATCACGGCCCTATAGCGTGAACCGACTCCAAGCAGGCCTGTTCGGGCTCCAGCAGGCTGCTGAAGAACTCCAAGATTCCTTTCTGGTCGCCTCTCGGCGGGAGATGGCCGTGTTGGCCTCGGCGCCCTTGCGTTTCTGGCCTATTGAAGGGCAGTTCCGGCTGTTGGAGGCCAGACCCGTGGGCCGCTGGTGTCCCGTTGCATGCCGTTTGCTCCAGCAGCTTGGGTATTCGGACGAGGTTGCAGGCAGCGACTGCAAAGGTGAAGACCGCATCGGCCGTGGCGCGACCGCGAACCTTGACCTTGCCGAAGCCGGCCTGCGTCTTGGTCCAGCCGAACGTCTCCTCAATCGGTTTGCGGACGCGCTGGCTGATCTCCTAGATCCATAACGCGTAAGCTCCTTGCTGAAGCAGCGAAACCCTAAGCGGATCGGAACGCCTCCCGCAGAGCAAGCAGCGTCCGGAGTCACTCTTATACCGTGTCGACCATTTCGGCGGCCGAAGCGAGAGGTCGAGACAGTCACCCATCCACGCGTGCGAAGGCGCGGTGCCGGCCGTGGGCGGATCACAACATAAGCACAAATGCCTATGAAGAAACAGCGAGTCACTGCCGAACCGTTTATTAAGGCGGACGGGATAGAGGCCCTCCATCAGGGGGACATGGATGCTCGAAGTCTATCATTGTCTGCGAAACGAGCATGATCTGAGACTCGTCGCTTTGGCTGGACTGATATGCATTGCAGCCTCGGTGGCAACGGTCGTCCTCCTCCGCCAGGCACGTTCCTCCGCGCCAGGGCAGCGTGGGCGCTGGCTGATCATGGCTGGCCTCGTGAGCGGCTTTGGCATCTGGGCCACGCACTTCGTTGCCATGCTCGGCTACGATCCGGGCATGATCGTCGGCTTCGCCATGCCGTCGACGGCGGCATCGCTGGTCGTCGCAATCCTCTCGACGACGATCGGCTCGTCATTGGCCCTCGATGGAGGTTCGCTTCGCCGCTCCTGGCTCGCCGCCGCCGCGTTCGGCGCCGGCATCGCAGCCATGCACTATCTCGGAATGCAGGCGGTGGAGCTTGCAGGGTCGTTCCGCTGGTCCGCTCCTCTTGTCCTGGTCTCGATCGTGTTCGCAATCGTGCCGACGCGCTATGCGCTTGGCTGTGCGGTGGAGCGCGCGAGCGCGGCCAGCGCCCTCGCGGCAAGCCTGCTGCTGGTGACGGCCATCCTGATGCTGCATTTCACCGGCATGGCCGCGATCTCGGTCGTGCCGGACCCCGTCCAAGTCTCGGACGAGACCCTGCTGTCTCCGTTGAGCCTTGGCATGGTCGTGGCCGGCGCCGCCTTCG